>USCL01000009.1 GCA_900553145.1 uncultured Desulfovibrio sp.
CTGACGACATATGACGGCTGCCTTGTCGGATATCCCGGCCCCCTCTGGAAGGAACTGGAAGAGCGTTTTGGCCGTCTCCGGAACAGTTCGAGGAAGATCCGGGACTTTCGCCGTCTGGTGCTCGGCGGTGCCGAGGATCAGTCGTTCGACGCGCAAGGCAGGATACGCCTTTCCCGCGCGCACATGGAGTATGCCGGGCTCGGGCACGACGCGGTCGTGGTCGGGCAGGGCGACAAGTTTGAAATATGGGATCAGGCCCGGTTCAAGGCTCTGCTCTCGCAGGACTTTGACGATGTGGCCGATGAATTGGCTGAAAGCGGCATCGACTTTTCTTTTTAAAAATCCCCGGACACGCTGTTTTGCGACGTGCAGCCGGAACACGCCGGCCGCAGGGACGGCTATGCTTTTGCAGCAGGACGAAACGAACCGATGAATTCCGATACCTCCATGCCTTCTCCTGAATCCGTACACATTTCCGTGTTGCTGAACGAAGCGGTGGACGCGCTGGCCCCCAAAGCGGGCGGGCGCTATCTCGACGGCACGGTCGGCATGGGCGGCCACTCGTTTGCCATCATGGAGCGCACCGGCGGCGAGGGTTTTTTGTGCGGACTGGACAGGGACACCCAAGCCCTTGAGCTTGCGCGCATCCGTCTGGCGCCGTTCGGGGATCGCGTCCATCTTGTGCACACCCGCTACAGCGGGTTCGAAGCCGCGCTGGACGGGATCGGCTGGGACGCCATCGACGGCGCGCTCATCGACATCGGCGTGTCTTCGCTCCAGATCGATTCGGCGGAACGCGGCTTCAGCTTCAGCTCCGACGGGCCCCTCGACATGCGTATGGACCGTGATTCCGAAGAATTGCCGGTGAGCCGCCTTGTGAACCGCGCCAAGCTTGAGGATCTGAAGGACATCATCGAACGCTACGGCGAGGACCCGCAGGCCGGGCGCATCGCGCGGGCCATCGTGGAGGCCCGGGTGCGCAAGCCCATCGAGACCACCGGCGAACTGGCGGCCCTTGTGGAGCGCGCCTATCCGGCGGCATGGCGGGCCAAGGCCCGGAACCATCCCGCCACGCGCACGTTTCAGGCGCTGCGCATGGCGGTCAACGACGAGATCGGCGAGCTGGAACGGTTCCTCGACGCCATCCTCGGCCGGTTGAAGCCGGGCGGGCGCGTCGCTGTCATTTCCTTCCATTCATTGGAGGATCGGGTGGTGAAGCACCGCATGAAGGCATGGGCGCAGGGTTGCATCTGCCCCAAGCACATCCCCGTGTGCGTGTGCCGTCACGAGCCGGAAGCCCTGCTGGTGACCCCGAAGCCCATTTGCCCTTCCGAACGGGAACTGATGCTGAACCCCCGCGCGGGCAGCGCCAAGCTGCGCGTGGCGGAAAAGCTGGATCCTCAGGCGCGGCGGGCTGACGAGGAATCCGGCGAAGAGGCCGCGCGCCTGCGGTACGAAGCCAAGCGCGCCGCGCGCATGGCCCGGCACGGGCGGGAGCGGGCATGAGCCAAATGTCGTCGAGCGGCTGGCTGCTGGCCTTCATCATTTCGCTGCTGCTGAGCCTGCTTATGGGGCTCGCGCTGGTGTGGCTCAGCATCGAACGGACGGATAAGGCGTACTCCATCCGTCAGATCAGGAATGAGGTGGAGCAGCGTTCCGTCCTCAAAACCAAACTTGAAGTGGAACGGGATAGGCTGCTGGCTCCGCATGTACTGCGCCGTAAAGCCATCCAGCTCGGCATGAGCGAAGCCAAACCCGGCCAGATCCGGCGGATGCCCGATCCGGGCCCCGAAGCCGGGGTACAATAGCCTCCGCCCGAGCGGGTTAGGGGTCAGGTTTCTATGGCATATCTGGGCGCGCGCAAGCGCACGACTCGACAGTATTCTTCGCAGGCCGCCAACCGACGTCGTTCGGAAGGCGGGCTTCGCGCGCGTTTTGCGTCCATTGACTGGAACAGCGTCCGATTCCGTACGGTGGCGGTGATTTTTTTCATCATCTGGGGCGCGCTGTGGGTCCGGGCCGGCTATGTCCAGCTTTGGGAAGGCCCCTTTCTCGCCGAGCGCGCGCGGCGGCAGCACATGGCCGCGGAAACCGTGGCCATGCCCCGCGGCATGATCACCGACCGCAACGGCCATATCCTCGCCCGCAGCGTGGAGTGCTGTTCCGTATACGCGAATCCGAGCATCATCACGGATATTGAAGCCACGGCTACGACGCTGGCCGGGCTGCTCGGGCGTTCGGTCGATCAGATCAAGCCGCTGCTGGAAAAGAAGCGCAGTTTTGTGTGGCTTGCCCGCCGCGTGGACGACGCCACGGCCGAGGCCATCCGGCAGGCGGATCTTACCGGCGTTGAGCTGTCCCGCGAGTTCGAGCGCATTTACCCCTACCGGCAGGTGGCCGGCCAGCTGCTCGGGTTTGTCGGCATGGACGGCAAGGGGCTTGAGGGCGTTGAGCGTTCCTTTGACGAGCAGCTTGGCGGCCTTTCCGTGCGTCAGGCCGTGCGGCGCGACGCGTCGGGCCGCGAATTTTACGTGAACAGCAATTATGAGGCGCAGCCCGCTGATGATGTGCATCTGACCCTTGATTTGCAGGTGCAGTCCATCGCCGAGGAAGAGATCGCCAAGGCCGTCGCCGAATATGGCGCGAAATGGGGCGGCGTGCTTGTGGTGGATGTGGCCGCCGGGGATATCCTCGCATGGGCGCAGTTCCCGTTCTTCAACCCCAATTCCTATAACCAGTACCGTCCGAGCGAATACCGCAACCGTCTGGCGCAGGATGCGCTGGAGCCGGGTTCCACGTTCAAGCCGTTCCTGATCGCGTCGGCGCTTCAGGAAGGGGTCGTCACCCGCGACACGACCTTCAACTGTGAAAACGGCGTGTGGAAAAGCCGGTATATCACCATCCGGGACGACAGCCGCCCGAAGCAGAACATCCAGAGCGTGACGAAGATCCTCGCCAACTCGAGCAACATCGGCTGCGGCAAGATCGGTCTGGAGCTCGGCGCGGTCAAGTACCAGCGTTACCTTTCCCGGCTTGGTTTCGGCGAACGCACGAGTGTCCAGCTTGCCGAGAGCCGCGGCATCCTGCGCCCGGCGCGGGAGTGGAGCGAGGCCGACCTCATTTCGTCCTCGTTCGGGCAGAGCCTCTCGGTCACGGTGCTCCAGATGGCGCAAGGGTATCTGACGCTTGCCAATGAAGGGGTGTACAAGCCCTTGCGGCTTGTCCTCACCGATGACGTGGGCGGCGGGGATCAGCGTATTTTTTCCAAGGCCACCACGCGGGAAGTCCTTTCCATGATGCGTGAGGTGGTTGACGAGGGCACGGGCAGGCGCGCCGCCATCCCCGGCGTGTCCGTGGCGGGCAAGACCGGGACGGCGCAGAAGGCGTTCCGCGGGAAGTACGGCGGGGAGCGTACGGCGTCGTTCGTGGGGCTCGTGCCCGCCGAAAAGCCGCAATACCTCGTGGTCATTTTTATTGACGAACCGTCGAAAGTGAAATACGGCGGCGTGATCGCCGCGCCGGTGTTCAAGGCCGTCACTTCGCGGGTCATGGCCTATCACGGTTCGCTGCCGGATCCCGGCGCGCTGACCCCGGCGCAGGCCAAGGCGCGGGAGAAGGCCGAAGCCCGGGCCCGCGCCCGGGAAGTACGGCGCGGGAGCAAGGAAAAGACCGTGCTCGGCGAGTACCGCAGCGAGTTGGCGACAAAGAAGACGGCGTTGCCGGTCCGGGATTCCGGGACGGTCCCGGACGTGGTGGGGCAGTCCGTGCGGCGGGCTGTCGAGATGTTCGCCCGGCAGGGGCTTGTCCCTGTCATCAAGGGCAATGGTTCAAGAGTGGTACGACAAACGCCGGAACCGGGCGTGCGTTGGGCGGGGAAGGATTCGGCCCCCACGTCATGCGTTCTTTGGCTTTCGGAGCAGGAATAATGGGAATGTATCCGCTTTCGTTACTGGAATCCCGCGTGGCCGCGCAGGGGATGGAGTTGTGCATCGACTCCCGCAAGGCGACCCCCGGCTGTGTTTTTGTGGCTCTGCCCGGCGGCAGCGCCGACGGCTCTCAGTTCATCGCCGACGCCGTGGCCCGGGGAGCTGGATATGTGGTCTGCCGCCCCGAATCCGCCGGGAACTGCGGCGAAGCGGAAGTCGTCGACTGCGCCGATCCCCGTCAGGCCCTCGGGCTGTTGGCCCGCGCCCGGTACGGCACGGCTTCCCTCCCGTTCCCCGTGGTCGGCGTGACCGGGACCAACGGCAAGACCACCACGACCTATCTGCTCGATCATCTGTTTGCCTCCGCCGGGAAGAAGACCGGCGTGCTCGGCACCGTTTCCTACCGCTGGCCGGGGCATCATGAGGACGCGCCCATGACCACCCCGGACTGCCTCGACGTGCACACCATGCTGGCCGACATGCGGGCTTCCGATGTGGACATGGCCTTCATGGAAGTTTCCTCGCACGCGCTGGATCAGGACCGCGTGGCGGGCATCGACTTCGGCGGGGCGGTATTCTCGAACCTGACGCAGGATCATCTCGACTACCATCACGACATGGAGACGTATTTCAAGGCGAAGGCCAAGCTGTTCCTCGACGGGCACGGCAAGCCTTTCGCGGATCGCGTGATGGCCATCGGTACGGACAATCCGTGGGGCGCGCGTCTGGCGGGCATGGTTCCCGGGGCCATCGGCTTTGGCCTGACCTCCCCCGGCGCTTCCGGGCGTTACCTTGAGGGCAAAGTCCTTTCCAGCACGACCGCCGGATTGCGCCTGCACGCCCGTTTTGAGGGCCGCGAATGGGAATTCGCATCGCCGCTGGTGGGCAATTACAATGCGGAAAACCTGCTTGCCGTGCAGGCCGTCGCCCTTGGGTTCGGCCTTGATCCCGAAGCGTTCCGCTGTTTCGAATCGTTCTGCGGGGTGCCGGGCCGTCTGGAACGTATCCTCAATCCCCAGAATCTCGACGTGTTCGTGGACTACGCGCATACGCCCGACGCGCTGGTCAATGTCCTCAATGCACTGCGCGGGGCGGGCTTCAAGCGCATCGTCACCGTGTTCGGCTGCGGCGGCAACCGCGACCGCGCCAAGCGCCCGCTTATGGGCGAGGCCGTGGCCAAGCTGTCCGACGTGGCCGTGCTGACTTCCGACAATCCGCGCCATGAGGACCCCGAGGCGATCATGGCCGACGTCATGCCCGGCCTCGCCGGTGCCGCCGAGGTCTTCGCGGATCCCGATCGCCGCCGGGCCATCGAAAAGGGCCTTTCGATCGTGCACCCCGGCGATGCCCTGCTCATCGCGGGCAAGGGGCACGAGAGCACGCAGCAGATCGGCGACGTGAAACATCCGTTCAGCGATCAGCAGACCGTCCGGGAGATTCTGGGATGCGCCTGAGCCTTGAAGACATCGTCCGGGCCGTCGGCGGTTCCCTCGTCGCAGGGGCGTCCATGCCTTCCGGCCCCGTCGTCGGCGTGGGCACGGACAGCCGTGCGGTAACGCCCGGTTCCCTGTTCGTCTGCATCCCCGGCGAAACGTTCGACGGGCACGATTTCGCGGGCAAGGCCGCCGAATCCGGGGCCGCCGCACTGCTCGCCTCGCGCAATCCTTTTGACGGCGTGCCGCCCGTTCCGGTCGTCCTCGTGGACGACACGGTGGCGGCGCTGGGCCGTCTGGCGCATGACTGGCGCAAGCGTCTCGGGCCGGACACTCGCGTCGTCGGGCTCACCGGCACCTCGGGCAAGACCTCGGTCAAGGAGCTGCTCGCGCAGGTGCTGAGCCGCCGCGGGAAGACCGCCAAGACCCGTATGAATCTGAACAACCAGATCGGTCTGCCCCTGTCCATGCTGGCGGCGGACGGAGACGAGGCGTTCTGGGTCATGGAGGCGGGCATCAGCCACCCCAACGACATGGACGAACTCGGTTCCGTTCTTGAACCCGATTTCGGCCTGATCCTCAACGTCGGCCCGGGGCATGCCGCAGGGCTGGGGGATCGTGGCACAGCACACTATAAGTCGAAGCTGCTCTCGTATCTCGCACCGGGCGGAACCGCCATCGTCAGCGCCGACTACCCCGACCTCGTGCGTGAAGCCCGCGCCGTGCGTCAGGAGCTGGTCTTTTTCTCCACCACGGGCCGTCAGGTGGAATACCGCGCGGCCTACGTGGTGCCCGCTGGCGAGGACAAGGGGCTGTTCCGGCTGTGGCTGGACGGCGTTTCCGTGGATGTGGAGGCTCCCTTCCGTGGGGCGTTCGGCGCTGAAAACGTCATCGCGGTCGCGGCCGTGGCGCACCGTTTGGGCCTGACCGCCGAGGAAATCGCCGCGGGGTTCGTCGGGGTCGTACTCCCGAAGCAGCGTTTCGCCTGTTCCAGGGCGGGCGGCTGGATGGTGATCGACGACAGCTACAACGCGAACCCGCTGTCCTTTTCCCGGATGCTGGACGCCGCCGCCGAAATGGCGGGGGATCGGTCCGACCGTCCGCTGGTATGCGTGCTCGGGGAAATGGGCGAACTCGGTTCGCTCGCCGAGGATGAGCACCACAATCTGGGCCGCCACGTCGCGGAGGTCAAGCCGCGTCTGGTCTGCTGGAAGGGCGGGCATCGGGACGCGTTTGAAGCCGGATTGAAGGCCGGGCGCTACAACGGCGCATTCTGTCCGGTGACGTCCGCCGAGGACATGTTCAAGGGCCTCGCCGCCTGCGATCTCGGCAGCGGCGGAGGCGTGATCCTGTTCAAGGGGTCGCGTTCGAACAAGCTGGAAACATTGGTCAACGCCTTTACGGAGGCGCAGGCGGGAGAACCCCATGCTGTATAACCTGCTGTATCCGTTGAGCGTTGATTATTCCGTCCTCAACATTTTCAAATATATTACCTTCCGTTCCGCGTGGGCGCTCGTGACGGCGCTTGCGGTGAGCATCCTTGTCGGGCCCTATTTTATCCGTTGGCTTCAGGCCATCAAGTGCCGTCAGGAAATCCTCAAGGAAGTGAAGGCGCACCAGTGCAAGGCCGGGACCCCCACGATGGGCGGCCTGCTCATTGTGTTCGCGGTGAGCGTGAGCGTGCTGCTGTGGGCGGATCTGACCAACGCCTATGTGTGGATGACCATGCTGGTGTTCATCGGTTTTTCCGCGGTGGGCTTTGTCGACGATTTCATGAAGGTCTCCCACCATCAGAACAAGGGGCTCAGCCCGCGCGCGAAGTTCGCCGGCCAGATGCTGGTGGCCGGGATCGCCATGCTCCTGCTGGTGTCGGAACCGGCTTATTCCACGCGGCTGGCGTTTCCGTTCTTCAAGACGCTGAACCCGGATCTCGGGTACTGGTACATCCCGTTCGCTATGCTGGTCATGGTGGGGACGTCCAACGCGGTGAACCTGACGGACGGGCTCGACGGGCTGGCCATCGGCCCGATGGTCGTCGCGGGGCTGGTGTTTTCGGTGTACATCTACATCACGGGCCACGTGCGGTTCGCGCAGTACCTGCAGCTTGAATACATCTCCGGCGTGGGCGAGGTCGCCGTCTTCTGCAGCGCGCTGGCGGGCGCGGGGCTTGGGTTCCTGTGGTTTAACGCCTACCCCGCCCAGATGTTCATGGGCGACGTGGGGTCGCTCGGGCTTGGCGGCGTGCTGGCCTTTCTCGCGGTGCTCTGCAAGCAGGAGCTGCTGCTCCTCATCGTGGGCGGCCTGTTCGTGGCCGAAACCCTCTCCGTGATCTTGCAGGTGAGCTATTTCAAGGCATCGGGCGGGAAGCGCATTTTCCGTATGGCCCCGTTGCACCATCATTATGAAATGAAGGGCATCCCGGAATCGAAGATCATCATCAGGTTCTGGATCATTTCTGTGATGCTCGGCCTGATCGCATTGTCGGCATTGAAGTTGAGATAGTCTTGGGGAGGCGCCCCTTTTCTGGTTCAGAAGAAAGAACGCCTTCTCAGTCCCCATCCTTTCCCTCCCCAAGGTTTTCGTAGCGAGGCGGGGGAAGGTTGTTCCTAAACCAATCGTAGAGAGAACTTCCCGGCGTGCTCGGAACCGCCGTGAACCGATTTCGCAGAAAACGGTTCACGGCGGCTTCGAGGGGGGTTGGGGGGAATCATTCCCTCCGGCGGGGTCAAGGGGCGGAGCCCCTTGCCGCCGGAGGCGTTCTCTATTCTTCAGCCTTCGCCTTCTGGTGTTCGGCGATGACCTTGTCGACGACGGGCTGCGGGGCTTCTTCATAGTGGTCGAATTCCATCGTGAAGACGCCTTGGCCGCCGGTAATGGAGCGGAGCTCGGGCGCGTAGCGGAGCACTTCGCTCATGGGGATGTGGGCCTTGATTTCCGTGATGCCGACCTGAGAGTCGGAACCGAGGACCTTGCCGCGGCGCGAGGAGAGGTCGCCGATGACGTCGCCCATGTACTCGTCCGGCACGGAAACGCAGAGCAGCACGATGGGTTCGAGCAGCACGGGCTTCAGGGACTCGAGGGCTTTCTTGAAGGCCAGCGAACCGGCCACCTTGAAGGCCATTTCCGAAGAGTCGACCGTGTGGTAGCTGCCGTCATAGAGGCGCACCTTGAAGTCCACGACCGGGCAGCCGGCAATGAATCCGCGGGCCGCGCTTTCCTGCACGCCCTTGTCGATGGCGGGAATGTAGTTGCGCGGGATCGCCCCGCCGACGATGGCGTCCTCGAACACATAGCCGGAACCGCGCGGCAGGCCTTCCATTTCGATCCAGCAGTCGCCGAACTGGCCGCGGCCGCCGCTCTGCTTCTTGTGGCGGCCCTGCACCTGCACCTTGCCGCGGACGGTTTCGCGGTAGGGGACCTTGGGCGTCTTGAGCAGGATTTCGACCTTGTAGCGGCGCTTGGCGCGCTCGACGGCGGTTTCGATGTGCAGCTGGCCCATGCCCGAAAGCAGGATGTCGCCGGATTCTTCGTCACGGCTCAGCTTCAGGGTCACGTCTTCGTCCAGCAGTTTCTGGACGGCGGCGTATACCTTGTCTTCATCGCCCTTTTCCTTCGGCGCGAGGGCGAAGGTGATGAGCTGCGGGGCGAGCTGCGGCATGCCGACCGCGAAGGGGGCCTTTTCGTCGCAGAGCGTGTCGCCCGTGCGGGTGTTTTTCAGCTTGCCCACCGCGACGATCGCGCCGGGCCCGAGCACGTCCTTGCAGGGCGTCTGCGTCTTGCCGTCAAGGTAGAGCAGGGTGCCGAGGCGTTCGGATTCCTCGGTGCGCATGTTCTTCAGTGTGGATTCGGAGCTGATGGTGCCGGAGATCACGCGCACCATGTTGAGCTGGCCGGAGAACGGGTCCGCAATGGTCTTGAAGACGAGGCCGCAAGCCGGGCCTTCGTCGTCGGAGGCGCGTTCGTTGCCGTCGGCGTCGAGGAAGGCCGGGCGTTCGAGCGGAGAGGGGAAAAGCCGGGCAATGGCGTCGAGCAGTTCGCGCCCGCCCTTGTTCTCGAGCGAGGAGCCCACCACGACCGGGACCAGGCTGGCGTTGAGCACGCCCTTGCGCAGGCCGGAGGCGAGGTCTTCTTCGGAAAGGGAACCTTCCTCAAGGTACTTTTCCATCAGATCTTCGTCGGATTCGGCAATGTTTTCGACGGTGGTGTCGTGCAGGAGCGCCGCTTCGTCCGCGAGGGCGTCGGGGATGAGGGCTTCGGTCACGGCGCCGTTTTCGCCGAACATCAGGGCTTTGCCGCCGAGGATGTCCACGACGCCGGTAAACACGCCGTCAGTCATGACGGGCATGTACAGGGTAACGGGCTTCATGCCGAGCACTGAGGAAAGGCCGTTGAAGGCCATATCGAAGTCGGCGCGGTCACGATCCATTTTATTGATGAACACGAAGGAAGGCAGGGCGGCTTGGCGCGCGGCGTTCCAGATGCGGCGGGTAAGGGGGCGCACGCCGTCGACGGCGTCGATGACGAGGACGGCCGCGTCGACGCCCATCAGCAGGTAGGGCAGGTCACCGGTAAAGTTGGTGTCGCCGGGGACGTCCATGAGGAAGTGGCGATCCTTGTTCCAGAGGAACGTGGCGAACCCGGGCTGGATGGAGCCGCGGCGCTTGATTTCTTCCGGTTCGTAATCAAGAGTGGTCGTGCCTTCTTCAATGGCTCCCAGACGGTTGATGACGCCGCTCTGGAAGAGCAGCATTTCCGCCAGTGAGGTTTTTCCGCAGCCGCCTGTACCGATCAGGGCGTAGGTTCGCTGGCTATCCAAGGCTTTGGACATAGTCCTCTCCTGCTTCTGTGGGTGTTACCAGTTCCTTCCGGGGCGCCCCGGAGGGAGTGCCGTTATGTTCCCCGCGCAACGGGGCACGGGAAAAGGATCTCCGTGAGGCCCCGCGCACGGCGGGCCCGCTTTCGATCTGTTCTTACCGTTTGTCATAGGGAGTAGTCTCTATAGATGTCAAGGGGGTCTTTTCTCCCGCGTGGTTGCTGCGTTTTTTCCCGGGGTGCTGGCGTGCGGCGCGGCGCTTGTGTCTTTTGGGGCAAATCGGGGAGGCGTGTGCGGGGGCTGACCCCGGACATCATTGACAGCCGGGACGAAACGGGTAGTATTTCGGCTTCAATGGGAAAACGTCTTTTTCCCTGAACCGTGTGAGGGATGTTTTGACTGCTGCACCGCGGGCCAAGAAAAGCCTTGGCCAACATTTTTTGAAAGACGCCAAAACCTCGGCCCGCATCGTCGATCTCCTGCGGATCGAGCCGGAGGACCGGGTTCTGGAGATAGGCCCCGGGCCGGGCGCAATCACCGGCATCATCCATGAGCGGGGCCCCGCCGAGTTCCGCCTCATCGAAAAGGACAGCTATTGGGCGGCCCATCACGCCGAGCTGGAACGCCCCGCCCCCGCCGTGCAGGTGCTCAACGCCGACGCGCTGGCCTTTCCGTGGGAATCGCTGGAGGGCCCGTGGAAAATTATCAGCAACTTGCCTTATAATGTCGGCTCGCCGCTCATGTGGGATATCGTCTCCCGGACGCCGGACCTGACGCGGGCGGTGTTCATGGTGCAGAAGGAAGTGGCCGAGCGGCTGTATGCCAAGCCGGGGACCAAGGATTACGGCGCGCTTTCGGTCTGGGTGCAGAGCTATGTCCGCGTGGAGTGGGGCTTTGTGGTCGGGCCCGGGGCATTCAATCCGCCCCCGAAGGTGGATTCCGCCGTGGTCACGTTCATCCCCCTGCCCCGGGAGCGGCATCCCGCGAACCCGAAGGCCCTTTCGTCCATGCTGAAGCTCTGTTTCCAGTTGCGGCGCAAGCAGCTGCAGTCCATCCTCCGGCGGGCGGGCAGGGACGGCGCCGTTGCGGCGCTCGAAGGGATGGGGGTCGCCCCCGAAGCGCGGCCCGAGACACTCACGCCGGAACAGTTTCAGCAGCTTGCCGAGATTTTTGGAACTTTGGGGAGTTGACTTCCCCGGGAAAACATGATTGACCAAAAAAGAAAGGCTGAGCCAAGTTTTGCCCCAATAAATGCCCCATGATCAGAGGGCGTTGTGCCGGATAAAAGGCGCCGCCCTGTGACGTCGGGCGCGATTGCGGAGCGGGTCGTGGTGGTGTACCATACCCCGTCGTCCGCAGTCCGAAACGAGCACAAGGAGTCGATGATGACCAAGGCAGATCTCGTCGCGCAGATTGCGGCCCGGGCCAACATGACCAAAGCGGCTGCGGAACGTTCGCTCAACGCCATGCTGGAATCCATTCAGGATATGCTGGCGGAAGACGGCAAACTCACCCTGACCGGCTTCGGCACGTTCGCCGCGGAAACGCGTCAGGAACGTCAGGGACGCAACCCCCGTACCGGCGATGTCATCACCATCGCGGCCTCCAAGGTGGTGCGGTTCCGTCCCGGCAAGCTGCTCAAGGATGCGCTAAACAAGTAAGGAGAAAGCAGATGTTGCACGGCGAAACGATCCACAGCCCCCTTCCTCAGGACATTCCGTGGTGGTCCCCCGATTTCGCGGTCTTCTTCGGGGTGCTCTACCTTGTCCTGTTCGTGATCGGATCCGGCGTGGGTTATGTGATCCTGCGCTCGATCTGGGACACCTGCCGGGGCGGCTGCGGCGGCCACGGGGAGGAACACCCGGCGGAAAGTCATTAGGGCTTGCCTTTTTTCGGAAAGTCGTCTACCTTCCCCTTTCTGTCTTCAGGCCGGGTGTTTTCTCGCCCCTTGGAGAGTATTTTGCAAAGAGGGGGTGATGACCAATGCCCGGAGTCTTTCTGAACGAAGACGACTACAACTTCGATATCGCTCTGCGCCGCTTCAAGAAGCAGGTGGAAAAGGCTGGTATTCTGTCTGAAATGAAGAAGCGCCAGCACTTTGAAAAGCCGAGCGTCATGCGCAAGAAGAAAAAGGCCGCCGCCCGCAAGCGTCTGCTGAAGAAAATGCGTAAGATGAACGCCGCTTAGTCTTTTCCGTTTCTTCGTCCTCCCGGATGCGGAAACGGAAAGACAAGGGGTTTGGAACGCTCCATCGTTTTGACGGGAGTGCATCCCGTCCTTTTGGCGGGGCTCCCCCGCAAACGAGCGGAGCGTTTCCGTGTTTGTTCCTCTTGTGTTTCCGGCGGCTGGGCGGACGATCTCGTAGGCGATAGAGGTGGATACACGGGAAGTCCTTTCGGCTTTCCGTGTTTTTTCAATCATCATCCCCGGGAACTATCATGTCTCTGACAACGCGTATCGAGCAGGACTACATCGCCGCCTACAAGGCCAAGGATGCCCTGCGGTTGGGCGTGCTGCGCCTTTTGAAGACGGCGGCCAAGAACCTGCAGGTGGAACTTATGCGGCCCGTCACCGACGAAGAGCTTGCCAGCGTCATCCAGAAGCAGGCCAAGCAGCGTCAGGATTCCATCGAGCAGTTCACGGCGGCCAACCGCCCCGATCTCGCCGATAAGGAAGCCGCCGAACTCTCCATTTTGAAAGAATACCTTCCCGAGCCGCTTTCCGAGGAAGAACTGTCTGCCGCCATCGACGCCGCCGTCGCCGCGCTCGGCGTGACCAATATGTCCGGCATGGGCAAGGTCATCCAGTCCGTGATGGGCGACTACAAGGGCCGTGTGGATGGTAAGGCCGTCAGCACCGCGGTCAAAGCGCGCCTGAGCTAGCCCCCCGCGCGGGACGCCGCGCCGGGAGGAAGTGAGTTTGCATGGATAGCCGTACGATAAAGGCTCTTGAATTCGGCAAGGTGCTGGAGCATCTTGCCGGCTTGTGTGTGTCCGAGGCCGGCCGCAGGGTCAGCCTCGGCCTTTTCCCGTTGCGCGATGTGGACGCCGTCAACGCCGCGCACACCCTGTTCGACGAAGTGCGCACGTGGTCCGCGCACAGCGGCTTCCGCCTGTCCGATTTCCCGGATCTGGAGGGGCTTTTCCCGCATCTGGAAAAGGCCGCCGCATCCCCGGCGTCCGCCCAGCTCGATGCCGACGCGCTGTGGGCGCTCCGCGAAACCCTGCTTCAGGGCCGCAAGGCCGTGCTGTCCATCAATGAAAACGGCTCCATGTGGCCTTCGTTGCGGGATCTTGTGGCGTCCATGCCCCTGCCGGAGATGACCCTTTCAGCGTTATCCCGCTGCCTCGGCGACGATGGGCTCATCAAGGACGAAAGTTCCCCCGAATTGATGCTCGTGCGTGGCGAATTGCGCCGCCTGCATCTCATGTGCCTGCGCAAAGTCAAAGATTTCGCGGTCCAGTATAACATCGCCCAATACCTCCAGGACGATTACATGACGCTGGCCTCGGACCGTTACGTCCTGCCGCTCAAGTCGAATTTCAAGGGCCGCATCCAGGGCATCATCCACGACTATTCCAATACCGGCGAGACGTGCTATTTCGAGCCGCTGTTCCTTGTGGAGCAGAACAACCGCCTGCAGGAGCTCAAGCGCGAGGAGCGCGAGGAAGAGCGCAAGGTGCTGCGCTACCTCACGGACATCGTGCAGAACGAGCTGCCGTTCATCCGTTCGGCGTGGGACCTGCTGGTCCGGCTGGATGTCGAGCTCGCCAAGTGCGGGCTGGCGGCTTCGTTCGACGGCGCATGCGCCACCGTCAGCCCCGACGGGGAAGACGCGCCGCTGTCCCTTCTCGCCGCGCGCCACCCGCTCCTTGCGCTCGATCCGCAGATCCGCAAGCAGGGCGGCCCGCATCCGGTGGATCTCATCTTCCGGCCCGCGGATCGCGCGCTCGTGATCAGCGGCGGCAACGCGGGCGGCAAGACCGTGTGCCTCAAGACGCTCGGCCTGCTGGCGGTCATGACCCTCGCCGGGCTGCCGGTTCCGGCGGCCAAAGGTTCGGTCATCCCGTGGTGGACGTCGATCCACGCGTTTATCGGTGACGAGCAGAGCCTCGACGATCACCTTTCCACCTTTACGGCGCAGATCCGGCATCTCGGCAATGCATGGGAAGCCACGGATCGCCGCACGCTCATCCTGCTCGACGAGTTCGGCGCGGGCACAGATCCCGCACAGGGCGCGGCGCTGGCGCAGGCCGTGCTTGACGGCCTTCTCGAACGCGGGGCGCATGTGGTGGCCGCGACGCACTTCCCGGCCTTGAAGACGTACGCGCTGACCCGCGAGGGCGTGCGCGCGGCTTCGGTACTGTTCGATCCGGGCACGAAAAAACCCCTGTTCCGGCTGGCCTATGATCAGGTCGGCGCGAGTCAGGCGCTGGACGTGGCCCGCGAGCACGGGCTCCCCGAGTCGGTGCTCCGCCGTGCGGAACAGTATTTGTTACTTGACGGTCAGGACATGACGGCGGTGATGGATCGCCTGAATACGCTGGCCGCCAAGCGCGAAGGCGAACTCGACGCGCTCAAGGCCGAACAGCAGCGTACCCGCGAGAAACGCAAGGCCGTGCAGGAACGCTTCGAGCGCGAACGCGAGCGTCTCATCAAGGATGTGCGCGAGCTGTCCGCCAAGGTCATGAAGGATTGGCAGGAAGGCAAGGCCGGGCACAAGCAGGCGCTCAAGGAACTGGCCAAGGTCCGCGCCGAGCTGCATGTGCCGCCGGAACAGGATGAGGCGGCCCCGGCGTTCGACATCGCGGAACTCAAGCCGGGCCAGCCTGTGATGCACCGCCCTTGGAACAAGAAGGCCGTAGTGCGCGAGGTCGACGCCCGTCAGAACCGGGTCAAGCTGGATATGAACGGCGTGACCCTGTGGGCCGATGCCGCGCTGCTCGGCCCCGCCGACGCGCCGCAGCAGCCGGCCAAGCCAAAGTCCGGCGTGCTGGTGCGCACGACCGCCGGAAGCGATCCCGAAATGTCGTTGTTGCGGCTTGACCTGCGCGGCAAGCGGGCCGATCAGGCCATTGGGGAATTGTCGCAGTATCTCGACCGGGCTCTGCTGTCTGGGCGCGAGGGCGTGGAAATCGTTCATGGCCGGGGCACGGGTGCCTTGCGCAAGGAAGTCCATGCGTTTTTGAAGACGTTTCCCGGCATCGCTTCGTTCGCGCTGGCCCCTGAGGATCAGGGCGGCGACGGCGTGACGATTGTTACTTTTAAGTAATATAAGAAAGGGGAATAATCCTTCCCCAAAAACCTTCCCCCTTCCTTCACAAACTTTATAAAGTGAGGAAAGGGTTTGACTGCTGTGGATCCTGTTTTATATGAGAGAGACCGCGGAAAAGGCGTGAGATTTTTGAGAGTCTCCGGTCAAGGCCCGAGCCGGAAGGCGAGGGGCGCGGAGTACTCCCCCGGAAAGGCCGGAGGGGCTAGCCAACCGGCTGCGGCCTCGGCGTCTGGGGAATGCGTTCACAGGCATCGGAGCAATGGTGGCCCTTGCCGCCGGAGGCGTACAGGAGCGTATGGGACGGAACGCAAGAGCCATTCAGGAAATCAAGGCACGCCTGAATCTGGTGGACATTGCCCGGCGGTACGTGGACCTGAAACGCAACGGGCCCCGGTGGGTAGCTCCTTGCCCTTTCCATCAGGAAACCAAGCCCTCGTTTTCCATCAACGAGGAAGAAGGCTTTTTCTACTGCTTCGGCTGTCAGGCTTCCGGCGACCTGTTCGATTTTTACGGGCAGATCAACGGGCTGGATTTCAAGGAGACGCTTGAGCAGCTCGCGGAAGAGGCCGGGGTCACGCTGGAACGCGGGCCGCAGAAGCACGACGGCCAACCCGCGGGGCAGACCATGTCCAAGCGGCGGCAGCTGCTGAAGATCCATGAAATCGCGGCGGCGCATTTCACGGATAACCTCACGGGCCGGGATGGTGCGGAGTGCCGGGACTATATGGCCCGGAGAGGGATTTCGGAAGAGGTGGCGAAGGTCTTCGGGCTTGGCTGGAGCCGCCGGGATTGGCAGTCGCTCGCGGAAGTGCTGCGGCGGGCCGGGTTCAGCGAATCGATGGGCGTGGAGGCCGCGCTGCTCGGCAAGAGCGAGCGGGGCAGGGCCTACGACCGTTTTCGCGGACGGCTGATGTTTCCCATCCGCAGCCTTTCGGGGAACGTCATCGCCTTTGGCGGGCGCATTATCGGCAACGAGGACGAAGCCAAATACATCAACAGCAGCGACTCGCAGTTATATAAGAAAGGCGAGCACCTGTACGGGCTGCAGCAGGCCCGGCGCGCCATCGCGACGGGAAAGCCCGCCATGTTGACGGAAGGTTACATGGACGTGGTGACGCTGCACCAGTTCGGGTACTCCAGCGCGGTCGGCGTGCTCGGTACGGCCTTCACCCCGGAACAGGTGAAACGGATTTCAGGGTTTACGTCGCACGTGGAATTGCTTTTCGACGGCGACGGGCCGGGCCGGAAGGCCGCGCTCCGGGCGTGCGAGATGCTGTTGACGCGGGGGTTGTCCTGCAAAGTCGTCCTTTTCCCGGAGGGCGAGGACATCGACAGCCTGCTGCGGACGCAGGGGACGGACATTTTTGAAGATTTGCGCAAGAACGCGCCGGAGGGCATGGCCTTCTGCGTGCGTTGCCTGCGCGATATGGCCCCGCGGGAAGCCGTGGACTGGGCTCGCGAATTTCTCAGGCAGGTTGAACTGCCCGAACTCGTGAGCCGTTTCGCGTCCACATTGAGCACCGGTTTGGGGCTGGCGGAAAGCGAATTGCGCGAACGGATCGTTGAGAGCCGGGGCGCGCGGGCGCTTCCGCGCAACGCGGGCGGTCAGGAGACCCCGCCGCCCGTGCGGACGAATCCCAGAGACAGGGAGATCATGACCTTCGCGGTTCGGTATCCCTCCTCTCTGCCCCGCCTTCGGGAGCTTGGGGCCCATCTGGTTCTGGGCGCCGCGTGGGCGCGGGATCTTTGGCAAAAACTTGAAGAGTACCCTGTGGATGAAGTGGTGCAGCATCTTGACCCCAGGGAAAAGCGTTTCTGGATCCGGTGTCGCACCGGGGACGTGCCCCCTCTCGACAATGAAGAGGGTGAGTTCGGCGCAATCCGCACCATGCTTGATACGTTGCATTTGACCGCGCAATCGGCCTCGGTTTCGGCCGCATTGCGTCAGGGAGCCGGCGCAGGCAATTTTGAGGCCGATTTGGAATATTTGCGCGCCCTTCAGGAAACGTTGGAGAGGACTCATGGGGAACAACATTAAAGATATCCAGCAGATCAAGAGCCTCATCGCCAAAGGCAAGGAGATGGGCTTCCTCACGTTCGAGGAAGTGAACAAGGCTGTCCCGCTGGAAATGAATACGCCCGAGCAGTTCGAGGAGATCATCGGGATCTTCGATCAGCTCGAAATCGCCATTGTGGATCTGGAAAAGGACGGCAAGAAAATCCCCGTTACCTCGGCGGAAACGGACGGCGAACAGTCCGAAGAACGCCTTGAACTGGTGGACAGCGAAGACGCCGCCGATTTTTCCTCCCGCAGCACTGACCCGGTCCGCATGTACCTGCGCGAAATGGGCGCTGTGCCGCTGCTCGACCGCGACGGTGAAGTCACCATCGCCAAGAAGATCGAGCAGGGCGAACAGGATGTCCTGTACGCGCTCGTGGAAGTGCCGGTCGCGGTGGAAGAGCTCATCAACGTGGGCGAAGACCTCAAGCTCAACCGCATCAAACTGAAGGATGTGGTCAAGACCATTGAGGAAGACGATCCCACCGAAGACGAGATGAACCAGCGCACCCGCGTTATCCTGCTGCTGGAGGAAATCCGCCAGACGTTCAAGAAAAAACGTAAAATCTACGCCAAGCTGGACGAATGCTGCACGCTGGAACGCCGCGTGACCGCCATTCAGAAGGAAATCATGGCGTTCAAGGAAGAGATCGTCACGCGCCTGCGCGACATCAAGCTGGAAAAGACGCTCATCGACCGGATCATCGAGACGGTGGAAGACTATGTCCGCCAGATGCGCAACTGTCAGCGCGACCTGTCGGCCTATCTGCTGTCCACCGGCAAGAATCAGGAAGAAATCAAGGATCTCTTCCGCAAGCTCGATTCCCGCGACATCAGCCCCGTGCTTGCCGCCAAGGAATTGAACATGAGTGTGGACGAATTGTTCTCCTACAAGGAAATGATCCTTGGGAAGATCGAAATCCTCCAGCGACTTCAGGAAAAATGCTGCCACAACGTGAGCGATCTTGAGGAAGTGCTCTGGCGCATCAAGCGCGGCAACAACGCCGCCATGCGCGCCAAACAGGAGCTCATCCGCTCGAACCTGCGCCTTGTGGTCAGCATCGCCAAGAAGTATACGAACCGCGGCTTGCAGTTCCTCGACCTGATTCAGGAAGGCAACATCGGCCTGATGAAGGCCGTGGACAAGTTCGAGTACCAGCGCGGCTACAAGTTCTCGACCTATGCCACGTGGTGGATCCGTCAGGCCATTACCCGCGCCATCGCGGATCAGGCCCGCACAATCCGTATCCCGGTGCATATGATTGAGACGATCAACAAGCTCATCCGGACCTCCCGCTACCTCGTGCAGGAGCTCGGGCGCGACCCGACTCCCGAGGAAATCGCGGACCGCATGGAATACCCTGTCGATAAGGTCAAGAAAGTGCTCAAGATCGCCAAGGAACCCATTTCCCTCGAAACCCCCATCGGGGACGAGGAAGATTCGAGCCTTGGGGATTTCATCGAGGACAAGAAGGCCGTCGCGCCCGCCGAAGAGGTGGTCAATACCAAGCTCTCCGAGCAGATCGCGTCCGTGCTGGCCGATCTGACGCCGCGTGAGGAGCAAGTGCTCCGCAAGCGTTTCGGCATCGGCGAAAAGTCTGATCATACCCTCGAAGAAGTGGGCAAGCTGTTCAACGTAACCCGTGAACGTATCCGCCAGATCGAAGCCAAGGCGCTTCGCAAGCTCCGCCATCCCGTGCGGAGCCAAGTCCTGCGCTCGTTCTACGACAGCTGATGCAAACCGGAGACGGGGAGCCTTTCAACAGGGGACCCTCTCCTCGGACGTTTCCTCTTTCCTCGGATGTTTGTCAGGGGGAGAGGGCGGAAAAAAGCCTCCCGGCGAACATGCCGGGAGGCTTTTTGTTTGAGCGGGGAGGGGGTCAACGGGGCCGAGGGGCTTCGTCGATTTCTTCGATGCGGCGCCTTATTGTGACCATAAGGTCAGATACTAGCTGCAACTCTCGAATGATAGTGGCATGCTTGGATCCGAGGCATGGGGATAGCTGGGCGATTTCCACAGCTTTTCGGGCAAATTCGGGTTCCGCTATGAAAAGCGCCAAAAACGCCTTGCCCGTTTCTATCCATTGCTGTTCAGCGTCAATTGTCGGGCTTCCCTTATGCATGGCTTATTGTAGCGCATTATACTGCGTAACACAAGTGCCGATTTCGCGGTTATGTTCCGATATTATGGATAAGATGACCTTTGCGAAGCCGTTTGGTGATATGCTGAAAGAAAAACGCAAGTTACGTGGCCTCTCCCAGACGGAGCTGGCCATAAAGTCCGGGCGTTCTCTTCGTTGCATCCAATACCTTGAGGCGGGCACACAAGAGCCGACTCTGTCCACGCTGTATGCGCTTGCCCATGCGCTGGATTTCCGGGTTACGGATTTGATCGAGGCGCTGCCTGAGGAATTGAACGATATGTACAGCTAACCCGACTAACGATGATTCCGGGACGTCACAAACTGTTCCCCGCCGATAACAACAGGGCGCGTGAACTTTTTGCCGAATCTATGGCGGAATATGACAAACCTCGCGTGAGTGGACGCATGAGGGGCATGTCCTCTTCATGGCATTTGTCCGCACGTGAAAAAAGAGGCCCCGTCAGGGGCCTCTTAAAGGTTGTCGCCTTAAATGACGTCGAAGCGCTCAAATCGCATCATCAGGCCCGCCCGGCCTTGCGTTGCCGACCGGAGATCCGTGGAAAAGCCGAAAAGCTTGCTGAGCGGGGCAAGGCCCTGCACAAGCTTGAGCCCCGCGTGATCGAGGATGTTTTCGACCTTCCCCCCGCGCGTGCCGAACAGGCTGATGGCGGAGCCGAGATTGGCTTCCGGAGCGGTGATTTCCACAAACATGAGCGGTTCCAGTACCGTGACCTGAGCGGCTTCGAGGGCGGACCGCAAGGCGATGCCCGCGGCCATGTGGCAGCCCGCGGCCGTGGAGCCGTCGCGCCGGGGCATGGCGGGGATTTCCACATCCGCGTCCTGAATGGGATAGCCGGTGGCGGGATCGGACTGGAGCGCGTTTTCCACGCCCTGCCTGACCGCATCGACAAAAACGGCCGGAAGGGCGGTCGTGTCGATGGCGAAACGGATCTGGTTGCCCAAGCCGCGCCCACGCGGGGCGATGGACAGGGCGACTTCGCCGATGTGCGTTTCCTTGCCGAGCTCACGGTCGAAGATCCCGGTTGCGGACGCCGTGCGTTTCGGCGTCTCGCGGCGTATGACCTGAGGCTGGCCCACGCGGGGCGCAATGCCGTATTCGCGGCGGATACGCTCCAGCACGACATCGAGATGCAGTTCGCCCATGCCGGATACGATGCGGTGGCCCGAGCCCTCGTCGATGGCGACGGTCAGGGTCGGATCTTCAAGGGAGAAGCGGTCGAGGGCCTCGTCGAGGGTTTTGCCCTCATCGGCGTTGCGGGGCTCGATGGCGAGCGATATGACGGGCTGATAGGCCTCGATGGATTCCAGCAGCAACTTGGAACCGGGCGCGCTGACGGTATCGCCGGTACGCGCCGAGCGCAGCCCGATGATCGCCACGATGTCCCCGGCCCTTGCGGCATCCACCTGTTCGCGGCGGTCGGCGTGGAGCCGGTAGAGCCGCGAGACACGCTCGTCGGCTCGCTGGGTCACGTTGCGGCAGGGATCGCCTTCCTTCAATGTCCCGGCGTATACGCGGACAAGGGCCAGCTTGCGCCCCCCGTCCATCATGACCTTGAACACCAGCCCGGTGAAAGGCAGGGCGGGATCGCAGGGGATGGCCGTGTCGGTCCCGTCTTCGGGGTTGTGGGCGTTTACGGGCGGCAGGTCGGCGGGGGCGGGCAGATAGGCGAGCACGGCGTCGAGGAGCGGCTGGACACCGGTATTCTTGAGCGCCGATCCGCTGAGGACCGGGGTTACGCGGCGGGCCAGCGTGGCCCGGCGGATGGCGGCCCGGATATCCGCTTCCGCGTACTCGCCGCCAAGGTACTGCTCAAGGAACGTGTCGTCGTTTTCCGCCAGCCGTTCCAGCATCTGCTCGCGCCACGGCGCGGCCAGCTCCGCGTCCGTTCCGCCGAGGGGCGAGCGGGTCCATGTCTGCCCCTGATCGGATTCGTCGAAGTCGAGCCGTTCCAAGGCCACAAGATCAATGACGCCCCGGAAGGTTTCCGCCGCGCCCACAGGAATGACGACGGGCAATGGGTTCGCGCCGAGCCGTGTCTGTATGGACTTGAGCACGGCCGGGAAATCCGCCCCGATCCGGTCCATCTTGTTGACGAAGGCGAGCTTCGGCACGCCGAAGTGTTCCGACTGCCGCCAGACCGTTTCCGACTGCGGTTCCACGCCGCCCACGGCACAGAAGACGCCGACCGCGCCGTCGAGCACGCGGAGCGAACGCTCCACTTCAATGGTGAAGTCGACGTGGCCGGGCGTGTCGATGATATTGATGGTGGTTCCGTTCCATTCGCAGGTCGTGCAGGCCGAGGTGATGGTGATGCCCCGCTCTTGCTCTTCGGGCAGGTAGTCCATGGTGGCCGTGCCGTCGTGGACCTCCCCCATGCGGTGGATTTTGCGGGTATAGAACAGCATCCTCTCGGAGAGGGTGGTTTTCCCCGCGTCGATATGCGCGATGACGCCGATGTTGCGCACAGCCTGTGTCATGGAAACTCCTTTTAAGGGGAGGGAGGAGGCCCGGAGAAAGCCCGCGTTCTCCGTCCTCACTCCCAACGTCTTTTGACCGATGGGAAACGGCTCCCAAGGAAACCCGGGAAAACTGTTTTTGAATGAAAGGGCGGACTGTTGCCGACATGTCCGCCGATGTCCAATACCGTGTTGACCTCCTGCGGGTCAACTGGCGGGGAGGCATTGTCGGGGGCATCCCGGCACTCCCCGGGGCTGTCCCCGGGCGGGGGCATCGTTGGCGGGAAGGCCCGCTCAGAGCTCCAGCTTCAGGACGGACAGCTCCACCCGCTCGTTCATGAAAGCCTCGGGCGTCAGGTCGGCGTGCAGCCAGCAGCCTTCCAATCCCGCCCCAAGGGCCAGCGGCGTGTCTTCTCCGGTGATAATCTGGCCTGTGTAGACGGCGTCGGCGCCGTTATCGGCGGGCAGGGCGTCGGGGTGGGCCCAGAGGATCACGGGATCGGGCAGGGCGGCGCGTTCGATGCGCGGGGCGCGATCGCTCCAAACGGGGCAGGAAGACGCCGGAAGCGGGGGCTGGCCGAAGCGCAGGATACGCCCTTGGCCGGAAAGCTCGCGGAGGAGCGGCGCGGGATCCCGCATGGCAAAAATCTGTTCCACGCCGGTGAGTTCCAGCGCGGCGAACAAGCCGGACGGCGCGGTTTCCGGCCTGCCCGTCCAGACGGCGAAGATCGGCTCCACGCCAGCCAAGCGTGCGGGCATGATCGCCGCCGCGAGGCGCACCGCCGAAGCGTAGCCTTCGCCGATGAGGAGCACGGCCCACGGCGCGGCTTCCTTGGTGCGGGTAAAGCCGAATCCGGCGGCGGCGTTTTCGGAGGTCACCGACAGGCGGGAAGGCAGGGCCGGGTACGCCGCCTCAACCAGCGCGAGCGTCGTCTTGATCCAGCTCCGGTGCTCCGCGGACGTTTCTTCATAGGCTCCGGCGAGCAGCTCGTCGGGCACGCGGCAGGTTTCGACGGCAGGTGAAAAAGCCATGCATCCCTCCTTGAAAGATCTCTGACACTATCCCTTTCTTTTCTCAAAACGAACCGGCTTGTTCAAGCCCCCCCGGCGCATCTTTTCCGTTATGACCCCTCGCCGGGGAATATGGCCCCATGTAAACACGTCCTGCCGTCGCGATCGGCAAAAAAAGAGGGGCCCGCAGGCCCTTTCGTTCATACGGCGGCCCTCCCTTCATGCCGCCTCCCTACGGGTCGAAAGCCTTGGGAGGGAAAGGGGAGGGCGCGAGCCGCGCTGGCAGGTTTGGGGAGGGAACCCTTCTCCAAGGTTCCCTCCCCAACATACGTTCATCTTCTCATCAATTCTGCGCCACGGCGGCGGGAAGCGTCCCCAGCTGCTGGCGCATGTACAGCTTCATGAGCTCGGCGATGGCGTCGTCACGCTTGAGCGTGCCGGGATACGCGCCGTTGTCGAGCACGGTACGGAACGCCTTTTCATCCAGCGGGTCGGCGTTCTGCTTGGCAAGGTGCGCGCCAAAATTCGAAAGCTGCTGGCGCAGTTCGGCGTCGTCCATGCCCTTGAGTTCGGAAAACTTGGCGGCGATGGCCTTGGAAGAAGGCAGGCGGGGCGATTCCATCACCTGACGCATGCCGGAGGTGAACCGTTTCAGGCCCGCCGTGATGTGGGATACCTTCACCACGTTGGAGCCCTTCCAGCCGGCTTTCGCCCACTTGAAGATGGAAACGTCCACTTTGCCGCTGCCGGGCGCGCTTTCCATGAAGACGGATATGCTGGCGGACCCGTAAAGGTAGGTTTCGGCCCAGCCGAGCATGGCGAGATTGGTCCCCTTTTCCGGGGTGTACACGTAGGTCCAATCCTTGTCGTTGCCGACGATGGCCCCGCGAAGCCCCACGGAGGACTGGCCGGGCATCACGGATACGGATATGAGCGCCGTGCGGCCCTTGTAATCGGCGAGGACGAACAGGCGGTTCAGCTTGTAGGAGTAGTAGCAGCCGCTGGAGGTGTCGGGCGTCGTTTCCTCGAACTCCACGCCCCGGGTCATGACGGGGGCGGCCGGAGGGTAGGCCGCACCGGTGAGGGCGGCGCTGTCCTTCAGGATGGGGCTGCCCGGCATCCACGCGTTGCGGCGCACGGCGGAAGGATAAATGGCCTCGCCGGGGATGGAAGGATCAAGCATGTAGGCGACGAGCTTGCGGAACGGGACGTTGAGCGTTTCCTTGAGATACGCGCCGGAACCCTGCGGGCGGGATTCGGGGCGGACTTTATTGGCCGCCTGCGTGTTGGTGGCGACGAAATCAAGGACGGCGTTTATGGTTGCGGCGTCGGGGTCGGCTTTGCCCTGCGGGGCATCGGCGAGCAAGGCGGACAGCGCGGTTTCGAGCGCGGGTGGAAGCGTTCCGCTTTTCTGCTCCTCGGCCTGCGCGGGCAGCGCCGTGAGGAGCGCGAAGCACAAACAGACAAAAAGATGTTTGAAGACGGATAGGGGCATGATGCTCTCTGACGGTATAAGGTTGCGAAAAAATATGGTTGGCTTCAAGAAAGGGTAAGCAAGTCTCCGTGAGGCGTCAACGGGTTGATTTCGTTTTTTGTTTGACCGCGTTACAGCCATGCGAAAATGGAGGTCACAAAGATGGGGACGGCGATGGTGAGCACCATGCCCGAGAAGATCCCGAGGATGGTGTTCCGCTCGCCCGACGTGCGGATGATGGCGGGCAAACAGGTGTCGCTGGCGGCCCCGGCGGCGGAAAGCGGCCCGAGCCCGCCGAACACGCGGGCGAACACGGGCGCGAACAGCAGGGTGACGAGTTCGCGCACCATGTTGGAGATGAGGGCCATCGAACCGAGGCTGACGTCCGCGAGCTGGTTGATGAGCATGCTCGACAGACTGTAATAGCCGAACCCGGCGGCCACGGCCATCACGTCGCGGAAGCTCATGTCCAGCATGGCCCACGCGGCCACGGCGCCCGCGAAAGTCCCCACGATGATCATCAGGGGCACGAGCGCGACCCACCCTTTGAGATCACGCAGGATGCGCCACGCACGGGAATCGAAGCCGAGGCTCATGCCTACGGCGGCGAGCATGGCGTATACGGCGAGGTTGCTGGCCTCGTGGACAAGGCCGAGCCAGTCGGAGGGCAGCAGGCCGAGCCTGCCCCCAAGCACGCCCACGCTGAAGAAGAACAGGACGATAATGGATTCCTTCATTGCCCCGCCCCTTCGTCCTTCGCGGCGCGGGAAACGGCGTAGCATCCCACATGGCGGTTCATGACCGGCTCAAGGAGGCGCGCGCCGATGAGGCTCCCCGCCACGCAGCACAGGCTGATGAAGATGCCGCGCGCGCCGATGGTATCCATCTGCGACATGAGATGGTCGTCGGCCCCGAGCGCGAGGCCGAGCAGGAGCAGGAGGATGCGGACGGACCACGTGAGCACCTGATCGGTGAGCCTGATGACGAAGGGCCTCCTGCGGAGCAGGAAACCCACGGGAACCCCGAGGATAAGACAACCCATTTCCACGATCATGCGACGATTTCTCCTTTATCACTACGAAAAAGCTGATTATCATACCCGACGTGCCCCGTTGGGTCAATAATGCGGGCGCGGGGCGCCGTACCCCTTCGTTGACCCTTTCCGCCGCCGCCTGTATAGGTCATACACATGACTTACAATGCTGTGCCGGGCCTTCCGGCGCGGCAGGGACGGAAAACGGTGAACGAATCTCAGGATACGCCCTCTCCCAAGGGGAGTTGGCAGCCTTTTTTGACGGTGGAGGCCTGCGGGCGGGACTGGAGGCTGGAGCGCGCCGCCGACATGGAAACCCTGTGGGAGGCCATGACCGAGTTTACGGAAGACGAGCGCCTGCCCTACTGGACGGAGCTTTGGCCTTCCAGCCTTGTGCTTGCCGACTGGCTGTACCAGCGGCGCGAGAGCCTGCGCGGCCAGCCCTGCCTTGATCTCGGATGCGGGATCGGTTTGACGGCGCTGGTGGGCCAGTGGCTCGGCGCGAACGTCATCGGCATGGACTATGAGCCCGAAGCCCTGCATTTCGCGCGGCGCAACGCGGAACACAACGCCGTCCCTCAGCCGCTTTGGACGGTCATGGACTGGCGCAGGCCCGCCGTGAAGCGCCGTAGCCTGCGGTTCATCTGGGGCGGGGACATCATGTACGAGCAGCGTTTCGCCGCGCCCGTGCTGGATTTTATGGAGTATGCGCTTGCTGAGGGCGGCGCGGCGTGGGTCGCCGAACCGAGCCGGGCCGTCTACGACACGTTCCGCAGCATGCTCGTCAATCGCCGCTGGGCCGGGCGCTGCGTCTGGGAAAAGAACATAGAGGCCCTGTATCCGCAGGAACGGCCCGTTCCCGTGCGGATCTGGGAAATTCACCGATAGAGGATGCGACAATGGGAGAAACGGTTCGTTTCGGCGTTTCGTTGGATAGCGATCTGCTGGAGAAATTTGATGCCCTGTGCGAACGGCAGGGCTGCCCAAGCCGTTCCGAGGCGTTGCGCGACATTATCCGCGACGCGCTGGTGCAGGATTCGCTGCATTCCGAGACGGCGGACGCGGCGGGCGTGCTGAGTTTGATTTATGATCATCATGTCCGCGATCTGTCCCGCAAGCTGACGGAGCGGCAGCACGACGCGCACGGGCTCATCGTGACGACGCTCCATGTGCACTTGGATCATCACAATTGTCTGGAAATTTTGGTGCTCAAAGGCAAGGCCGGGGAACTCCGTGAGCTTGCCGATCAGCTCCGCGCCATCCGCGGCGTCACCCACGGGACGTTTTCGATCACCGCCATCGGCGAGGATTTGCCGTAGCGTTGAAGGAACGCAAGGAAGAATCGGGGAGGGGCGGGAGAAGCCCTTCTTCAGAAGGGGCCTCCCGCCCCTCCCCGAACCCCTCCCCACCCTCTCCGAAGACGTTTTGTTGGTGGGGAGGCTGCGCGTCCGGAATCCCGCTGGATGTGGGATTGTCAGTACGCAGGACGGCCGCAAGTGGGGGCGTAGATAAAAAAGAGCCTCTGCACAGCCGGAATGACGTTTTTGTTGTCTGGCTGTAAGATAAAGGAAGAGAATGGAAGACGTACAGAACAGTCCGGCTCCGGTGGCGCTGCCCATCGACCGGGTAGGGGTCAAGGGGTTGAAGCTGCCTTTGCTGGTGCGGGATCGCGCGCAGGGGACGCAGCATACGGTCGCCAACGTGGACATCAGCGTGGATCTGCCCGCCGCGTTCAAGGGCACGCACATGAGCCGCTTCGTGCAGGCCCTGTCGAACTGGACCGAGGAATTGGACTACGCGGCGATGAAGCGCCTGCTCGAGGACGTGCGGAAACGCCTGAACGCCCGCCGGGCGCATATCGTATTCCATTTTCCGTATTTTGTGCAGAAGAACGCCCCCGCGACGTCCTGCCCCGGCATTCTGCCTTACGAGTGCAGGCTGACCGGCGAGCTGCCCGAAGAGGGCAAGCCTTCGTTCCTGCTCGAAGTGACGGTCCCCGTGATGACCGTGTGCCCATGCTCGAAGGCCATCAGCCGCGAAGGCGCGCACAGCCAGCGGGCCGACGTGCGCATGGCCGTTCAGATGCGCGGATTCTGCTGGATCGAGGATTTCATCGAGATTGCCGAGGCGTCCGGCTCCTCGCCCGTGTATTCGCTGCTCAAGCGTGAAGACGAGAAGTTCGTGACCGAAGACGCCTTTTCGCGGCCAACGTTCGTTGAGGACGTGGTGCGCAACGTCGCCAGCCGCCTTGCCGAGCACCCCCATGTGGGCGGTTTCCGCGTCGAGGTCGAGAGCTACGAGTCCATCCATGCCCACAACGCTTTCGCCTGCATCGAGCATGGCGTGGCACTGTAGGGAACGTTTTTCAGAAGAGGGCCATGTCTTAAGGAGATGGAGGAGAGCGTTTTTCAACGCCCGTGCCCCTCAAGGCCGACTGATGGACCCTATCGGATGCCTCCGTCCGCAAGGAGAAGGCGCAGCCCTTTTGAAAAAGAAGACCGCCTGAACGCAAGCCGTTCGGGCGGTTTTTGTTTCATAAAAAAGGTGCCGCACTTTTTACATGCGGCGCCTTTTTAAATGTTGTTACTATAAGGTACTTTTGTCGGGGAGGTACCTTGGCAAACGCTATTTCCTATAGATTTTCACAAGGTTGGTGCCGCGGGGCTGCGGGGAAGAGGAGGTGGGCTGTCCGGCGGTGATGACCACATCTTCGCCGAGGCCGAACAGCGAGGACGAGGCGATGAAGCGTTCGGCGCGGGCGAGGTGGCCCACATTGTCGTTCCCGACTTGATGCGGGAGCACGCCCCACGAGAAGTTCAGGGCCTTGAGGCTGGTCACGTCGGGGGTCAGCGCGTGGACGGTCTGTACCGGGCGGCGTGCGGACAGCAGGCGCGCCGACGTGCCGGAAAGGCTGTGCGCCACAATGGACTTGGCGTTGGCCTTCTGGGCCAGCAGACAGGCTGCGTAGGCGAGGAATTCGGCGGTGCCGTCGTTCTCGGGCTCGGCGATGCGGCGGGTTTCGGCCATGAGCTCCTCGGCCTTGGAGGCTATTTCGCTCATGAACTGCACCGTTTCCACGGGATAGTTGCCCATGGCGGTTTCTTCGGAAAGCATCACGCAGTCGGCGCCGTCCAGCACGGCATTGGCGACGTCCGTGGTTTCGGCGCGGGTCGGGGAGGGGCTGGACACCATCGAAAGCAGCATCTGCGTGGCGACGATGACCGGCTTGGCCGCCCGGTTGCAGGCCCGGATGATGCGTTTCTGCATGGCCGGGAGCTCCGGCAGCGGGCACTCGATGCCGAGGTCGCCGCGGGCCACCATAACAACGTCGACTTCCTTGAGGATCGCGTCGAGCCGATCCACGGCGTTGCGGCGTTCGAGCTTGGCGATCACCGGGATGTCACGCTCGCTGTGGCTGCGGATGATCGATTTGGCTTCGCGGATGTCCTCGGGCGACTGCACGAAGGAGAGCGCCACGGCGTCCACCCCGAGGGCGAGGCCGTCCACAAGATCCTTCTTGTCCTTTTCGGTAAGCGCGGGCAGCGGGATGGACTTGCCGGGCAGCGCCAGCCCCTTGCGCGAGGTGACAATGCCGTTGTTGTTGGCTTCGAGCTTGAAGAGGCCGTCCTCGCGGTGTTCGCACACGCGGAACTGCAGGGTGCCGTCGGCGAGCACGAGGCGGTCGCCCTGTTCGAGCTCGGCAAAAATTTCGGGATGATCAAAAGGGATATACGGCAACCCATCGTTGCACATCTGCGAGGAGGGGCCGAGCAGCAGCTGATCGCCCTTGAGCACGTTCAGGGAACCTTCGTTGGGGAAGGTGCCGATGCGGATCTTGGGCCCCGACAGATCCTGAAGGATGGTGATGGGCGTCTTGTGGACGACTTCCAGTTCACGGATCATCTTGATGAGGTCGACGAAGGAGGAACTGTCGCCGTGGGAGAAATTAAGGCGGAAAATCCGGACGCCTGCCGCGATCAGTTTGGAGAGGACGTCACGCTTGTTGGACGCGGGGCCGATGGTTGCCAGAATTTTGGTTTTCATCAAGAAATCCTTTTGTGCCGGCCTTTCAGAGCAGAAAGGCACGGGTCGTCCGCCGTGCTCCGGCGATGATCGGAATTGGGTGGCCTTGTGAGGCGTGGAGACACACTTAACGTGTTTTTCCTGCGGTTTTCCTTCTCTGTCAAGTCCCTTGGAGGAACGGTGCTGGGAAGGGGAAAACGGTATCGCCTTGACTCGGGTTCCGCCCGCGCCGTATACAGTTGAGGGCGACTTTTCCTTTTGAAACGAAGCGCCGGCGGCCAACGCGGCGTTGTTTTTCCATTTAACGACGGCTGGAGCATGATGAAGCAGATTGCATGGGAAGAAGTGATGAAGCGGCTGGAAGTGGCCTCGAGGATTTGCAACGACGCCTCTCCGGTTCAGGTGGAAGGGCCGATTCATGTCGGCGTCGACCTCGGTACGGCCGACGTGGTGGTCATGGCGGTGGACGGCAACGGGGTGCCCGTGTCGGCGTTCCTTGAGTGGGCCACCGTCGTGCGTGACGGCGTGGTTGTGGATTACCACGGCGCGATCACCATCGTGAAGCGGCTTGTGAGCATGACGGAAGAGCGTCTTGGCCGGAAGGTCACCGAGGCGTCCACCTCCTATCCTCCCGGAACGGACGCCCGGCTTTCCATAAATATTCTGGATGCCGCCAACCTGCGCCTTGTCAGCACGGCGGACGAGCCGAGCTGCCTTGCGCGCCTTGCCAAGCTCGATCGGGCGGCTGTCGTGGACATCGGGGGCGGCACGACCGGCACGGCGATCATCGCCGACGGCAAGGTCATCGATTCCGTTGACGACGCCACCGGCGGGCATCACGTCACCCTCGCCATGTCCGGCGCGCTTTCCGTGCCCTACGAGGACGCCGAGCTCAAGAAGCGCGGCAAGGACAACCGCCAGTACGCGCCCATCGTAAAGCCGGTGTTCGAGCGTATTTCCGACATCGTGAAGGCCCACATTTCCGGCCATGCCGTGGATACCGTTTATCTCACCGGCGGCACGTGCTGCTTCCCCGGCATCGCGCCCCTGTTTGAGAAGGAGCTCGGCATCAAGGTCGAGTGCCCCGATTATCCCCTGTTGCTCACCCCTCTCGCCATTGCGTGTTTGCCGCTGATGGAGGGGTAGGAAGAACTGGGGAAGGGAGGGAAAACCTTTCTTCAGAA
>USCL01000010.1 GCA_900553145.1 uncultured Desulfovibrio sp.
ACCCCACCCCAACCCCGAGGGGAAAACATGAGCCAAGCCATCATGCAGCGCCAGACGACCAAGGGCCCAAGCGCCTGGGAAGTGACGCTGGCGAATACGAAACTCTGGCTGAAGAGCCCGACCCCATACCTGAACGCGCTCGGTCTGGTGGCCTTCGTCCTCTTCTGGTACCTGACGACGGAATATTTCCAACTGCCCTACTTTGAGAAACTCCCCGGCCCCGTGGCCAGTTTCAAGGAATGGATCTCCGACGACCCCGTCTATGGGATCTCCATCTACACCAGCGACTATTACGCGCACATCGGCATCAGCGTCTGGCGCGTGTTTCAGGCCTTCATGCTCGCCACGCTCCTCGGCGTGCCCACGGGCCTGTTCATGGGCTGGAACAAGACGTTCAAGGACTACTCGTTCCCCCTGCTCGAAACCCTGCGTCCCATCCCCATGCTGGCATGGGTCCCGCTGGCGATCCTGATGTGGCCCGGCCGCGAAGCGTCCATCGTCTTCCTGACGTTCCTCGGCTCCTACTTCGCCACGGTGCTCAACACGCTGCTCGGCGTGGAATCCATCGACGAGTCCTATTTCCGCGCGGCCCGGGCCCTCGGCGCGCGGCCCCGCGACGTGTTCTTCAAGGTCATCCTGCCCGGCGCCATGCCGTTCATCTTCACCGGCCTCCAGATCAGCATGGGGTACGCATGGTTCTCGCTGGTCGCGGGCGAAATGCTCGCGGGCGAATACGGCCTCGGCTACCTTATCTGGAACTCGTTCATGCTGGTGCAGTACCCGGTGATCATCATCGCCATGATCACGCTCGGCGTCATCGGCTCGTTGAGCAGCCTGCTCATCCGTATGGTGGGCAACCGCCTCATGCAGTGGAAGGTCAGGGAGGAAGTACGATGAGCGGCAACGAAACGCCCGCGCGCGGGCACATCCAGATCAACGGCGTCAGCAAGATATACGACCCCGACGGCGCCAAGGTCCTTGCCGTGGATCGCTGCACCATGGACATCGCCCCCGGCGAGTTCTGCGTGGTGGTCGGCCCTTCGGGATGCGGCAAGACGACGCTCCTGAACGCCATCGCGGGCTTCCACAGCATCAGCAGCGGCGAAATCCTCCTCGACGGCGAAGTGCTCTGCTCCGCCGACAAGCAGGCGCAGCCCGGTTCCGACCGCATCGTGGTCTTCCAGAACGGCGCGCTGTTCCCGTGGTTCACCGTGCTTGAGAACGTCACCTTCGGGCCCATCGTCCAAAAGGTCATGAGCAAGGAGGAGGCGGAGGACAAGGCCATGGAGATGCTCGGCCAGATGGGCCTCATGGGCATCGAGAACAACTACCCGAGCGAAATTTCCTCGGGCATGCGCCGCCGCGTGGAAATCGCCCGGGCCATGATGAACAACCCCCGCGTGCTCCTGCTCGACGAGCCGTTCCGGGCCATGGACGCTCTGACCAAGACCGTGGTGCACCAGTTCCTGCTGCAAGTGTACGACAGAAGCAAGACCACCGTCTTCTTCATCACGCACGACCTTGAAGAGGCCATCTTCCTCGGGAGCAAGGTCTACATCATGACCACCCGCCCCGCGACCATCAAAAAGATCCTCGACGTGGACATCCCCCGCCCCCGCGACTTCCGCGTGCTGTCCTCGCCGACCTACACGCGGCTGAAGGAAGAATGCATCTCCGCCGTCCATGAGGAAGCCCTCAAGGCCTTCAAGGCCGGCGAACGGGAAATGTAACCGAAGGAGCCACCATGTCGTCGATCAAAAAAAGCCTGTGCAGCGCCACCGCCTGGCGCGGCATCGTCTCCATCATCGTGTTCACCGTCGTTTGGGAAATCTGCACCCGCCTGCACGTGCCGATCATCGGCAACGTGCCCGCGCCCTCGTCCGTCATCGGTTCCATGGGCAAGCAGCTCACCGACGCCTTCTATTGGATCTCATGGCGCGACAGCATGATGCGCATCATCGGCGGCTTCGTGCTCGCGCAGGTCATCGGCATCCCGCTGGGCCTGCTCCTCGGGGCCAGCAAGACGGCGCACAGCCTCATCTATCCGGTGTTTGAAATCATGCGCCCGGTCCCGCCGCTGGCGTGGGTCCCGGTCGCGGTCATCTTCTGGCCCACCCCTGAAATGAGCATGGTCTTCGTGACCTTCCTCGGGGCGTTCTTCATCGTCGTGATCAACATCGTGGACGGCGTGCGCAGCATCGACGCCCGGTACCTGCGGGCCGCCCGGTCCCTCGGCTCCTCACGCTCGGACATGTTCTGGCATATCCTGCTCCCCGGCAGCCTTCCGAGCATCGTCGTCGGCATGACCGTCGGCATGGGCGTGACGTGGGCCGTCGTGGTCGCCGCCGAAATGATCGCCAGCCGTACCGGCCTCGGCTATCTGACGTGGAGCGCCTATGTGGCGGGCGAGTTCCCGGTCATCATCATCGGCATGATGAGCATCGGCATCGCCGGATACGTTTGTTCGGCCATCATCCGCTTCGCGGGCACTCGCATGACCCCGTGGCTGCGTACATTCTAAGGAGAGGCGACCATGAGCGACATCGGTATGGGATACGGTGAAATGCAGGTCAGCGGCCTCTGCAAAGGCTACGGCGTCGGTCCCCTGCACAAGGAAGTCATCAAGGATTGTTCGTTCACGCTGGAAAAAAGCAAGCTCACCGTCCTCATCGGGCCGTCGGGCTGCGGCAAGTCGGCGCTCATCAGCATGCTGGCGGGCTATGAGACGCCCGACGCGGGCAGCATCCTCATCGACGGGGAAAGAGTCTCCGGGCCCGGGCCCGACCGTCTGGTGGTGTTTCAGGAAACCGCGCTGTTCCCGTGGATGACCACGTTTGAAAACGTCAGCTACGGGCCCCGCGTGCGCGGCGAGCTGAGCGGCCGGGAACTCGAAAGCACGACCATGAAGCTGCTGGAAATGGTCGGCCTTCAGGATTTCCGCAACAAATACCCTTCGCAGCTTTCGGGCGGCATGCAGCGCCGCGCCGAACTGGTCCGCGCCATGATCAACCATCCGAAGGTCATGATGATGGACGAACCCTTCCGGGGGCTGGACGCCATGACCCGCGCCCTCATGCAGGAATACTACGTGCGCCTCTTTGAGGAGCACCGCGGCACCAACCTGTTCGTCACCTCGGAGCTTGAGGAGGGCATTTTCCTCGCCGACCGTCTGGTCGTGCTGACGAACCAGCCCTGCCGGGTCAAGAAGGTCATGGACGTCGACCTCCCCCGCCCGCGCACCTTCGACATGATGTCCATGCCGGAATACGTGGACATCAAGCGCGAAGTGCTGGAGCTGCTGCACGACGAGGCCATGAAATCCTTTGCCACGGGGGCGGTCAACGCGGCGGATTTTCTCGAAGCCTACTCCCAGCTCGGGCAGGATCAAGCCCAGCCCCGCATGGGAGAGCACAAATAACCCGCAACGGCGGCCAAACCGGAAAAGGCGGAGGATTCCCCGCCTTTTCCATGCCCGGAGGCCGGACGCAGGCCACCCCACGCGCGCAGGAGGCCAAGCTTGGCTTGGGCTTCCATATCTTCCGGGGGCCCGTCCCCCACGCGCAGGGACAGGCCTCTTCCCACACACGTGGAGGTGTTTCCGGCCCCCCGTCCCCCCGTGCGCAGAGACAGGCCAGACGGCGGCTGGAAGCCACGGGCGAAATCCTCAGCCCGTCCCACGTGCGCAGGGACAGGCCACAGACCCGGGGAAATTTTCATGATCCACACCTCCGTCCCGCGCGGGAACGGGCCCATACTTTCCTTTTCCTGCCTCATCGCAGCCTAATTCGCCCCGCACGCGGGAACGGGCCTGTGCGTCGTGAGTTCCCTTACGGGCCTGCGCCTGTTGCATAAGGATAGAGAGGGAAGCTGTCCCTCCCGCGCGAACGGGAACGGCTCATGGGCAGGATCTGACCAGCGATGTTCTCGATCCCCCTCCCATGTGCGCGGGAACACATCCCGATTCCCGTATGCGGGGAATCAGGCGCCGGATGCCCCTACACGCACTGGAACAGGGATCTGGGAAAAAGATATAGGTGGGGAGGCGCCCCTACCGCGCGGGAACGAGCATGTGCGCCTGACCGGCGAAATGATCTGCGACAAGAGGTGCCCCTACGCGCACGGGAACGGGTCCGTTGCTCCATGCCCGAGGGTGCCCCTGCGCGCGGGAACCATCATGTACGGAAAAATTCCCCTCCCACGCGAACGGGAACGGGCCAATCCGGACGATAGATCCGAAGCGGATTGAACGCCGCCCCGAAGGCGCGGGAGCGTGCTGTCCCGTGCCTTCGGCAGGCCGCAAGGGGCGTTACGCTTCTTCCCGCTGAATGGAGTATTTGGTCAGAAAACCGGTGACGGTGGCGACGGCGACCAGCGTCCCGTCCGAATCGGTGATGCGGACGTCGTAGGTTCCCAGATTCCGGCCCGAGCGGATCTTGCGGGCTTCGCCGCGGAGGGGGCCGATGCGCCCCGGCTCGAGGTAGGAAATGTTCGTCTGGGCGTTGACGCAATAGTAACCGGCGGCATTGGAAACCGTGGCGAACGTCATGTCCACCAGCGCGAAGATGGCCCCGCCGTGCGCGTGGCCCATGCCGTTGCGGTGGCGCTCGTCCAGCGGCATGATCGCGACGCCGTGCTCCGGCCCGACTTCGAGGAGCTCGATCCCCATATGCCGGGCGAACGGATCGTGATGGTTGAAGTGATAACGGATTTCTTCATAAGACGCCATGCTGCTCTCCTGATGCGTGTGCGGCGGCCTCTCTCGGGACGCCGGAAAACGTTGACAGGGTTGCGGGCCCCTTTCCGGGCGTAAGCGCAACCAGTCAGCATACGAACATTTTTTCTCTTAAAACGCCAGTCCCGAGCACGGCCTTCCCGCTCATCCCCTTTCCGCCTCCGTTTCCCCCATCCCGCTGCCGGAGCGGTTCGCAGCGTCTCCCTTTCCTTCACATCAATGCGGGCCGACAGCCTTTCAGGGCCGCATTGAGCCATGCTTCATATGCGGTGCAACCGCTTGTGCGCCTAGGCTGTTTCGGGGCCGCATGACGGCCTTGTCATTTTTTTATCATGTCGGCTGTAGACACTCACGTATGATTCTGATATATCTATAGCCATAAAAAGAACTTATTATTTTGAATAATTACCCATTATTAAACGTAATTATATGAAAATATTAATATATTATGCATGATTTGCATAATTGCGTATATTTTCTATGTAATTATATGCTATTTTTTTACCTTTATTCCAAAAAGAAATATCAATCAGTACTGCATTATTGTGCTTAGATATTGAAATAACACATAAAAATATCAAATAACCTTTTAAAGGGTTCATACGTTTTTCATCCATAAACAAACCCGCCACCCTTTGCCGGCGGCGGATACTCCGGGAGGTGATACATCAAAAAAACGATCGGAAGGCAAGTCGCAAGCCTCTAACCCACTACCAAGGAAGAGAAACTCGATGAAGTTCCAAAAGTTCCTGTCCCTGTTGCTCATGGTCCTTCTCCTGTCGGCCGGTTCCGCCTTCGCAGCCCCGAGCCAGACGCTGAAAATCGCCGCCGGCGATCCTGAAGATTCGGAAATGGGCGTAGTCGGCAACGCCTTCAAGGAGTACATCGAAGAAAAGACGAAGGGCGACGTCGAAGTCCAGTGCTTCTACAGCGGCGCCCTCGGCGACGAAAGCGAATGCCTCCGCAACGTGCAGAAAGGCACGCTGCCCATGGCCATGGCCGGGATAGCCAACCTCGTGCCTTTCGAAAAAAAGCTCGGGCTGCTGACCCTGCCCTACCTGTTCTCCAACATCGACGAAGTGGTGACCGGCACCAACGGCGCTCCCGCGGAATTGCTGAACAGCTACGCCACCAAGTCCGGTTTCCGCATCCTCACGTGGACCTATACGGACTTCCGTTACATCTCCAACGCCAAGCGCCCCGTCACCAAGATGGCCGACATGCAGGGCCTGAAGTTCCGCGTGCCCCAGAGCGCCGTGCTGATCGCCGCCTATAAGGCCTTCGGCGGCAGCCCGACCCCCATCTCCTGGGCCGAAACCTTCACCGCGCTCCAGCAGGGCGTCGTGGACGGCCAGTGCTACGGCTACATCGGCTTCAAGGCCAACAAGTTCAACGAAGCCAACCAGAAATACCTTACCGAAGTCCATTACACCTACCAGCTTCAGCCTCTGGTCATCAGTGAGCGCGTGTTCAGGAAGATGACCCCCGAGATGCAGAAGCTGCTGGTGGAAGCGGGCAGGTACGCGCAGGAAAAGGTGCTCAAGTACCAGATCGAGCAAGGCGGCGCGGCCAAGAAGTTCCTCATCGACAACGGGCTCCAAGTCTCGCAGCTCGAAGACGAAGACATGTGGAAAAAGGCCGCCATGGAAAAGGTATGGCCCGAAATGGCCGACTTCGTGGGCGGCAAGGAAACCATCAACGCCTACCTGGAGGCCTGCGGCAAGCCCCTCTGGAAGTAGCCGCTTCCGCCCGGGGCCGCTGAAGCCCAAAATCTTTTTCCGGGTTTCTTTCCCTCTGATATGGAGAGGCGGATTCGCCCCATCCCGGTACGGGAAAAAGTGTCGGCAAACCCGGCATTCAAAAAAAAGCCTCCCTCCCCATCGGCTGGGGCAGGAGGCTTTCTCTCGCTGTCGTATCCGTTGGCGGCTCCGCATGGCGTCCGGGTGCTGCCGCGTCATGCCCTCCCGGATAACAGGGGGCGGGTGTACAGCCGCCGCTTCTGGGAACCCCTTTTCTGGGAACCCCTTATTCCGGATGCCCGGGACAGGCCGGGAGCGGGGTTCTCGCCCACCGCCCCAAAAGTCCGCCGCCTATTTGAGCGCCTTGAGGAAGCGGTCTGTAACGGCGTCGGGCGTGGCGTGGCGATGCGCCTTGCCGGGATTCATTTTTTCGGAGAAGGCTACGATTTCGGCCAGCCATGCCCTCAGCGGGCCTTTGCCGTCCTCCCCGAACAAGGCAAGCTGCTCGTCCAGCGGGAACACGGGGTGTTCCCGCAGTTCGGCGGCGGCATCGGCGTCGGACAGCTTTCTGCCCATCCACGCCTCGGCGAAGCGGGCATAGGCCGGAGCCAGCGTTTCCGGGCCCTGCGCCTTGATCTCGTCCACGGCGCGCAGGTAGAGTTTCAAAAACGCCTGCACGGCCTCCGGGTTCTTTTCCGCGAATGCGCGATCCGCGACGAGGAGCACGGGCTGCGCCGCGCCGCAATCCTGCGAACGCGCCGCGGCCTTGAACCCGAGCCCCTCGGCTTCACGGGTGAAGGGCGACCATGCGGCGAGGATATCGCCGTACCCGCTTTTGAACACGCCGAGGGCGGGGGTCGGCTCCAGTTCCTCTATCCTGACGTCCTTCTCCTCAAGCCCGAGCGCGGCCAGCCACTTGTCGAGCAGGTAGCGGGCCGACGTTTTTTTCGGGCACAGGATGAGCTTGCCCTTGACGGATTCGGGCGTCCCGAAGACATTCGGGAAGCCGGGGTTGAATCCCTTTTCTGCAAGGATCGGGCTGTCGGGGCGGGTCAGGATCATATTGGCCGAGGATTCGTCGTTGGCGACGGCGATCACATCCACCTGATCGCTCATGGTGGCCTGCATGGCGGGGACGGCCCCGCAGCCGGCGATGGCCCAGTCGTAAGCCTTGACGTTCTCGATGAGGCTCTTGCCGGAATCGAACCGGAGCATGGCGATGTCCAGCCCGGCTTCCTTGTCCCAGCCTTTTTCCTTTGCATACCAAGTCAGAAACGCCTCGTGCTCGCCTAGCCATGCCGTGCGGAGGGTTTCGGAGAGGGAAGGCGACGACTGAAACAGGCTGCCGAGAAGCGCGCATACTGCAAACAGTGTCTTGAATCGCATAACAGGTTCCTTTGTGTTGAATGTTGTAAACCGGGTTCCGACCCGGAGGCCGCCCATCCATAAGCAAAAACCGTTCCTGCTCCGCCCACCCTGCGCCGGGGGACAGCGGCAGGCCGCACGGGGAAAACGCATGCTTTCGCAGTACGAATTTCAAATGACGCTCATCGCGCCCTACAAGGGGCTCGACGCACGGATATTCCGGCAGGTCGCCAAGGATCTGCGCTGCCGCATCAAGTTCATGGATCTGGCCTTCGACGAGGCTATCGAGGCGGCGAGGCGCCTCTCCCCGGATACCTGCGACGTCGTCCTCAGCCGGGGCATCACCGTGGACGTCGTAAAACAAAACTCCTCCATCCCGGTCGTGCCCATCGACTTTTCCGCATGGGATCTCCTGCAGGCGCTCCAGCCCTATGCCGGGCATGTCCGGAACGTCACGTTTTTTAGGTATTCCACACCGTTGCCCGGCCTTTCCAGCGTGGAAAAGGCCCTCGGCATGCACATCAAGGAGCACCTCTACGATTCCCAGAACGAGATGCACCTCAAGCTCATCCAGCTGGACCCCGCCGATGTGGAGCTGTTCGTCGCCCGGGGCACGCTCGTATGCCAATGGGCAACCGCGGCGGGCTTCCCCACGCTTGAAATCATCGACGGCGAAATATCCGCCAAACGGACGCTCCTCGAGGCGGTCAACGTCGCCCGCGCCCGCCGGGCCGAACGCCAGCGCACGGCGCGCTTCGGTGCCATCCTCGACGCCATCGACGAAGGCATCGTGGCGTACGACGCGCAAGGCAAGGTGAACCTCATCACCCCCTCGGCGGAGTCGCTCCTCAACTGCGCGAAAAAAGAAGCCCTCGGCAAACATATCCGGACCGTCATGCCCGGCGTCTTTTCGCCGGACAGGCTGGCGGGCGATAAGGCGGAACATGGGCGCGTCCACGACATCCGGGGCACCACGCTCGTCATCAACCGCGTGCCCATCCTTTTCCAAGGGCAAAACGTGGGGACGGTCTGTTCCATCTCCGACGCCAGACGCATCTACAAAGCGGAGGCAAGGCTCCGCAACAAGCTGAAGTCAAAGGGCTTTACCACGCGCTACTCGTTCGGGGACATCCGCACCCGCTCCCCGCACGTGCGGCACCTCAAGGAGCTTGGCGTGCTCTACGCCTCCACGGACGCCAACCTGCTCATCTGCGGGGAATCCGGCACGGGCAAGGAGCTGTTCGCCCAAAGCATCCACGCGGCCAGCCTGCGCAAGGACAGGCCCTTCGTGGCCGTGAACTGCGCCGCCATCCCCGAGGGCCTGCTGGAAAGCGAACTCTTCGGCTATGAGGAAGGCGCGTTCACCGGCGCGAAACGGCAGGGCAAGGCGGGCATGTTCGAGCTGGCCCACACCGGCACCCTGTTCCTCGACGAGATCGGGGACTTGCCGCTGACCCTCCAAGGGCGGCTGCTGCGCGTGCTTCAGGAACGGGAACTGGTGCGCGTGGGCGGGACGCAGGTGATCCCCCTCGACGTGCGCGTCCTGTGCGCCACCCATCAGGATCTCCGCCAGCTTGTCAGTGAAGGGCGGTTCCGCGCGGACCTCTTTTACCGCCTCAACGTCCTCTCGCTGCGCCTCCCCCCGCTTCGGGAACGTCTGGAGGATATCGTCGATCTCGCCGTCTCCCACCTGAAAGCCCATCTCGGCGAGCCCCCGGCGGAGAACGTGCTTGTCTCCCAGCTCGAGCGCCCCCTGCTGCGCCACCCGTGGCCGGGCAATATCCGGGAACTGCTCAGCCTCATGGAGCGCATGGCCATCGTGGCCAACCACATGGCCGAAGTAACGGACTGGGAACAATTGCTTTTGTCCCTATGGGAAGATCCGCCCCTTGAGGAACGCCCGATGGCGCCGAGCCTCCCCGAGGAGCCGGACGGTTCGCCCCCGCCCCCCCTCAAGGACCATATGGCGCGGGAAGAAGCCCGCTTCATCCGGCAAGCCGTCGCCCGGTGCGAAGGCGACATGGGCAAGGCGGCCCATATTCTCGGCATCAGCAGGATGACCTTGTGGCGCAAGCTTCAAGGTTTCACGGAAGAGGAAACCGGGCATACGCTGTAACAATTCTGATACAAAAAAATGAAAAAGACGGCATGACGTAACATTTCTGTTACATATCATGCCGCCTTTTTTGCTCTCCGGGACCCGATAAACGGCGATTCCGCTCCAAATGGGCTGGCATATTTCTTGATATAATGTCTCTCAAAAGCCTTCGGCACGATGCCGCCGGCGCGCTGGAAGAGGCAGTCCCTGCCCATGCCCCACACACAACCAGAAGGATGGAGTTGCCATGAAGAAAAGCATCATCGCCTCGTTGCTCATCGCCTGTTCCCTGTTCATAGGCGGCAACACGGATGCCCGGGCCGAGTACCCGTACGACAAGCCCATCAACATCATCGTACCCTTCGGACCCGGGGGCGGCGTTGACATCGCGGCGCGCATCCTCGCCGACTACTTCCAGCAGAACTACAACATCACCATCAACGTCGTGAACAAGCCCGGCGGCGCGCAGGCCATCGGCATCAATGAAATGCTCCGCGCGCGGCCCGACGGCTACACGCTCGCTTTCCCCGGCTTCAGCGCCCTCGCCACCACCCCCAAACTGACCAACGTGGGCTATACCCTCAAGAACATCAAGCCCGTCGCCCATATCGCCAGCATGGAATGCGTGCTGAGCACCAACAAGAGCTCCGGCATCGACACGTGGGAAAAATTCATCCAGACCGCCGAAAAGGACCCCGACGGGACCGTCTACGGGACCACCGGCTCCATCTCCACGCAGCGCCTGTATATGACCAAGCTGACCGACCGCTTCCACGGCGATTTCAAGATCCGCCACACCGCCTATACCAGCGGCCATGAAGTGAGCACCGCCCTGCTCGGCAAGCACATCACCGCCGGTTTCCAAGTCCCGGCCAACATCCTGCCTTATGCCAACTCCGGCGACTTCAACGTCATCGCCATCTCCCGCAAGGAACGCCGCGCCGATCTGCCCAATACGCCCACGTTCCGCGAACTGTACGCCGACAAGATGACCCCCGCGGACGAAAAGTGGATCGATCTCGGCGCATGGCACGGCCTCGTCGTGTCCAGCAAGGTCAAGGACGATCGCGTTGCCGCGCTCGAGCCTCTCATCGAAAAGGCCATGAAGGACCCCGGCGTCATCGAAAAGTTCAACAAGATCGGCCTCGATGCCGGATATCTCCCCGCCAAGGAATTCGGGCAGCTCATCCAGTCGTCCTCGGACCTCGCCGACGAAGTGCTGGCCGGGCGCAAGTCGCTTGACTAACGAACACAGGGGCGGAGCGCGGGTGCGCCCCGCCCTTCCTTTTCACGACGAGGGGTCGCTTCATGAAAAACAAGACGGATTTCTTCATCGGCTTGGCGCTGCTCGCCTTCTGCTGCGTCATGGGATACCAGATACATTTGATCCCGGAACCCGCGGCGCTCGACTTCTTTTCGGCGGGTTCGTTCCCGACGGGCGTCACGATCGCGCTGGCCCTGCTCTCGCTCATTCTTGTGGGCAGGACTATCACGGGCAAGGACAAGGACACGGCCTGCTGGCCCGAAAGGAAGCTCGCCGTCAAAGTCGGCCTGATGGCCACGTGGATCCTGGCCTATGTGATCGGCTTCATTTTCCTCGGGGAGTACGCCTATGACGCCGAGTGGCCCGAAGGTACGGGCTTCGTCATCTCCACGCTGATTTTCCTCTCCGGGGCGCAGGTGCTGACCGGATACCGCAATCCTTTCTACATTTTTCTCATTTCCGCGGGGATATCAGCCTTCCTGTACGCCGTGTTCGCCATCTTCTTCAATGTTCCTCTTCCCTAAAAAGGCGGTACCCCATGTTCGATATGTTCATGACAGCCTTCAGCTCGGCCTGTAGCCTGGAAGCCCTCGTCGCCAACTTCATCGGCGTGGCGCTCGGCATCATCTTCGGCGCGCTGCCCGGCCTCACCGCCGTCATGGGTGTGGCCCTGCTCATCCCCCTGACCTTCGGCTTCTCAGCCGTCATCGCCTTTTCCGCACTGCTCGGCATGTACTGCGGCGCCATCTACGCGGGCAGCATCACCGCCATCCTCGTCGGCACTCCGGGCACGGCTGCCGCCGCCGCGACCATGCTCGAAGGCCCCCGGTTCACGGCCCGCGGCGAGTCGCTCAAGGCGCTCGAGATGACCACCATCGCCTCCTTCATCGGCGGCATTTTCTCCTGTCTGGTGCTGGCGACGGTCGCCCCGCAGCTCGCCCGCTTCGCCCTCGACTTCAGCGCGCCGGAATATTTCTCCCTCGGGATCTTCGGCCTGACCATCGTAGCGACGCTGTCCGAAGGCGCGCTGCTCAAGGGGTGCATCGCGGCGCTGCTCGGCATGCTCATCTCCATGATCGGCATGGACCCGCTTTCCGGCAACCTGCGCATGACCTTCGATTCGCCCGACCTCATCAACGGCGTCTCCCTCGTCCCGGCGCTCGTCGGCCTGTACGCGCTGTCGCAGGTGCTGGTCACGGTTGAGGACGTGTTCATGGGCCGCAAGCTCTCCACCGCCGAAATCTCCCGCAAGGGCATATCGCTGCCCGATCTCTGGGCCAACCGCGCCGCCCTGATCCGCGGCTCCCTCTTCGGCACGTTCATCGGCATCGTCCCGGCCACGGGTTCGGGCACGGCCTCGTTCGCGGCCTACAGCGAAACCAAGCGCCACTCCAAGCACCCTGAGCTTTTCGGCAAAGGCTCACTTGAAGGCATCGCGGCCACGGAATCCGCCAACAACGCCGTCACCGGGGGCGCGCTCATCCCCCTGCTGACCCTCGGCGTGCCCGGCGACGTGGTCACGGCGATCATGCTCGGCGCGCTCATGATCCAGGGCATGACGCCCGGCCCCCTGCTGTTCCAGGAACAGGGCACGCTCGTCTACAGCATCTTCATCGCCCTGTTCGTCTCCAACGTCTTCATGCTGCTTCTGGGCTACTATGCGGTGCGCCTGTTCGCCAAGGTCGTGCTCATCCCCGGCGGCATCCTCATGCCCCTCGTCACCACCCTGTGCGTGGTGGGCGGCTACGCCCTGAACAACTCTAACTTCGACCTCGCCGTCATGGCCGGTTTCGGGCTGCTCGGCTACATCATGACCAAGGCGCGCTTCCCGCTCGCCCCCCTGCTCCTCGCCATGATCCTCTCCGGGATCATCGAAACCAACTTCCGCAGGGCGCTCAGCATCTCCAATCAGGATTTCTCCGTATTCTTCACCCGCCCGGTCTGCGCAGCGTTCCTCGCCATCAGCCTCTTCATCCTGTGCAACCTGCTTTGGAAGGAATGGAAGAAGTACCGCGCCGCCAGCGCAGCCTGATCCCGCAACCCCAATGAGGCCAGCCATGCAACAAGCGACTCACCTGTACCGGAACGGCGCCATCCTGACGATGGACTCCCGCTGCTCCATCGTTTCCAGCCTCGCCGTGTCCGGCGAAACCATCCTTGCCGTGGGTTCCGAAGCCGAAACGGCCCCGTTCCTGGGGCCGGAAACCCGCGTCGTCGATCTCGGCGGGCGGTTCATGATGCCGGGCTTCTACGACTGCCACAGCCATTTCATGCGCGCGGGCATGTACAACCGGTACTACCTCGACGTGAACTCCCACCCCATCGGCGACGTCAGGACGCACGGCGACATCCTCCGCAAGGTGCGGGGAGCCCTTTCCGGCATGCCCGCCGGGGAATGGCTGCTCTGCGCGGGCTACGACGACACCGCCGTCGCCGAAGCCCGCCACTTCACGCTCGCGGAACTCGACGGCATGGCCCCGGATCACCCGCTGTTCCTGCGCCACATTTCCGGGCATCTGGCCCTGTGCAACAGCAAGGCGTTCGAGGCCGCCGGGATCACGGACGAAACGCTGAACCCGGCGGGCGGCGTGTTCCGGCGCGACGGGGACGGCCGCCTCACCGGGCTGGTGGAAGAGCCCGCCGCGATGGAAATGGTGCTGGCGGCCTCCCCCCAGATGACCGAGGAAAAATGGCTCGGCGCGGTGGAACGGGCCGCCGACGATTACGTCGCCAAGGGCGTGACCACGGCCCACGACGGCGGCGTGACCACGGCCATGTGGAAAAATTACATGACCGCCCACAAGCGCGGGATGCTCAAAAACCGCGTCCAGCTGCTGCCCAAACACGGCTGGTTCGACTTCTCGCTGGCCCCCACCGTGCAGTGCGGGACGCCCCTGACCAAGGACGGCCTGCTCAGCATGGGCGCGGTGAAGCTTTTTCAGGACGGGAGCCTCCAAGGCTACACCGGCTACCTGAGCAACCCCTACCACTCCATGCCGGACGGCATGTCCGACGGCTTGTGGCGCGGGTATCCCATCTACAACCCCCGGCAACTCGCCGAAACCGTCACCCGCTACCACGAAGAAGGCTGGCAGGTCGCCATCCACGGCAACGGCGACGCGGGCATCGAAGACATCCTCAATGCCTTTGAGGAAGCGCAGAAGGCGTATCCCCGGGCCAACGCGCGGCACATCATCATCCATTGCCAGACGGTCCGCGAGGATCAGCTCGACCGTATCGGACGGCTCGGGGTGGTCCCCTCGTTCTTTACCGTGCATACCTATTACTGGGGCGACCGGCACCGGGACATTTTCCTCGGCGAAGCCCGCGCCTCGCGCATCGATCCGCTGCGGAGCGCGCTGAAACGCGGCATCCCCTTCACCTCGCACAACGACACGTCCGTCACGCCCATCGATCCGCTGCTTTCCGTCTGGTCGGCGGTCAACCGGCTCACCGGCAGCGGCAAGGTGCTCGGCGAGGATCAGACCGTCTCCGTGCTGGACGCCCTGAAAAGCGTCACCATCTGGGGCGCGTACCAGTTCCATGAAGAACGCTCCAAAGGCAGCCTCGAACCCGGCAAGCTCGCCGATATGGTCATCCTCGGCGAAAACCCGCTTGAAATCGCGCCCGAGCGCATCAGGGACATCCCGATCCTGGCGACCCTGGTAGGCAACCGGCTCGTCTACGGTTCCCTGTAATTTCCCTGTCCCCACCGTGCCGGGCAAAGGATGATCCCCCTTCCCCCGCCCGGCACGATTTGGGGTTCCCCGGCGCTCCTCCCTTCCCCCTTTCCTCCGGGCGGAAGCCGGCGGAACCGACCTCCATACAAGAACTCCCGCCCGGATTGGCCGAGCGGGAGTTCTTGTATGGAGGGGCGGAACCGGGCACCCTGTCCACCCGCCGTCACGCCGCAGCCCGGGGCCGCGCCGGATCGGCATGCCGGGGCTTATGCCTGCTTGCCCATCACATAGGCCTCATTCATGGCCGGGCTCCCCTTGATGTCGCCCTTTTTCCATGCGCCTACCCCGTAGACAATGCCTTTTTCCTCCGCGCCTTCCAGACAGTACAGGAACCCGCGGAACCCTTCGATGGTCCTCTCCAGCGACCGCTTTTCGCCGTCGGCGGCGGTGGCGATGAAGTAGAACGCCTTGTTGCTGATTTCCGTATACCGGGCGACGCACCTGTCGATGAATGTCTTCATCTGAGCGTCCATCGTGTAGAAATACACCGGCGTCGCCATGACGATCACATCGGCGGCGATCATTTTTTCCAACAGTTCCGCCATGCCGTCCTTCTGCACGCAGACGCCGTTGTTCTGATGGCAGGCTTCACAGCCGGTGCAGTACTTGATGTCGCGGTCGCGGAGGAAAACCTTCTCGACACGATGCCCGGCCTCCTGCGCGCCCTCCATGAAACGATCGCACAACATGTCCGAATTGCCGCCCCTTCTGGGGCTCCCCGACAGTATCAATATGTTCTTGCTCATGTCTTTCCCTTTGAAACGGACAGGTTATTTTCCCATGCCGATCTTCGTCAGCCACGCGGACACCTCGCCTTGCGCGGAGGCGGCACGGCTCCCCCTGACGGCGAGCCCGTCCAGAACGGCCGCCTGCGGGCAAAACGCCTTGATATCCGCAACGCTGCGTCCGAGCGCGCTGCCCTCGTGCGTGATGAACGGCGCGATCCGCTTGCCCGACAAGTCGTAGTCCGACAGGAAGGTCCGCACCGGCCCGGCCACCGTGCCCCACCAGTTCGGCGAGCCCACGAAAACGACGTCATACGCCTCAAGCCGTTCGATCTTGTTCTTCAAAGGCGGCTTGTAGCCCGACGCCAATTCCCGCTTGGCCTGATCCGTGGTCGCCCGATAGGCCTCGGGATACGGCGTTACCGGCTGGAGCTCGATGATGTCCCCGCCGACAGCCGCGTGGATGGCCTCGGCGACGGCGCGCGTGTTGCCGGAACGTGAATAATAGACGACCAGCGCCTTGCCCCCGCCCGGCAGAGCCGCATGGGCGGACGGGATGTGCGGCAACAACCGCCCTCCGAATCCGGCAAGCAATCCGGCGACCGTATATTTGAGCAGGTTCCTTCTGGACGAATCGATTCTTGTGGCGTTGCTCATGACATTTCTCTCCTGTTCACTTTGTACCCGGAAGGCTTTTCCGGTATCCCGCCGATGCGGATCAGCAATTCCATGAATCAGATATACTGTCGCCGAACACAGGAGAGTAGATACAATCCTGCCCATTTCTTGCCTGATCCTCTCGTATCCCTCCAAAAGCGCGCAGCCGACGCCTCCGGGCACAAGGACGGGCGGCCCGGGCGGAAACGCGCGCAACACCTGCACGGAGTCGTTTACGGCTGCGGACTGGAGAACAGCGCACCGGATATGAAAACGCTCTGTCATCTTTGCATAAAAAGATGACAGAGCGATGAAATCCAAGGAAGAGGGAGTGTGTGGAGAGACGCCGGAAGGAACTCCCGTTTCGGCTACAGCCTGTCGAAAAAGCCGGAAAGCGTTTCCACCCGCACCACGCGGGAGGGCGGAAGCTGAGGGGCCGCTTCGGAGACACAGCGGACAAGTTCCCCGCACACGGCGGGAGAAAGGACGGGGCCCGGCGGGACGTGCAGCTCCAGCCGGCCGGCGGCGACGAGGCGCAAACGGAAATCCGGTTCGGGCAATCCGGCGGAGGCGAATACGGCGCGGGCGGCCCGCTCGCCTTCGGCAAGCCCCACAAGCAGGGAACGTTCCGGCTTCATGCCGTAGGGAAGCCGCGTCAACAGGCAAGGCCGGGCCTTTTGCCCCGGATCTTCCATGCCCGTCAGCGCGGCGCATCGATGGATGTCCGCCTTGGCCAAGCCCGCGAGGGCCAAAGGGGACAGGACGCCGAGTTCCCGGACGGCCTGCATCCCGGGCCGGTACTGCCCGGCGTCGGATACGTTCGTGCCGTCGCACAGGGGAAGCCGCGTCCGCCCTTTCAGCAAGGAAAAAAGGTTGCGCTTGCAGGCGTAGCAGCGGCGGCGATCGCCGGAAGCCACCAAAGGCAGCTCCAGCGGCTCGGCGGGGATTTCCTCATAGGCAAGCTTCCGCAACGCGGCCCAACCACGGGCATAAGCGGTTTCTTCCGGCGGGATATGCGGCCCGACGATGTGCAGCAGCACCGGCTCGAAACCTGACCGCCGGGCCGCGTGCGCGAGAAAGCGGCTGTCCAGCCCGCCCGAATAGGCCAACGCGAAACGGTTCCCCACGGCGAGGCCGCCGAGGACGGCTTCCAAGCTCGACAGAAGGCCGCCCTCTTCCGGCGGCGCGGCGGTCATGGCTGTATCGTTCACGGCGGCATCCTTATCTTGCATCAGTCAAAACAGTCCCATCGGAACGGGACGGCGTTACTCGCCGTACGCCGTGCCGCAAGCAAAAATCGTCCCGTTCGGCGCGTTGGGGAAAACCCGGGAACCGTAGACCAGCGCCCGCTTTTCCACACGCATGGCGGGCCACGGCCCAAACGTCGCGCCAAGGCTGCGCAGCAGGGCGATGGCCGTGGGCGTCACGGTTTCCCCCTCGCCGGAAAAGGGCCGGACGGGGATGCCCTCAAGCAGTTCCAGAACGGCGGGGGCCGGAACGGGGATGATCCCGTGGGCGCAGGCGACTTCCCCGTCCGCGATGGGCAGGGGGCTGGCCACGAACCGCGAAGGCGCAAGCCGCGTGAACAGCGCACAGGCCATGCAGATGTCGAGAATGCTGTCCAACGCGCCGACTTCATGGAAATGGACGGCTTCCGGCTTCATGCCGTGCACGGCGGCCTCGGCCTCCGCCAGCAGCGTGAACGTATCCGAAGCCAGACGCTTCGCCGCCTCGTCCATGCCGTTTCCGGCGATGATCCCGAGGATGTCCGCAAGGGTGCGGTGCTCATGCCGGTGCGGCAAAGAAACCTCCGCGAACCAGCCGCCGATGCGGTTCACCTGCTTCCGCGTCAGGCGCACGGCCCCGGCGAGATCGGGCAGCACGGCGGTGAGCAGCGCATCCGTTTCCGCCTCGTCGAGTTCCGTCATGCGCAGCAGCCCGGCAAGGAACATATCCCCGGACAGGCCTGAATGTGACCGTATGGTCAAAATACGCCCGCCCCCGGCTTCATCGTGCCCTTCCGTGTGGCTTTCCCCATGATGGGCTCCGTGCCCGTGCCGATGGCCATGTTCCCCATGCGCGTGCACTTCACTCATAAGCCGTTCACCACCCTCGCGGCGGCGCAGGCCGCGCCGTACCCGTTGTCGATATTCATGATCCCCACGCCGGGAGCGCAGCTTGAAAGCATGCTCGCCAGCGCGGCCCGGCCTCCCTGCGCCGCGCCGTAGCCTACGGAAGTCGGCACGCCGAACACGGGTTTCGGCGTCAGCCCGCCCATCACGCTGACCAGCGCGGCGTCGAGCCCCGCCACCACGATCACGGCGTCGAAGGCGTTGATCTCTTCCAGCCGCTCCGCAAGCCGCCACAGCCCGGCAACGCCGCAATCCTCGAACAGCTTATGCCCGATGCCCAGATACGCCAGCGTCCGCGCCGCCTCCCACGCCACGAAGCCGTCCGCCGTGCCCGCGGAAATGACGGCGACCCGCCCCTTGCCCTTCGGCGGGAGCGCGTCCCCGAACGCGGTGCGGGACAGGGGATGATAGTCGTAAGCTTCACGGACGGCCGCGGGGACTTTGGCGAAAACGTCCGGGGCAAGCCGCGTGAACAGGACGGGATGCCCTGAGCCTTTGCCGAAGCCGGAGAGCAGCTCCACGAGGGCCTCAAAGGGCTTCCCTTCGCAAAACACCGCTTCCGGCAACCCGATCCGGGCCGTCCGGGCGTGATCAAACAGAATGCCGTGATCCATATCGATTCCCGTATGGTTGAAAACCCGCTCCGCACAGCCCGCTCAGGCGGGCACCGGAAGAACACGGCGGAACGGGCCGCCGCCCGCGCCCGTGAGGACACGGTTTTTTGGGTGTCAGAACCCTTTTTCATGATGAACCGCCGCCCGCGCCCGGAAGACGCGGGAGATCCCCCATCCTCACGGGCGCAAGCGAAAGCGGCGCATTACACCGTAATCAATTCATACTCGCGCGAACCCATGCCGATGGACTCGGCGTACTCGACCTGATGTCGGCCCTGCGTATTCGGATGCAGCGCCGAGAACTTGTCGTAGCCGCAGGAATGCGCGCCGTGCTCGCCCAGAGGGATGAGGCTGTGCGCCTCCTTCACCAGATCGAAACAGGCCGTGTCCAGCGCGACGGGGTCCGTCGACGCGAGGATGCCCAGATCCGGGACAATCGCCGGTTCCGACCATCCGGCGCAGTCGCACTGCGGCGTCACGTTGAGCAGGAAGTTCAGGTAGCAAATGCGCCCTTCCTTGCCTTTCACCGCACCGTAGGCATACTCCGCCATGCGTTCGGCGAAATCGGCATACTCGTTGGGCGTGTCGACGCCGATGGCCCCCTGCTTACATGTCGTTACGCATTCGTAACAGCCGATGCAGCGTTCCTTGTCGATGACGGCATGGCGGCCCTTCTCCGCTTTTTCCAGCGAAAGCGCGTTCCTCGGGCACAGCGGCACGCACTGCCCGCAGCCGATGCATTTCGGATAGATCACGACGTTCCTGCCGTGCTGGTCGATTTTCCCGGCCTGCGACGCACAGCCCATCGCAAGGTTTTTGATCGCCCCGCCGAAACCGCCCATCGCGTGACCCTTGAAGTGGGAAAGCACGACCATCGCGTTGGCGGACAGGAAAGCCTGCGCGATCTTGACCGAAGCGAAATGCTTCAGGTTGACGGGAACTTCCTCATAACACTTGCTGGTCACGCCGTCGGCGATGATCACCGGCGCGTCCACGACATAGGGCGTGAAGCCGTGGCGGTATGCGGTTTCCAGATGATCCACGGCGTTGTGCCGGGTGGATTTGTACAGCGTACAGGTATCCGTCAGGAACGGACGGGCCCCCACCGCCTTCACGCAGTCCACGACCTGCCGCACGAACGTCGGGTGCAGGTAGGTATCGTTGCCCGCTTCGCCGAAATGCAGCTTGACGGCGACGACCTCGTCCTCGCCGACCGTGCCGAGCGGCTTCACCTTGTCCGCAAGCCCCACGGCGTCGCAGAGCCGCTTGATCTTGGCCAGACGGTGATCGGAAGGGTTCTTCACGGCAAGTTTCGCCAGATAAACGGGAACAGACATACTTTCTCCTTGTTTTCAAACCGGCCCCGCCGATACGGCGGGGACCCCAACGGCCCGATGCGCGGCCCTCGGCAGAGGCTTGCCGCGCACCGGACGCTTTCAACATGGAAGGAGCCGTCCGAACGGGAAACGGGCACGCCCCGCTCAGTTCTCAGGGATGACCGCGTTGACGCACCCGAGCGCGTTCAAAGTCCGGGGGAATCCGATATACGGCAGGCTGCACGTCAGCGCGTCGATCAGGTTCTCTTTCGTATTCCCCACGTTCACGTTCCCCTGCACATGGCTCTTGACCTGACTTTCGCACCCGCCCAAAGAACTGATGACGCAGAACGTCAGGATCTCGCGGGCCCGCAGATCCAACCCCTTCCGGGTGTACACGTCCCCGAAGCAGAACGCCGAGAGGGCATCGCGGAGGATATGTTTCTGGTTCTGCGGCGCGCTCTTGTGCATGGCGTCTATGGCCGCTCCAAAAATGGCTTTTTGTACCTTGAGGCCTTGCGCGAAGCGGTCAGCCTCCGTCACCGTCTTCTGCGAAGGGACGGGCAGCGGGATGCGCTTTTCCCGGAACACCTCGTTGACCAGCCGCAACGCCTTTTCGGTTTTGGGGAAGCCTATATACGGGGCGCACTGGTACATCGCCTCCTTGATTTCCTCGGGCTTCGCCCCTGCCTGCAAGGCCGCGGCCACGTGCGGGGCGAAGTCGTCCAGCGTCTGGCCCGCCGTCAGGACGACCAGCGTGATCAGTTCCTGCATCTTGGCGTCAAGTGTGCCGTGCCACGCGATTTCACCCCAGACGAAACGATCCCGCATCTCGGCGAAATCCGGATCGGTCGCCTCAAGCGGGGAACGGACGCTTCCGAAGCGTTCCAACATCTTCTTCTCAGCCAAAACATCTCTGCTCATGTCTTTACCTCCGTTCGGAACCTGCCGCGCAGGGGAAGGGGCCGCGCCCGCCATGCCGGACATCAACAGGCAGAGCAAGACGGCGAGGAGCAAAGGGAAAGGCTTCTTCCTTTCGTGTACGATCATGCGCGACCTCCCATTGGCGGATAACATCGGAACTGGCCGGGATACCCGAAACCGGCACGGGGAGCGCCGCGGCCACGGCTTTCGGGGCTCCCCATGGATTGCACCATACGCTCCCCGGCAGAGAACAGAAGATACGATCCTCTCTTATTCTTGCCTGATTCTCTCGCGGTGCTACCCAAAGAGGATAGAGTATGGTATCAAAAAACCGAAACAGGAAGGGGACTATCCTTTATTCCATACAAAAACAAAGGATTATGCCATATGACGGAAACAGATAGTTTAGAGACGGCGAGAACCGCCAGCCTGTTGAAAGAGAAATTGCTCCTGCGCGCGCCCGAACACGGGAAATATCCGATGGACATCGAAGGGCTGGTCATCACGCGGCGGCATGAGGCCAACAAGATTGAAACCTGTTTCTCCAAACCTTCCGTCAGCGTGATTGTGCAGGGCTCCAAGCGGACCATGCTCGGTTCCGAAGAATACTGCTACGGCGCAAACCAATGCCTGGTGGCCGGGGTGGACATGCCGAGCTCCTTTTACGTCACGGACGCCTGCCCCGAGCGGCCTTTCCTGGCATTGTGCCTTGATCTGGACAAGTACCTGATCACCCGGCTCGCGGCGGAGGTCCCGCCGCCCTGCGCGACCGGGGCCTGCTCCTACAAGGGGCTTTCCGTCGCGGACGTCGATCCCGATATCCTGCATGCGTTCCTGCGCCTCATCGAGCTTCTCGAAAAACCGGAACAGATCCCCATCCTCGCGCCGCTCATCGTCCGCGAAATCCATTACCGTCTGCTCATCGGCCCGCAAGGCGACTTCCTGCGGCGGCTGAACACGCTCGGCACCCAGAGCAACCAGATCGCCCAAGCCATCACGTGGCTGCGGGACAACTACAGGGAACCGCTGCAAGTCGACAAGCTGGCCCAGAAAGTAAATATGGCCACATCCACGTTCCACCGCCATTTCAAGGAAGTGACCACGCTCAGCCCGTTGCAGTTCCACAAGCGGCTGCGCCTGTACGAAGCCAAGCGCCTCATGCTGACGGAAAGCAAGGACGCCTCCAGCGCGAGTCTGGCTGTCGGTTATGAAAGCCCTACGCAGTTCAACCGGGAATACAAACGGCTGTTCGGCGAACCGCCGCATAGGGACGTGATGCGGATGCGCTGAGCGCGCCTCTGTGCCGGTTCCGACTTGGAGGGAAAACCCGTTTGGCCGTGCGCCTTGCCCCCACGAAGGGACGGCGGCCACCTCCGGCAAGCGTCCCTTCAAACGGGCATGCCTGGAAGCCCTTTCCGATGTCTTCGGGAAGGGCTTCTTTGCAGAGAAGCCAGACCCCGGGGGCCGCCGCCATGAGGCCCGTGCGGGCAATGCGCTTGCCTGCCCCGCACCGCCCCATCATATCTTCCTTCCCGCAGGTGCATGGGAACTGTTTCCCCCGGCCACCCAGCAAGGCCGCCACACGCGCGAAAGCACATGCGCTTTTTTCTTTTTCGTTAAAGTACAACGTGATAAGCAGCGTATCCATACGCAATGCCATTTCATTATTGCTTTTATAGACAGATCAGTCTAAAAATCCCCCATGCCAAACCGCACGCAAGACATCAAAGGCCGTGGCCGCCCGCCCAAGCAACGCGGCGACAAACTGCTGACCCGGGAAATGCTGGTGCGCGCCGGGACGGAAGTCTTGACGGAAAAAGGCTATTCCGCAGTGGGAGTCGACGAGGTATTGCAGCGCACGGGCATTTCAAGATGTTCCTTCTACTATTACTTCAAGACAAAAGAAGGGTTCGGCGCGGAACTTGTAGACCGCTACAGGGCATACGTCACGCAAAAGCTGGAACGCTGCCTCAGCGACGCGTCCCTGTCCCCGCTGGGCCGCCTCCGGGCCTTCGCCGGCGAAGTGCGGGACGAGATGGCGCGCACCGGTTGCCGTTCCGGCTGCCTGGTCGGCAAGCTGGCGCAAGAGGCCAACACGCTGCCGGAGAGCTTCCGTGGACGGCTTTCCGCCGTATTCGCGGAGTGGCAGGACGTTTTCGCGCGCGGGCTCAAGCTTGCCCAAGAGTCCGGAGAAATCTCCCCGGAGCTGGATTGCGCCTATACGGCGGCCTTCTTCTGGTACGGTTGGGAAGGGGCCCTGCAACGGGCCAATCTGGAATTGGACGCAACCCCCGTCGATATCTTTATCGACAATTTCTTTTCCCGCTTATCGGGATAAGCCTGCCGCCCCCATGAACCGGCTATCCGCCGATCCGCTTCCGGTGCCCCGCCAGCGCCCGGGGCCTCCGGCTTCGCCTTCGCACGGCCCATGAATACGGCGTGATCTGCCGTTTTCAACAGCATTCCAACCGCCTTAAAAAAGGATATGCCTCATGGCTCACACGGACCCCGCCAGCGATCTGGCAACGAAGCCCCTCGGCAGACTTCTTTTGCGCTTCGCCATTCCGAGCATCCTGGCGCAGATCGTCAACCTGCTCTACAACATCGTCGACCGCATCTTCGTCGGCAGGATACCGGATATCGGCCCGCTGGCGCTGGCCGGGCTCGGGGTCGCTTTCCCCATCATCCTGATCATCTCGTCCTTCTCGTTCCTCGCGGGCATGGGCGGCGCACCGCTGGCCTCCATCGCCATGGGGCGCGGCGACAACGAAAAAGCCGAACGCATCCTCGGAAGCGCCTGCGTGTTCCTCCTCGTCATGTCGGCCGTGCTCACCGTGTTGTGCTTCTGGGCCATGCGCCCGATGCTGCTCATGTTCGGGGCGAGCGGACAGACCATCGGGTACGCGGTGGACTATTTTTCGCTCTACCTGCTCGGCACTCCGGCGGTGCAGCTCTCGCTGGGCCTGAACTACTACATCTCCTGCCAGGGCTTCGCCAAGACAAGCATGATAACCGTCCTTATCGGGGCGGCCCTCAATATCATCCTCGATCCGATCTTCATCTACGGGCTGGATATGGGATGCAAGGGCGCGGCGCTCGCTACGATTTGCAGCCAGGCGGTGAGCGCGGTCTGGATCTTCGCCTTCTTCTTCGGCAAGCGCACCATATTGCGTTTCCGCAGGAAATACCTCCGGCTGGACTTCAAGGAACTCGTGCCCGTCATCCTGCTCGGCCTTTCCCCGTTTTTCGTCCAGGTGACGGACTGCATCGTCCCTTTGGTCATGAACGCCGGGATGCAGCAATACGGCAACGACTACTACGTCGGCACCATGACCGTCATGTTCAGCATCGAGCAGCTGTTGCGCCTCCCTGCGGACGGCCTCTGCCAAGGCGCCGTGCCCATCATGAGCTACAACTTCGGCGCGGGCAAACCCGAACGCGTAAAGAAAACCTTTTTCCTCATCCTGGCCTTTTCGTTCGGCTTCACCAGCATCGCAAGCTGGCTTATCCTGCTTTTCCCCAAAACCTTCATCATGCCGTTCACCGATTCCCAGCAGCTCATAGAAATCACCGTACCGGCCATACGCATATACTTTGGGGGCATGATGTTCATCGGCGTCCTCTACGCATGCCAGCGCACGTTCATGGCATTGGGGCGCACCAAGCTCTCCCTCCTCGGAGCCATGATGCGAAAGCTCGTCATCCTGCTTCCGTTGTGCTTTATCCTCCCCAAATTCGGCTATGGGACGAATGGCCTGCTCTATGCCGAATGCATCGCCGACGTCGTGGGCTCGGCCATCGTATTCGGGATTTTTATTTGGAATTTCAAATCAATGCTTGGGGTACGCTGAAAAATTTTTTAGGCGCGCCGTTTCTGCGCCCGCTTCCCGCTCCCTATGCCTCCCCCGCCGCACGGCGGAGGAACGTCGGCAACGGCCCGCTGCTTTTTCCACGGGGAAAGAAGCCCGCCGAGCTGGAAGCCCTCAGCGCAGGCCGTACTGGTACTTGACGTGCAGGATGACGGGGATGGGCTCCGTACCAATGATGGCGGGGCGGCGGATCTTGCCGCTGGAGGAGAGGATGGCCCGCCGCGCCGAGGCGTCGAGCCGCGGAGAGCCGGAAGAGGCCCTGAGGACAGGCTCGGTGAACGTCCCGTCGGGAAGGACGGCGAACGCATAGCTGACGACGCCTATGAGCCCGGTTTCGCCGCTGTCCAGACGCCGGGCGTGGACGGCCTCGTCGATATCGTCGAGGTAGCGCAGGAACGCCTGCCGCTTGCGGTCGGCGGCGTCGGCATCGGCCATGTCGCGCGGGCTGGCGGCAACCACCCCGATGCCCTTTTCCCGGCTCGCCGCCACGGCCGGAGAAGCCATATCCATCTGGACGACGGCCGTGAAGGAGGGTTCCGGCTCCGGGGGATTCGGCGCGATCAGCAGCGCGAAATGCGCGAACAGCGATACAACGAGCCCGGTGACGAGACATTCCTTTTCCGTCATGGGCGGCCCGCCTCTTCGGGTTGGGCCGTGGCGATGAGCAGCTTTTCCCCGCCCTGCATCCGTACCTCGTCCACGATGAAGACCAGCGCCTCCACCGGCGCATCAGGCGCGGCCTTGAGCACGAGCTGGCCGGGGCGCGCCCGGAAGTCCCGCACGAGGCCCTGCAACTTCGCCCGGATGTCGGCGCGGGCCACGGGCACGCCCTCGCACAGGAACGAACCGTCCTTCAGCAGCCGGATTTCCACCACGCGGCCGGAAAGCGCCTGCCCGCTGTGCGCCGGAGGCAGGTCGAGGTCTATGCCCCGTACCGCGAACGATGCGGCGAGAATAAAAAAAATCAGCAGGATGAACACCATGTCTATGAGCGGCGTCAGATCCGGCTCATCATCCCGTGCCGCATTCGGCCGCAGGTTCAGCATGATCGCCCTCCGTCCCCCGCTCCTTCCCCGGCGGCCCTCAGGCGTTGGGGCGCCTCCTCCGCTTCGGAAACGCTGCCGCCCGTTCCCCCCGGCATTGCCGGACGGGCGGCTTCCCCTTGAGCCTCCCCCTCCGGCATCAACGGCACGGTGTCATCGCTTGCGCGGAAAACGGCCCTGGGCCGGGGACACCCCGCCTCCGGACACGCGGGCATGCCCTTGTCGCCCAGGGTATCCGCGAGCGGCCTGAATCCACTGTCCGGACATGCGGGGGTGCCCTGTCCGCCGGACGGGCCCTGCTTCCGGCAGCCGTCCGCCAGCAGGGCCGCGTTTCCGGCCTTGTTCAGGGCGTCGGCCACGCGGCGCACCCTGCTCTGGAAACAGGACAGGAAAAACAGTGCGGGGATGGCGATGCACAGCCCCGCCGCCGTGGTCAGGAGCGCCTGCCAGATGCCCCCCGCGAGCGAGGCCATGTCCACGCCCGACCGGGCCTCGGCGATGCGCGAAAAGGTCGCGATCATCCCAAGGATAGTCCCGAGCAGCCCCATGAGCGGGGCCAGCCGCGCCAGCACGGAAAGAAGGGAAAGCCGTGCCTCCAGCCGTTCCAGCAACGCTTCCCCGCAGAGGCGCAGCGCCGCTTCCCGGTTCGGGATCGGCCCGGCCAGCAGCGCCGCGAAATCCCGCAAGGGAGGGACAGCCTCCAGCCGGGCCGCCAACGGACGCACGTCGCCCGTGCGCGCCGCCTCCGACACGAGGCCGGGGAAACGGGCATCCGGGAACGGGCACCCCATGAACACCAGCGTACGCTCGACGATGATCGCCAGCGCCGCCACGGACACAGCCAGCAGCGGCCACATCATCCAGCCGCCCAGTTCGATCAGCCCCACGGCCTCCTCCTTTACGATGCGGACAGCGCTTCCGGCAAGGATCCCCCCGTACCGATGAACACCAGATAACGCTCCTCCCCTTCCGGGGCGGGCTCAAAATCCAGACGCCCCGCCGCGTACTGCACCACTGCGGGCACCGTTCCCCCGTCATCCAGCCGCAAATCCACCACGCCCTTGGCCCGGCACAGCCCCGGCCCGGCGCGATCCAGCAACGCCCGGATCGTGGCCTCGTCCAGCGGCCCGGACAGCCGGAGCGACGTCGAAACATAGCCTTCCCCGGCGTGGGTCACGGTTTCGCCGAGACGCGGCAGCACGGGCCGGTGCGACGGCAACGGCGTCCCCCGGCGATCCAGCCACGCCGAATAGAACGCGTCCAGCTCCCCGAACGCGATGGCCCCGTGGCACGCGGGCAGGATCAGCGCCTGCCTGTTGAGCGCCCGCAGCCGTCCCGTCAGGGCCTCCAGCGCGGCGGGCTCCACGGCGTCGGCCTTGTTCACCACGAGCACGTCCGCCCGCGTCACCTGCGCCCGGCGGATGCCCTCCACGGACGCCTCCGGGCGGCACAGATCCAGCGCGTCCGCCACCGTGATCACAAGCCCCGGCTGCACGATGTCGCGCAGCTCGGACAGGGCCTCCATCACGTTGGCGGGGTTCGCCACCCCGGTCGTCTCAAGGATGAACTGTTCGGCGGGCATGTCTTCGATGAGCCGCAACAGCCCCGGCCGCAGGCTGTCCGCCAGCGAGCAGCACACGCACCCCTCGTCGAGCGCCTCCACCCGGGTTTCACCGTGCATAAGCGCGGCATCAAGCCCGATCTTGCCAAATTCGTTCTGGATCACCCCGGTATAGCGTTCCCGCCCGTGCAGGAAATCCAGCCATTGGCGCAAGAACGTCGTCTTGCCCGAACCGAGAAAGCCGGTGAGGATGTGCAGCACGGGCAAGCCGGATTCCTCTTCACGGGGCTCATGGCGCAGGGGCAGCCGTTCGAGCCGCCGCCCCACGCTTGCGGCGCCGCCGAAAGCCGCCGCGAGGCACAACGCCCGCCCGCTCTCCCCCGGGACGGGCCGGATGTGCCCGGCGGCGTCGAAACCGAGGACCGGGGCCGCCTCACAGCGCAAGGACACCCGGGCAGGCTCCCCAAGGAGGGTTTCCGCCGTGGCGGCCAGCGCGGCGAACAGGCGCAGGAGCAGCCGGAAGGCGGGGACGTCCGTTTCCGGCGCGCCGGGCTCCACAAGCCAATCGGGCGGGCCGTCCGGCGCGGGCACGGCGACCCCGTCCAGCGAAACCATGCGGAGACGGGCCGGGGCGGCAAGCGTCAGGGACAACCCGGAACCGCCGAGGGAGACTTCCAGCGACACCGCGCCGATCCGGAACGGGGCCAGCGCCTCGGCATGGCCGGAGAGCGCCCGGACCCGGTCGCCGTAATCCGGGGACAGGGCAAGGCGCATGGCGTCCAGCGGAAAAACGTCAAGGAGGGGATCTTCCGGGCCCGGGAACGCGTAGGCCGCGAACCCGCCGCGCAACATGCCGCCGTCCGCCTCCTCGCCGGAAAAGACCAGCCCGAAGACGAGATCGCTCCCGGCCACGCGGCAAGTCCACGCGGGCAGGAGCGAACCGGAGGGCCGGCCCCCGCGCCAGCCGAGGGCGCGGGCGCGGCGGCGATCCAGATGGACGGCGGCGATCAGGGACCCCATGAGGGAGGCGCACTCGGCCCCGCCGTGGGGGTCGAGGGGCCGGGGCAGGAGCGTTTCGAGTCGCATTGCGGGCTCCGGGGCCGGGATGGAGCCATCCCCGAGGGACACGGCTCCGCCCGGCGTGGGCTAAGGCTTTTCCACTTTGAAACGGTATCCTTTCAAAGGCAATCCATGCCGGGAACGCTGCGGAAAAATCCGATAAAAAAAGACGACGGACAGGACTTCAGCCAACAAAAGGCAAACAGGGCTTGATGGATAAAAGCGGCGGGCAGGCCCTCGATAAACGCAAAAGCCCGTGGAAAGGGAGGGGGGGCCGCACCGGCAGGCTTGGGGAGGAAAGGAAAAGCTTCCCTTCAGAAGCGTTTTCCCCCCTTCCCCGATATATCCTTGCCGTTCCCCTAGGCGGGGAACTTGATCACGTCGCCGTTGCCGAGGTAGTTGGTGGTCTTGGAGCGGAACCGGGCCGTCCCCTTCACCACGGGATAACCCGCGTCCACGAACTTCTGGGCGGTGATGAGGCCCGTGCAGTGGTTGCAGCCCACCTGCTGGAGGTTCCACTTCTTGAGGCCGATGACAAGGTCGTCATACTTCGGATCCCAGTCGTCGAAGGGCGAGATGTGCAGCCCGCCGTACAGGCCGTAGAACTGATCCTTTTCATAGGCCAGTTCCTTGTAGGCCGTGTCCGCGAAGAGGATGATCCCGTGATGGCAGCAGCCGGTGATGCTGACCAGCCCCACGTCCTTGACGTTGCAGTAAAGCGACATCTCACCGAACACCTTGAAGATGATCGGGCAGTCGAACTGATACA
>USCL01000011.1 GCA_900553145.1 uncultured Desulfovibrio sp.
GCCCGGTGGCTTGGAGCGAAAGAGGACGGGATCGAGGCGAAATACAACGAGTCGTATGATGTGGGCGAGGCGACAGTGAAGATCAAGGGGCAGACACCCGCGAAGGAAGGCCAAGGGTGACGCGAAAGCCCCGGCAGTCTAGGCTGACCGGGGCTTTCGCGTCATAGAGGGTGATTATATCATCAAAGCGTGATGACTCGCTTACTTCCAATTGGGATCTTCCTTCAGTTGTTCCATCAGAAGAAACTGGATCGCCTTGTCCGGCTTGCCGATAAATATATAACGGGCATATTTACTCGGGGTATCTATTGCTTCAGGTACATCTTTCACTTCAACTATCATTCCCCAAGCTTTTTGAGATGAAGGCTGGTAGGCGCTGATAATGAAATTATTGCCGCAATCATGCGGTTTGCATTGCTGCCTGACAAGATATGTTTCACCATTGCACTGTACCATATCGGCCGTTCCAAGTGCCGTAAGGCCATGGAATATCCACTCTGGGAGATCCGCCCGGCTCTCGCCTTTCAGTGCCTGTTCCCATGCCTGAGCCTGCTTATCGGATATGGACGAGGCATAGGCGCCGATACTGGCCAAGAGCAGAATGCCGAACACTGCAAAGGCTATAATCGTTTTTTTCACTTCTTTTCTCCTTCGATGATTGCCGGAGGATTTGCTCAATCACCCTACGGCAAGACTACACGTTGAAGGTATATTTTTGGAGTCGCTTGGGAGTCATATTCTTCAAGAATTATGAGTGAAAGCGGTTCCGGGGGGAGACTCCCTGTTCGGTTTCGCCTCCTTCTTGATCTGAGGGATAACGCAAAAGAAGCCCCGAAGTCTATGATTGACCGAGACAGCTTCCTTCACGCGTTATGTTCTAGATGCCATATGCGCACTGAGGGAGGGCATTGACGCTCCAAACCTTACCCAGTACCAGCCCGTTCACGTACAGATGTCTGTTCCCTTGCCCAACACCCCGACCGTCCATTGCCTGCTTGGCTGCGTAGTCCCCTATCCATCCACCAATGCTTCAATATAGCCACAGTTATCGGCATAGCAGTTTTTCGTCTTCCCATAAGTGCAGGGGGGGACCGCAGTCGACGTCATGCCTGGATACACAACTTATACTCTTATCCAAATCGGACTTACATGACTTATCATATTTATATTATTAACTATTTTATACAGTTCCGAGTTTCCTCTTGACAGAATTTTAGATTCATGATTTTTTACTAAAAAATTTGGTATACCAAAATAAAAACCATATAGAATTTAATATGACATCCCAATATAACGCCGCCAAAGATTGTGAAGAACAAGCTTATCTTCTAATAAAAAAAGGACTTTTTGACGGCATCTATCCGCCCGGCTCAAGGCTTGTGGAACGACAGGTCGCGGAAAAATTCTCCCTGAGCCGAACACCGATCCGGGCGGCACTGCGCCAGCTTGAGCATGAGGGATTTCTGGAACGACAGGAAGGCCGAGGGTACAGCGTCCGGATTCTAGGTATCAGAGATGCCATCGAACTGCTGGACGTACGCGAGGCCATTGAGGGCATGGCAGCGCGCCTCGCTGCTCAGAACGGCACCGAGGAGCAACGCAAACGACTTATGGGCGTCATCGAGCGCATGGAACAGGATGAAAACGACGGAACCTGTTTCAATTACTATAAATTGTGTGGTGAACTTCATCAGATGATCTTTGAAATGAGCGGAAACCGCGTACTTGCCGACATGGCAGTGCGCATCAACGCCCAGTCAGCGGCATTCCACTACAAGACTCTGCTACTTTCCGAACGCGTACGTTCGTCCATCAGCGAACACAAAGAAATAGCCGAAGCCATCGTCAACGGCAATGCCGATGCTGCCGAATTCAAACTCCGCGAACATGTGCGCATGGTCAAACGTCTCGTTTCCCGTTTTGTCGAACAAGCTCCTCTGGGAGTCTTTTGATGCGGAAGGCTGCTTTCGAGCAGCCATGGGAAAACTTTTACCTGCCAACCTGTGTTGTAGAGGCCCGTTATGAAAAGATTTGGCGAAGCTGTCCTGTACACTCCCGGCCCCACGTCGGTTCCCTCCCGTATCCTCAACGCCTACTCCCGTCCCGTCCTACACCATCGTACGCCCATCTTTTCCGCGATCTTGGGGAGTTTCCTCAATAAAGCCCAATGGCTGCTCAATACACAACAGCCAGTCCTGCCGGTACACACTACAGGGCGCGGCGCGATGGAAGCGGCCATCTCCAATCTGTTGTCGCCAGGTGACGCGATCGTCGCTCTGTGCAACGGCAAATTCGCCAAGATGTTCGCAGATATCGCCGGGCGCTATGGTCTGACGGCCCATTGCGTGTGCACCGAATGGGACAAGATGCCGGATCTAGCCGAATTGGAAGCGGCTCTTGCGGCCCACCCACAGGCCAAAGCCGTAACCATGTGCCACAACGAATCCACGACTGCCGTCACCATCGACATCAAGGCCGTATCCTCACTGGCGAAGGCGCATGGGATGCTCACTATCGTCGACGCGGTCAGTTCAGTGGGTTGCATCCGCATCGACTTTGACGACTGCGGAGCCGACGCCCTCGTTACTGCTTCACAAAAAGGCCTTATGTGCACAACGGGCATGGCACTCGTCGTCCTGAGCGAAACCGGCTGGAAAGCCTGCGAAAACTCTACCCTCCCAAAGTACTACACGAACTTCAAGGACATCCGGAAAAACGTCCTCGCCGCCAATCCTGAAACCCCCGGCTCCACGCCCGTAACTGAAATCTACGGGTTGGATGAGGCCGTCAGCATGATGCAGGAAGAAGGCCGGGACGCTCTCTTCGCCCGTCATGCCCGCGTTGCACGAGCCGTGCGCGCCATGTTGCGAGCACTCGGCATGGAGCTTTACCCGTTGAATATCCCCGAAGAGGCGCGTTCCAATTCGCTGACGGCGTTCGCCCCCCTTGAGGGCCTGACAGCGTCCGAAATCAAGAACGGCCTTCAGGAACGCTTCGGCCTGAGCATCGCCGGAGGTATCGGAGAACTGAAAGGCAAGGTTCTGCGCATCGGGCACATGGGACATTTCTATGATCGCGATGCCCTGACCCTCGCGGCCTGCCTTGAAGCCTTCCTGAAAGAAAAAGGCCTGTTGCGGCAGCCGGGGGCCGGAGTCGCCGCCTGCATGGACGCGCTGTTGCGCTGACGGAAACGACCCGGCGGTTCCGTCCATGGACGGAACCGCCAAATGGCGGAACCTGCTCACGGACGGAGGCCGACATGACTGGACAGACTCTTGTTGAAAAAATGCTTTCGGCACATGCCGGGCGGGCAGTCCGCGCCGGTGAGACGATCAACGCCACCGTTGACGTAGTTATGGCAACAGACGGCTCCGGGCCACTGACCATTGACTTTTTTAACAAAATGGAGGGTGGTTCCAGCTTCGATCCCCGGAACGTCCTTATGATCATGGATCACTACGTCCCATGCCCCAACGATAAAGTGGCCGGGCTGCACACCATGATGCGCGACTTCGCCAAGCAGGGCTTCGGCACCGTCCTCGATCTGGGCGAGGGCATCTGCCATCAGCTCCTTCCTGAAAAAGGGTACGTCCGTCCCGGTCGACTCATCGTAGGCGGTGACTCCCACTCGACCACCTACGGGGCTTTCAATGCCCTCGGTACGGGCGTGGGTTCCTCGGATCTTGCCGCTGCGATCATCGCTGGGGAGCTGTGGCTCCGGGTTCCCCCCACCATTGGCATACGCCTTTCCGGGGCGCTACCCCCCTCCGTCTCAGCCAAGGATCTCGCACTGTGGATTGTCGGACACATCGGCGCCGAGGGCGGACGTTACAAAGCCATCGAATTTTATGGGGACGGACTTTCCGGCCTCGGCATGTCGCAACGGATGACGCTATGTAACCTCATGGTCGAAACTGGGGCCAAATTCGCGGTCATGCCGGGAGACGGCAAAACGGCCGAATGGTTCCAACGGTTAGGCATCATTCCCGTAGCCTTCACCACACCCGATCCCGATGCGGCCTATGAAACTGTCATCGACATTGATCTGGCCTCTATCGAGCCCATGCTCGCCGCCCCTCACCGTGTGGACAACGTCAAACCCCTCACAGCATTGTCCGGCACCCCTATTTGCATGGGAGTGCTCGGTACATGCACCAATGGGCGGCTCGACGATCTGGAGGAAGCGCTTGCCGTTATGGGCAATCGCCCGCTGACTCCCGGTTTTCAGCTTCTGGTCATCCCGGCCTCGCGGACCATCTACGCCGAGGCTTCGCGGCGCGGCGTTCTTCCCGAACTGGCCCTGCGCGGCGCATTGATCCTGCCTCCCGGTTGTGGACCCTGCTGCGGCAGCAGCCCCGGTATTCCCGGAGACGGCTGGAACGTCCTTTCCACGGCGAACCGCAATTTCATCGGACGTATGGGTAACGTCAATGCCTCAATCTACCTAGGCTCTCCTGCTTCGGTGGCCGCCGCTGCGGTGACCGGGTGCATCACGGATCCACGAACCCTCTGATTCTCCTTAATTGAGCCGGACGCAAGGAGGCCCTCATGCGCTTTCAAGGGACGGCCCATGTGCTGGGCGACGACATCAACACGGACTACATCATCTCCTCCCGCCGTAAGCGAGATACATTGGATGCGGTATTCCTCAGCCGCTATCTCATGGAGGATCTGGATCCCTCCTTTGCCGCAAAGGTGAACGCGGGCGATATCCTCATCGCAGGTTCTAACTTCGGCTGTGGATCGGCCATGGAAATCGCCGCGCTGGTCATTAAGGCCGCAGGCATTCCGGTCGTGCTAGCCAAATCCTTTTCACGTTCGTTTTACAGGAACGGGGTAAACAACGGTCTTCTGCTCGTGGAGTGCGATACTGAGGGGATAGAGGAAGGAAGCAGTATCCGGGTCACAGCTGATGATAGCGGCATTGCGGTGCATGATCTTGTGAGTGGCCTTGTCCGGCACGCGCCCCCTCTCGCCGATGTGCAGAGGGAAATCCTCGCCGCCGGGGGGCTGGTCGCGCTCATGCTGCAACGTAAACACTCAGGCCATGGAGTTTCCTGATGTCTACAGAGTCCTTAAAACAAACAGGGGCCCCACCTCTGGGCGCCCCCAAGGAGGATGCCCCTTCCAACCGGCGACGCCTTGAAAGCTGGCAGGCGTCCCTTGTCGGTTTCATCTGCGTCGTGTGGGCGTCTTTTCACCTACTGGTCGCCTCCGGTTTTCTGATCCTGCCCCCAACCCAGTTGCGGGCCGTGCATCTCGGCTCGGCACTCACCCTATGCTTCCTGCTGGTTCCCGGCAGCAAACGCTCCTCGAGAACTTCAGTTCCCATGCTCGACTGGTTGCTGATGCTCGTGGCGGCTGGGCTTATGGGATACATGTTTTTCCGATACGAAACGCTCATCCGCCTCGGCGGGCGCACGGAGCCGCAGGATATCTATATCGGGCTGGCCGGTATGCTCATCCTCTTTGAAGCGGCCCGGCGTACCATCAGCCCCGGCCTTGTGGTACTGGCGAGCATCGCCCTGCTCTACGTCTTCTTCGGTGAATACATCCCGGGTAGTATGGGCCATTCAGGTTTTACGCTCCGGCGCATCGTGCAGCACATTTTTCTATCTGGTGAGGGCGTCTTCGGCTTCGTGCTGGGCGTCTCTGCCGAAATCATCATCGTCTTCATCCTGTTCGGGGCCGTGTTGGAACGGGTGGGCATCGCCAGCTTCTTCAACGATCTAGCGAACTGCATCGCCGGGCGCGCCCGCGGGGGACCAGCCAAGATAGCAGTCATCTCCAGCGCCCTCATGGGCATGGTCAGCGGTGAAACTTCGGCCAACGTCGCGACGACGGGCGTTTTCACCATCCCCTTGATGAAGCGGATCGGTTATCCCCCGTATTTCGCCGGGGCCGTCGAATGCGTCGCCTCGTGCGGCGGGCAGATCCTACCGCCCATCATGGGGGCCACGGCCTTCGTCATAGCGGACGCTTTGGGCATTCCCTACGCCAAGCTCGCTCTGGCGGCCACGCTTCCGGCACTGCTCTACTTCGTCGGCGTGTATGCCACTGTGCACTTCCGCGCCGTCCACCTTGGATTGCAGGGGCTCTCCAAAGAGAATATCCCCCATCTGCTGCCCACACTCAAAAAGATCTATCTGCTTCTGCCGCTGGCGGGCATCGTGATCATGCTCATGAACGATTACACGCCCACCGCCGCAGCCTTTTGGGGCGGCATTGTAGTCGCTATATGCATCACGTTCATGAAAAAGGAAAGCCGCCTCACCTTTGAAAAGATCGGGCAGCTCATGGCGAACGCCTGCCGTACGGGCATGACCCTCGCGATCGCCTGCGCCGTAGTCGGAACCATCGTGGGAACCGCATCCATGACGGGCGTCACCATGACCATCGCGGACGGCATTTTCAGCTTAGCAGGCGGGATGCTGTTCCCTGCCCTAATCCTCACCATGCTCGTGACTATCGTACTCGGCATGGGCCTGCCCACCACAGCGGCCTATGTCCTTGCCGCCATCAGCGCCGCTCCGGTATTGCAACGCATGGGGCTGCCGGAGCTACCTACCCATCTGTTCGTCTTGTATTACGGTGCACTCTCAGCCCTCACGCCTCCCGTCTGCACAGGGGCCTACACGGCTGCAGGCCTTGCCGGGGCCAGCCCCACCAAGACGGGGTTTGCTTCCGTCCGTCTGGCCCTGTCGGGGTTCATCGTACCTATGTTGTTTATATATGATCAGGAACTGGTACTGATGGGCGACTGGAAGGGCTTCGCTATCGTCGACGCGTTCGTCTCGGCGGCCGTGGGGCTGATCCTCATCAGTTCCGCCTTGGAGGGAGCACTGTTCGAACGCCTGAACCCACCGCTCCGTGTATTGATCGGGTTTGCCGGGCTACTGATGGTCATCCCTGAACCGCTGACCAACTACGTCGGGTACGCCATCGCCGCCGTCGTAGTCGTCTATTGCTACAAGAATCGCAAGGAACCTGTCTTGCAACAAGCCGTCTAAAGAAAAACGGCGGAATCCCGTTTTCCGCCGCATCCATCAAGGGATTCATCTGTAAACAGGACGTTCGCGTCCGGAGGAGTTTCACATGAGCTACGTGAAGACCGTTCTTGCCGCCGTGCTGGTATCCGTCATGGCGCTCTCCGCTCCTGTCGGCGTTCAGGCGAAGACCAAGCTGACTCTCGGCACCGCAAGCATGGGAGGCAACTATTTCAACATGGGCGCGGCCATTGCCAAGGTGTTCAATGACAAGGCGACGGGCTATACCTTAACGGCTCAGGCCACCGGCGGTTCCGCTTTCAACCTGACCGCCATCGAGGATAAAGAACTGGATTTCGGCATCAGCCAAGGCCCTGCGGTCATGTCCGCGATCGCCGCCCAAACCGTGCCTTCCCTCCGCACCGTCGCCAACTACAACGGTACGCCGCAGCATGTCCTCGTCCGTACGGATGCCGGCATCAAGAGCCTGAAGGATCTGAAGGGCAAGCGCATCGAACTCATCGCCGCAGGTGACGGCGTGGAAGTATGCAGCCGTAAGGTGGTTGAAGGTATCGGCCTCAACTGGGACGATGTGAAGCACGAATACAGCGGTAACCGCGTGCAGGCCTCCTCCCGCCTGAAAACTGGACAGGTGGACGCCATCATCGACGGCACCGGCGTCGGCGCAGCCTGGATTTCGGATATCCTGAAAAGCGGCAAGTTCCACCTCCTGGCCATGACGCAGGAAGAGATGGAGCAGATCATGAAGGCCAATCCCGAGTTTTCGGCCATGCCCATCCCCGCCAACAGCTACGGCGGGCAGGACGCTACTATCCCTACCGTGGGCAACTGGACGATCATCACCTGCTCCGCCGACCTGCCCGAAGAAGTTGTCTATAACCTGACGAAAATCTTCCATACCGAAAAGGATAAGCTGAAGGCCGCCCACGCCTTCTTCAAAGACATTGCCCCAGCGAATATCAAGGGGGCCGTCATCGCTCCCCTGCATCCCGGCGCCGAAAAGTTCTACAAAGAAGCCGGAGTCCTGTAACCCCATCCCGGCGGCGTCTTTCCGCAGGGACGCCGCTGGACAAAGTCCGGGCATGAGCCCGGAGGAGAAGAACATGTCCATTGGCAACAGAGTCTATGTCAAGCGCCGCTTGCCCGACGCGTCCATTGTGGAGGCATTCCGAGAACTGGCCGCAGCTCCTGTCGCGGACTGTATGGGGCGGCTATCCGCCATGCATCCCGAAATCCGGCTCATGTCCCCCCGTACGGGAAGACGTATGGTCGGCGTGGCGCTCACCGTAAAAAGCCGCTCTGGCGACAATCTCATGATCCACAAGGCGCTCAACATGGCACAGCCCGGCGATGTCATCGTCGTCGGCACGTCGGGTGACCGCAGCCGGGCCGTCATGGGTGAAGTGATGTTCTCCTATGCCAAATTCAAAAAGCTGGAAGGGCTGGTTATTGACGCCCCGATTCGCGATGTGGACTGCCTTGAGGAACTCGGCCTACCCGTGTACGCCACCGGTACCACCCCCGGCGGCCCCTACAAGGAAGGCCCCGGCGAAATCAACGTTCCAATCTCTTGCGGCGGCGTGAGCATCCATCCTGGGGACATCATTCTCGCAGACAGCGATGGCATCATCGTAATCCCGTCCGCAGACGCGGCGGAACTACTCGGCATAGCACAGGCTTTTGCCGCCAAGGACGACGCCAAGACCTCCGCAGCGCTCAACGGAACCTGCGACCGTTCATGGGTCGACAAGGCACTTGAAGCCAAAAAATGTGAAATCATCGATGATTACTACCTTTAGGCCTCCTCATTCGGGAGTATCTCTACCCCCATGGTACGCCTGAACAGGACGCCGCCCCTGTCCTCCCCCGGACAGGGGCTTTTTTAAGTTCTTCACACAGATGCCCTCTTGTTAATCTTATTTGCCAATATTTCCGGGGTAAGATAACGGCAAGAGCATTCGCGCTCAAGCCGAGCGGGGCCATGTATTCTTCGCGGAGAATTTCTCCGGGATGGATAGCGGCGCACATGTCTATCCTTCTCAAACCGCCTGCACGGACTGCTTCAGGCTGTCCACGATAAACTGATTGATACTCTTTCCCGAAGCGGACGCGGCAATGGCGACGGACTGGTACGTCTCGGGATCGAGCCGCAAGGCAAAGCGTCCCGCCTGCTTCTTGGGGGCGATCCCCTTTTCCGCACAGATCTCCAGAAAGACTTCCAGCGAGATTTTACCTTCGCGCTTCAGCCCTTCCAAATCGGCGGCGTAAAAATCCGCCGCTCCGTTCAGTCCGACAAATTCCCCCCGGAACATCTCGATTTCCGGGTCATAGGCAATGACGGCCTTGTAGCCGTCTTCAAACGTCATGACATTATTCATGGCTTTACTCCGTGACTTTCCAACCAGATACGCACGCTTGCAACCGCTCCTTTGTCCGTGGTCGGCGCGGGATGCGGGCGATGAAACACTCGCACTTCCCCGAACAGCACCACAGCGATGCGAGAACCAGCACGTTCGCTTACTTCCGCGCCAAGCTCCACAAACAGGGCCTCAATGTCCGCCCATCTGATGCTCCCCGAAACGGGGCGGGCGAATATCTGTTTCAAGGTCATCTGGTGTTTCTTTTTCATGTCTTTATGATATTGTTTTTTGACATCATGTCAAGGGATACTCCTTTTCCTTCCCCACGTAAGAAACACTCAAACAACCCCTTGCGGCACATCCCTGCTGCGGGTCTATACTCATGCCCAATTATGCGGGCCTGCCCGCCTATCGTGGCGTGATGCCAAGGAATGCCCCGGCGTGAAGCCATAACCCGAACCGAGAAGGATACCATGAAACTCAAGCTCGACGAAAACGGCCATGTGGTCTTGAAAGACGGCTTCCCCGTCTGGGTTGCCGACGACGGCACGGAGATTGCGTATAACGTTCCCGACCTCGTGAACAAAATTTCCGCCGTCAACGCAGAATCAGCCGGACGGCGCAAGGACATCGACGCTCTGGCCAACCAGCTCAAGGCGTTTGACGGCATTGACCCGGAAAAGGCCAAGGCCGCCTTGGAAACCGTCGCCAACCTTGACGCCGGGAAGCTCATCGACGCGGGAAAAGTCGACGACCTCAAGATGGAAATCAAGAAGTCCTATGACGGGAAGATTTCCGATCTCGAAAAGGCCCTCGCCGACTCCAAGAAAGATTCCGCCGACAGGCTGGCCGCCAAGGAAGCCTCCATCCGTACGCTGCTGGTCAAGGGCATCTTCGATTCCAGCGCCTTCCTGAAGGACAAGACCGTGCTTCCATCCGACGTGGCCTACGCCTCGTTCGGCAGGCATTTCGAGGTGAAGGAGGAAAACGGCGAGCTGCGCGTGGTCGCCACCATGAACGGCCAGCCCATTTTCAGCCGCTCCGATCCCGGCACCTTCGCCGCGCCCGAGGAAGCCCTTGAAACCATCATCGACAAATACCCCATGAAGGATCGCATCCTGAAGGCCCCGGACGGCGGCTCCGGCAGCCATCCCAACACCGCGTACGCCCCCGGCGCAAAAATCATCCCCAAGGGCGACATGAGCGCCTTCGGAGCCAACCTTGAAGCCATCGCCAAGGGCGAAGTAACCGTCGCGGCCCAGTAGCCGCGCGCACCAAGAGGATTTTTCCATGAACGATCTGTCCAAAGTCGTCGACAAGCTGCTCGCACAGGGCCTGCTCGCCCTGCGCGGCACCTGCGTCATGCCCCGCCTCGTGAACTCGGACTACAGCAACCTTGCCGCGCAGCAGGGGGCCAGCATCGACGTGCCCATCCCCTCCCCGATCAAGGCGCAGGCCGTCACGCCGGGGGCCACTTCGCAGGACACGGGCGACATCTCTCCCGTTTCCGCCACCATCAAGCTCGACCGCTGGATGGAAGCGCCTTTCTACCTGACCGACAAGGATCTGATGGAGGCCAATCGCGGCGTCATCCCCATGCAGGCCAGCGAAGCGGTCAAAGCCATCGCCAACGACGTGAACGCCACCCTGCTCGGCTTGGGCCGCAAGTTCTACGGCATCGTCGGGACGCCCGGCACCACGCCCTTCTCCACCGTGGTCGACGCCACCAACGCCCGCAAGGTGCTGAACCGCCAGCTTGCCCCGGTCAATGATCGGCGCATCGTGCTGGACCCCGACGCCGAGGCCGCCGCGCTCGGCCTGTCCGGGTTCGCGGACGTGAGCAAGTCCGGCGACGCGCACCCCATCATCGACGGGACCATCGGGCGCAAGTACGGCTTCGACTGGGCGATGGACCAGCAGGTGCCCACTTTCGAGGCCAGCGTCATGACCGAAGGCGCGCTCACCGTGAACGGCGCGAACGAGGCCGGAGCGCAGGTGGTGAGCCTCGCCAAGGCCACCAACGCCGCCGGCCTCAAGGAAGGCGACATCCTGACCATTGCGGGCGACGGCCAGACTTATGTGGTTACGGAAGCCGTCTCGCTCGCCGTGGGCAACACCGCCGTGAAAATCTACCCCGGCCTCGCCAGGGCCACCACGGGCTCGGAAGCCGTCACGGTATCCGGTTCCCATGTGATGAACCTCGCCTTCCACCGCGACGCCATCGCCTTCGCCACGCGCCCGCTGATGGATTCCGCCAACGGCCTCGGCAACCTCATCCAGTCCGCCATGGACCCGGTTTCCGGCCTGTCGCTCCGTCTGGAAGTCTCCCGCGAGCACAAGCGCACCCGGTTCAGCTATGACATCCTGTACGGCGCGGACGTGGTACGCCGGGAACTCGGCTGCCGCATCGCCGGGTAGGAGGCTCCATGCACATCAGCACAGTGAGGATCAGGAGCGTGGAAACGGCGAGCGGGTTCATCGTCATCAACGAGGCCGATTTCGATCCGTCGAAGCACCAGCTCTGGAACTCGGAAGTCACGGCCGCCACGCCGGAGCCCTCCTCCGCCGAGCCGAACGCAAACAAGCCTCTTGACCTGATGACGCTGGCGGAGCTGCGTGACCATGCCAAGGCGCACGGCATCGCCATCCCCGCGACGATCACCGCCAAGGCCGACGTGCTGGCCCATGTCCTCGCCGCCAGCGGAGCCCGCGCCGGCAGTGACGTCCATGGGCAACCGCAAGCGTAACCCCAACGGCAAGGACACCGCCATGACCTGCACCCCCGGGAAAAAGAAGCGCAAGGGCAAGTAGCCCCGCGCTTCGACCGGGCGGGGGAATACCCTCCGCCCCCGCCCGGAACCCCAAAACGGGACTTCAAGGAGAAAGCCATGCCCCTCATCGTTGAAGACGGCACCCTGCCCGCCGGGGCCAACAGCTTCGCCGGCGTTGCCGATGCCGATGCCTACCACGCTGCCCGGTTGACGGCCGCATGGACGGGCGAGCTGGCGGAAGCCCAGAAGGAGGCCGCGCTGATCCGCGCCTCTGACTGGCTCAACCGCAAGGTCATGTGGAATGGGCGCAAGGCTTCCCGCTCGCAGCGCATGGCGTGGCCTCGGGCGGGCGTAAGCACGCAGGACGGGGAAATAGACCCGGATGAAATTCCGGCGGAAGTCGTCGAGGCTTGCTGCGAACTAGCGGGCTTCTTCGTCGAACAGGACTACCTCGCGCCGCTCGACCGGGGCGGGGACATCGCCAGCCTGAGCGTGGACGTGATCAGCATCGCCTACAACGGCACGGCCCCGGCGGAAACAGTATTCCCCTCCTTGTCCGGCCTGCTCGCCGGGCTCGGTACCGTCTGCACGGGCATAGCCGGACAAGTCCGCCCTATCCGGCTTGAAGCCGTCCGTGCCGAATGCGATCACACGGATAACCAGAAAGGAAACTTCCATAAATTCATGCTGATTGAGGCGATTTTGTTCCCGGCAAAGTATCTAAAAATGATATCCATTAATTATGTTGGAATTCATAGGCCCTCAGCCCATAGCCTGTATGTGAAGTGCATAGGTCGTGGCTTTAATCCGAAAGGGGATCTTCCAAATTTTTTCTCCTGAAGGAGAAGGCGCCGCCGGACAGGAAGAGGCCCACACCTGTCCAGATAAAAAGGAATACCAGCAGCTTGACTGCCGATATGTGTTCACGCATGACCAACACGCCGAGCAGAAAGACCGTCGTGGGCAGGATGTATTGCATGATGCCGAGCGAAATCATCGGTACGCTGCGGATGCCGAGGCTCAGGCCCAGTTGCGGGATGGCGGATACGAACCCGCAACCGATGAGCAGCAGATCCATATAGACGCTTCCCGCGAAGAAATGTCCGGTTCCCGTTTCTCCCAGCCAGATAAGATAACCCCACAGAAACGGTGCCGAGAACAACAATTCCATGAGCATGCCGGGAGCGGCTCCGACCGTGGCGCGTTTGCGAAAGAACGCGAACAACGCCGCGGAAAGGGCCACGTTTAGGGAAACCCACGGAACGGCTCCGTATCCCATCAACAGAATAAGTACCCCAATCCCCGCGAAGGCAATACCCATCCATTGCAGGCGGCCCGGACGTTCCCTGAAAAACAGAAAACCCAGTATCGTGCTGATCATGGGGACGATGTAGTGTCCCATGCTGCATTCGAGCACCTTGCCGTTGGTGACGGCCCATATGTATATCCACCAATTCCACAGATGGGTGAGGCTGCACAAACCGATGAGCACAATCTCACGCCGTTCCCTGATCGCGCGGAAAAACGCAGGGAACTGCCCCTTCCACACCATGAAGGCGACGATGATCAGGCTTCCCCAGAGCGAGCGGTGGCTGACCATTTCGAGAGCCGAAACCCCTTGCAGCAGATTCCAGTACAGCGGGCTCAGGCCGAAGGACAGGTACACGCCGAAAAGGATGCCAATACCTTGCCCCTGAGAGAGGCCGCCCGCAACAGTGCGGGGCGAACGGTGTTCCATCATTTGCTCCTCTGAAAGGCAAATCCGGGCCGTGCGTTCCGAAAACGACGGCCCGGCGGACAAAAAGAGAGCCAGCGGGGGAAACCAGCCCTCTTTCCGATTGGGGATAGGGATCAGATGTTGCGGATTCCTGCGTACTTGGCGAACAGGGCCTCGGTTTTCTTCACATCGGTCAACGACAGCAGATCAAAAAGATCGTCCGTTGCCTCATGCGAAAGCAGGTGTTCCCGTTCAGCGGCCTCACGGCAGGTAATATTGTGTTCGTACGCCATATTGGCCACACGGCTGCCGATCTTGTAGCCGAAGAGCGCGCTTACCATCGTCGCCAGCGAGGTGGAGCGTTCGGCCATGTGGAGGCATTTTTCGGCATTGGCGGAAAGGCCGTTCACGCACTTGTCCGCGAAGAGCACCATGCTGCGGCTCAGGATGTCGATGCTGTTGAGGATACTGCGGATCGGCACGGCCGAGGAAGCGCCGAGGTCCAGCTCTCCCGAGAAGGCCCCGAAGCCCACACCCGCCTGATTCCCCGCCACGCGGTGGCAGGCCAGAATCATCACTTCCGTCATGACCGGGTTGATCTTGCCGGGCATGATGGAGGAACCGGGCTGCACCGCAGGAATGACGATATCCCCGAATCCCGCGCGCGGGCCGGAGCCCATCAGGCGGATATCGAGGGCCGCCTTCGCCGCCACGGTGGCGAGGGCGTGCAAATGCGCATGCAGGATGATAAAGGAGTCGGAAGCCTGAAGGCCGTCGAACAGATTGGCGTCACGGCGGATCTCACGCCCGCAGACGGCGGAAAGGTTCTTGTAGATATGCCCCGAGAAGCCGGGCATACATCCCATACCCGTACCGACGGCGGTAGCACCGAGCACGCCGGTACACCAGCGCGTCCGCTCCCTTTCCAGCAACAGCCGGTTCCGCCGCATCCCCGCAGCATAGCCGGAAAATTCTTGCCCCAGCGTGATCGGCACGGCATCCTGCAAACAGGTACGCCCCATTTTTACCACGTCGGCGAACTCCGCGGCCTTGGTGTCCAGAGCCGCCTCAAGATGCGCAGCCGCCGCGATGACCCGGCCCACTTCGTTATGGATAGCGATCCCCTTGGCGGTCGGCACCACGTCGTTGGAGGACTGGCACATGTTGACGTGGGTATTGGGATGAACCTCATCAGAGCCTTTGTGCCCGGTAAGAATCTCGTTGGCCCGGTTCGCCAGCACTTCATTGGCGGTCATATTGAAAGGGGTGCCCGATCCCCGGAAGATGCACAAGGGAAAGTCGGCATTGAAGGCCCCGCCCGCCATTTCATCGCAGGCCCGCATGATGGCGTCCGCCTTGGCCGCATCGAGCGCGCCGATTTCCTTGTTGGTCATGGCGCACGCTTTCTTTACCTGTGCGATGGCCACGATGAATGCCGGATAGGCGGACAGCGGATCGTCAGTGATGGCGAGACACCGGCGGTTACGCTCCGTCTGGATGCCGTAATAGACTTCGTCGGGCAGCAGCATTTCACCGAGTGCGTCGGTTTCCTTACGCATGAACGTTCTCCTCAAGTGGCAAATAATCGTTGAGGCTCCGTCAGCCGATGGAGCGAATTCCGCCGTATTTTTTCAGCAGGGCAACGCTCCCGGCGCGGTGTGCGAGCGCTTCCACATCGAAAAGCTCCTCCGCCGCATCCACGGGGATGAGTTTCTCTCGAAGGGCCGCTTCCTTGCAGGTGATACCCTCCCTGTAGGCTATCCCGGCGATTCGGCTCCCCGTTTCATAGCCGTACAACGTGCTGACGATAGTGGCGAGAGATGTGGATTCCTCGGCGTAACGGCGGCACACAGCCTCATTGGCGACGATGCCCTCCACACACTTTTCGCTGAACAGGGTAAAGCCGTTTCCGAGCATTTCCAGAGACTGCAACAGGGCGAAGAAGCTGACCGTGGCGTTGCTGGCCAGATCGAGATCACTTACGGAGGCGTTCATGGTGATCGCCCAGTCGTTTGCCGCCACCTGATGCATGATCTGGACGACGAGGTCACACATGAAGGGATTGATCTTGCCGGGCATGATGGAAGAACCGGGAGCCACAGCGGGCAGACGGATTTCGCCGAACCCCGACCGGGGACCGGAGGACAGCAAACGGAGATCGTTGGCTATTTTTCCGGCAGCACAGGCGAGAACCTTGAGGGCGCCTGACAGCGCGAGGAGTCCGTCGGCATTTTGCATGGCGTCGAACAGCCCCGCATCGGGGACGGGGCTCCCTTCCCGCGTGTCCGGCAGGTGCATTTCAAAGCCGACAATGGCGCTCAGGTGCGGATAAACGGCCTCGACATAGCCGGGCAACACGCCGAGCCCCGTCCCGATGACCGTACCGCCGAGTACGCCGACGCGGAAATCCTCGCGCAGGTTTTCAAGGCGTTCCCGGCCTCGGCGGATAACCCCGTGGAATCCGGCAAACACCTGCCCAAGCGTCATGGGCACGCCGTCCTGAAGGCAGGTCCGGCCGAGACGCACCACGTCTCCGAACTCCTCGGCCTTGCGGGCGAAACCGTTTTCCAGCGCAGCCACACCTTCCAGCGCGCGGCCCGCCTCGCGGTACAGAACGATGTTCTCCGCCGTGGGGTAGACGTCGTTGGAGGACTGGCACATGTTGACGTGCGTATTGGGATGAACCTGATCGTATCCCTTGTGCCCTGTAAGCAGTTCGTTGGCCCGGTTGGCGATGACCTCGTTGAGGTTCATGTTGATGGAAGTGCCTCCGCCGCGCCAGATATTGACGGGGAACTGCCCTTCCATCCAGCCTTCAAGAATATCGTCGCAAGCCCGGACAACAGCGTCGGCCTTATTCGCTTCGAGCGCCCCGATGTCCCGGTTCGCCAGCGCGCAGGCTTTCTTGATTTCCGCCAGTGCGCGGACCACGGCGGGGTAGTCGTTGAAGGTTTTGTCCGTCACGTCAAAATTGGAGAAGGAACGGAGCGCCTGAATGCCGTAATACACGTCGTCCGGCAACCGCATTTCGCCAAGGGCGTCTTTTTCTATACGCATGAGCTTGGAATCCTGCTGAAAGGGAATGAAGGGGCGCCATGCACACTAGAGCACAAAAGGTTCGTCCCACATCTTGACGGAGGTTCCGAGACCCTTTTCCCGCGCGTTGGCAAGGAGAAGGGAACCAAGAGCCACATCCTGGACGCCGAGGCCGACGGTGTTCACATAAATGATCTCGTCATCCGATTCGCGGCCGGGGCGGTCGCCGACGACCACGGCCCCAAGCTCTGCGGTGATGTCTTCATCCTTGAGCTTCCCGGCGAAGAACATGTGCGCGAGGCTCGACACGTCGCGGTGCTTGATCTGTTCCCAGTCGTCAACATACCGCTTGTCCGCCGCGGAAATGACCTCGTACTCGCATTCGTTGCCGCCGACGTGGATGTAGAGCATGCCCGGCTCCAGATGACGCCGCAGCAACAGGGGCTCGCTGCTTCCCGTGGCGGTCACGACGATGTCCGCGCCCCTGACGGTTTCGTCGACCGTGGCGCAGACGGCGATCTTTCTGCCCGTGCGCTTTTCCATATGCTGGGCGAAATCCTCGGCCTGCGCGGGATTCACGTCGTAGATGCGGATTTCCTGAGCCTGCGGGCGGGCCACAAGCAGTGCCATGAGCTGCGTCCGGCCTTGGAACCCCCCGCCTACGATGGCGATCGTCCGGATATCCTTCTTGGCGAGGTGCAGGGCTGCGGCCCCCATGTTGGCCCCGGTACGGATGGCGCTCAGAAGCACGCCGTCCATGACCGCCGCCGGGTAGAGGGTGACGGGATCGTTGATGATGACGAGCGCGGCCACCTTGGGCATGCCCGGCGCGCGGACGCCTTCGGGGGAGACGGCGATCCACTTGATGCCCGCGGTGCGGATATCGCCGCCAATCCAGCCGGGTAAGGCGTTGATGCGGCCCTTTTCCCATTCCGTTTCCACGCCGCCCCAGCGGATGACCCCTTTGCTCGGAAGCACGGTTTCGCCGCGCCAGTGAAGCCCGTAGACTTTTTCCATGAGCGGCACGATCTGCTCCATATTCAAGACGCCCGCTTCGATGACTTCACGCTGAGAAAGGAACAACAGGGAATGCGAAGTGTCAGCCATTATGGTTTCTCCAATTGAGTGAACAGAGGAAGGGGGCTACCCGCGACGGGACCCGAGCCACTGCCAGAGGAGGGCGCAGGCCACAAGGCCGACGCCGATGAGATCCGTAACAAGGCCCGGTTGGATGAGCGCCAGCGAACCGAGCAGAAACAATCCCCGCTGCCCCATGTTGAGCACTCGATCCCGGAACGCGCCCTGAAGCGCCGAACCGAGGAAGAACACCCCGCAGAGCGAGGTCGCGAGCGTGCCCATGATTTCGGGAAGGCTGCCCTGCCAGAGCAGCGACGGCGCGTACACGAACATGAACGGGACGATGAAAGCCACGATACCGAGACGCACGGCGGTCAGGGCCACGCCCATCGGCTTCGTCTTGCCGAGCGAGGCCGCGGTGAACGCCGCGAGTGCAACGGGCGGCGTGATCGCGGACAGGCAGGCGAAATAGAAGATGAACAGATGCCCGGTAAGGGCGGGTACCCCGAGCCCGGTGAGGGCGGGCACGATGACGGCGGCGCAGATGAGATAGGCCGCGGCGGTCGGCAGGCCCATGCCAAGGATCAATGCCGACCCCATGGTCAGGACGAGGGCTACGGGCAGGATGCCGCCGGAGAGCGCGATGATTCCGCTGGCGAACTTCAGGCCCGTCCCGGTGAGGTTCAGGACGCCGATGATGATGCCCGCGGTGGCACAGGCGGCGATGAGGCCCACGGCCTGCTTGGCCCCGTCCGCGAAGCCCGCCACGAACTGCTCGGGCGTAAGCCGGGTGCTCTTGCGCAGGAACGTGCAGAGGATCGTGGAATAGATGGCCCAGATGGCCGCCTTGATGACCGAGGCGTTCAAGCCGATGAGCACAAAGATCAACACGAAGATCGGGATGACCAGATGCCCCCTTTCCAACAGCACCTTGCGGGCGTCGGGCAACTCGTCCTTGGCGTAGCCGTGCAGCCCTTCCTTATAGGCTTCGAGGTCGATCATGTAGAAGATCGAGACGAAATAGAGGATCGCCGGGATAACCGTGGCGAGGGCCACGTCGAGATACGGCGTGCCCGTCAGTTCCGCGATGATGAACGCCGCCGCCCCGAGGATGGGAGGCGTCATCTGCCCGCCCGTGGAGGCCACGGCTTCCACGGCGGAGGCGAAGCGCGGCGAGTAGCCGACCTTGATCATCATAGGGATGGTGAACGTCCCGGAGGCCACCACGTTGGCCGCCGAGTTGCCGGAGATCGTGCCGAACAGGGCGCTGCCGATGACGGCCACCTTGGCCGGCCCGCCGCGCTTGCCTCCGGCAACGGCCATGGCGATGTCGATGAAAAACTGCCCTGCGCCCGTGCTGGCGAGGAACGCGCTGAACAGGAAGAACAGGAAGACGAACGAAGCCGACGTCGCCAGCGGCGTGGACAACATGCCGTCCATCCCGGTGATGTAGCTGAAGACGCGGGCGAAGCTGTAGCCGCGATGCCCGCCGAGGCTGTAGGGCAAATACTTTCCGAGCAATGCGTAGGCGAGGAAGAAAATCGCGATGGCGGGAAGGATCCAGCCGTTGGTGCGCCGGGTCATCTCGAGGATCAGCACGACGATAATCGTGGAAAAGAACAGGTCGAGGTTCGTGGGAGCCACGCCGACGCGGTAGATGATGGTGTCCAGCTCAAGGATGAAATAGATGCAGGCCGACGCCGCCAGCAACATACAGGCCCAGTCGCACAGCGTGGGCATCCTCTTGTCGGAGCGCCGGGAAAACGGATACAGAAAATAGGCCAGCACAACCCCGAAGCAGATGTGGGAATAGTAGAGCGCCCAAGGCTCCATCGAACTGTAACCCAAAAACCAGATGTGGAAGACGGCCATGCTGAGGCCGATGGCATAATACAAATATTTGAGGGCTCCTGTCGGCTTCCGGGACGTGTACCCCTCCTCGCTCAACGTTTCCAGAGTGTCGTCATCGGGCAAATCCGTGGTGCTCATGGCTGTCTCCAAAAAAAGTCTTGGGGCAAGCACCGGGGCGGGCGGCCGTCCCGGTGCGGAAACAGGGTCTTACTTCGCTTCGGCGGGGATCAGCTTGTCGGGAATGGCCAGCCCGATTTCGCGGTAGTACTTGATGGCGCCCTTGTGGAGAGGCACGCTGCTGTACAGGATGTCCTCAGGCTTCGTCTTGGCCATATCCTTCACCGCGTTGGCGAGCTGAGGCAACACTTCGAAAGTGGCCTTGGTCATGTCGTAGACGAGATCTTCGGGGAGATCCTTGTGGGCCACGGCGAAGTTCCACAGGGAAATGACATGGATGTCTTCCTTAGCGGCCTTGTAGGTTCCCTTGGGGATAACGCCCTGCGTCCAGTGGGGATACGCCTTGAGCAGTTTGGCGAAGTCGTCCTGCGTCATAGTCAGCAGGTTGATCTCGTTGGATGCCTCCATTTCCATGATGACGGGAGCGGGGACGCCCATAACGGAGAAGGACGCCTGCGTCTGGCCGTCACGCAGGGTATTGAGCTGCTGGCTGGCCGGCATCCCGCTAACCTTGGCGGGCTTCAGGCCAAGCGTTTCGATGATCGCGCGGGCGGCGAGGAAACTGCTCGAACCGGCGGAAGACGAGGCGACATGCTTGCCGTCGATGTCATGGATGGTCTTGAGGCCGGAATCCGCCAAGGCGTAAATCTGAAGGTAGCTGGGGTACAGCGGAATGAAGGAACGCATGGCTTGGAACTTCTGAGGTACCTTCCCCTTGCCATTGTACATGTCCCCCGCCTGCCATGCCGTCACCATGCCGAGGTCCATTTCCTTGTTTTCGATGAGCATGATGTTCGTTTCGGGACCGCCGGTAACTTCGATGGAGAGATCCACCTTGTCGCCGAGCTTACCGTTCAGCGCATTGCTCCACGTGCCGCCGAGAACGTAATAGGACCCCCCTCCGGTGGACGTGCCCATGAGCAGGCGCTGCTTGGCGTGAGAGATCGGCGCGGAAACGGCCAGAGCCATGACGGCGACGCCCACAAATTTCCAAAACATTCTGAACATTACCCTACTCCTCGGTTAAACTGTTCCCTGCACGAGACGCCAAGCCGGAACCCCGGCTCAGCGCATGTCTATGACTATGAGCCACGCCTTGGGGGCGGCGGCCAGAGACACCGTTTCGGGCCCAGAGACGCGCACGTGATCGCCGGGTTGGAGGATTTGCCGATCCATACGGATGCGGCCGCTGACCACATAGATAAACGTCTTGGAACCAGCAGGAACGGAATGCTCAAGCGGAACCTGTTCCAGAGAGGTGAGATAGACGTCGGCATCCACATCGAAGGGGAGCGGAATGCCTTTCGATGACGCCTCTGCCCTGCCGGAGACGACATTGAGGAGGTGATCCGCCATAAGCGATGGCGAAAACGTCCTCATTTCGTGATAGGGATGGGTGTGCAGGCAGCGGGGCTGAAAACGCACGCTCATGAAACGCAGCATGGAGTTGCCGTAGTTGGCCGTTTCCCGGGCATAGCCGGTCCCGGCCGTAACGCGCTGCACGGTCACAGGCTTGAGCACAAGCGAATTGTTCAGGGTATCTACACACTTCTGCATCCCCTCGACGACGAAGAAAAGCTGCTCGCAGTTATGGTGGGGGTGCATCTTGAACCCGGCCGCCGGGGGAACCCGGTAGTCATTGAACACGAGCAGGGAACCGAACGCGGCATTGCGGGGATCGAAGTAGTTGTTGAAGGACAGAAGGCTCGTCACGCTGATGGTGCCGTACTGTTCCGTATGGCATGCGGATAGGGGAATGACATCAATCATCGTCGGCCTCCCGAATGCGCTCCAGCATGTCGCTGTCCAGATAGTTCCTCCAGATGGAAACAACCTTGCCGATCAGCGGGACAAAAAGGATTTTGTTCATGTCCAGAATGATCGGGGAGTATTTCACGTTGTTCGAATAAAAGATGAGCAGATTGTTCTGGACGCAACACCGCTTCAGGGATGTGCCCACGGCATCCCGGGCATTGAGGCGCACCCCGAACAGATCCCTGCCCAGATTCTGTTCCATGAACGGATGATAGATGAAGCACGGCTGAATATAGGCAATGTCACCGGGCATGATTTCCGGGGCCATGCTGTCGTCACTGACGATAATGGCGTAGGGTTGGCGGAATTCCCCGGTCTGAACGAATGAACTCGTTTCGCGCAGCCACCCGGAAGGCACCGGAGGTTCCTCCATCGTTTCGGAACGGGAAAGGTACAAAGGGATCCAGACCGTCATCTCGTCGGAGGCTGGTTTTTCCCGTCCCATCGTAAAGTCCGAGAAGATCCTGCTTCCCTGAAAATCGGAATCCTGCATGACATTGCGACCAAGGAGATAGTCCACGCTCACCTGCAACGCTTCAGCTATGGTGCAGAGCGTCGCATAGTCCGGCTCGCTTCTGTCATTGATATAGTTGCAGAGCCGGGAGCGGGTTATACCCAGACGCAAAGCGAAATCCATTTGGGATTGACGCTTTTTTGCCAAAAGAGATTTAAGCCGCTTTCCAAAAGACATGGTTCCCTCTTTGTTTTGAGTGTATGGGAAATGGTGCCTTTTCTGTCAACGCAGAAGAAAATGTTTTTCATCTCTTTGATTCAAAATAAAAATAAATACATTTCGCTTCATTATATTTATCAGGACATCATCTTCTCCTCATCAAAAAATCTTTTTGATGTTACAAAAAATGCACAAAAAATGCTTATCCATGCATTTTTGTGTACAAACCTTCCACAGGAGCTAAAATGCCGACACACTGCGGATTGCCTGAGACCGTACAGCTCGCCAATATTTGGTTGTCTATCAAAATACCTTTATTTATAATATGTTATAAAAATAAAAGTGGATCAGGCCGCACTCTCCTGTCAAGACGCCAAGCGATTTAAAAGACGCGAAGCACTCTGCCATCCTAATGATATCTAGCTGTTATACTAAGAAAATATATGGTAAGCAGCGTAGAATACGCTATAAGAGAAGAAGAAGAAGAAGAAGAAGAAGAAGAAGAAGAAGAAGACATGAACGGAACGGATCGTCCCGTTCATACCGTAAACAGTGAGAGCGCAGACACCAGGTTGATCCGACTGCCCTTACTTCATTTTTGACCAAATCGTGTATCCGATTATACGAAGAATGGTATAATTGATTTTATCTTCTCATTTAAATGAAAGCCCCCTTCCTCACGGTCGGGGGCTCCATTCAATCGTCCAAAACGTTCCTGTCATGCCATCCAGGGCACAGCGTCAGTTCCGGACCTCTCCACAGTCACGGGGCAACAATGTCTTTGACGGGCCACCTCGCGCGGGTTGGCAAGTCCCACGCAAAGACGCTGAAGAAACGGGAAGTCTGTCGGGTGGGGGCGAACCGGGGAATCGTTTCTCATGCCGTGCCCGCGCCCCATGCTGGTGACGGCCCCGGCATGGCTGGCGGAATGGCTCAGGTAACACACACAAGTCCAGGGCGGGCACGCCGCAGCGTTCGATTGCCGGACGACATCCGGCCAGTGCTTGAGGCCACCTATGCGGACAGGGACGAGACGGGCTCGCCCTTGGCGCTTGCGCTGCGGCAGCTGGAGGAGGACAAGCGAACGTTGCGGAATCATGCCTATGACAGCACGGCCCAATGGGGCAACACCGTTTCGGAAGAGACGGTTACAACCCGGGCGATACAGCGGCCCGAAGCCGATGTGCTGCTTCTCCGCAGCCGAGGCATGAATGGGGGACAGTGCCTGCTTGCCGACGACTCGGAAATGGCGTTCCCGGCGCGATCTCCAGAATGGAGGGAACAGGCCCGGATTGCTTCCCGGTTGATGGCAAATCGTCCGCGTGCCGGAAAATTGGTTGGAAAATGCCCACAGGCCATCCGCCGACCTTTTGAACAGACTGTCGCCCTAATTGTATGTGGCGCCGAAGGATGGAGGGCGGCCTCCCCTGTACATCGCCGTACTCAGGGCCGACGGCACGCTTGAAGACGGGTTTGGAAACGATTTCGGCGGGAGTTACACCCTAGAATGGGGCTACGAACAAACAACGTCTTGCTGAAAAGAGGGGGGAATGTGACGGAAAACAGATACAACCTACTCGACGAGGCACGGATTCCCATCGCCGACATGGGCAAGGCGGGGCTCCTGCGCGTGTCCGGCGGCAGGGAGTGCCGGGCCCTAGGCGGAACGGCCGTGCAGAAAATTGCGGTGCTGAAACTACTCATCGCCATCGCCCAGGCAGCGGCCACGCCGCAGGATACGCAAGAATGGGCCGTAATGGGGCCGAATGGCCTTGGCAAACAGTGTGTCGCCTATCTTGAACGGTGGCGTGATGCCTTCTGGCTTTACGGCGACAAACCGTTTCTTCAGATGCCCACCTGCGCCAAGGCTGAACTCAAGCCCTACGGGACAGCCTTGGCGCAGGTCGCCTCAGCGCAACACCACACTGCTCACGCACCTGCAACTGGAACCGATCATGTCCGACGCCTCCCGCGCGTTGTTGCTGGTGGAACAGATGGGGGTTGGCCTCGGCGGAGAGAAGAAGGGATATCCGAAGCGTTCCGCAAACAGTCATCGAAATGAAACTGCTGGAAAAAGTCACTGAGAATATCGAGAGCCTGATAGGAGGGAAATATGCTCGTAGTTATCGCAAATGATTTGCCTCCCGCCGTACGCGAGCGCATGAAACTCTGGTTTGTGGAACCTCGGCCTAACGTCTTCGTTTCAGGCATTAAAGATTCCGTTGCGCGACATGTGATCAACTATTTACTCGAAAAATGTCCTGAACAGAGTGGCCTCATGGTCTTTCAACGGATGCCGGACCCACCGGGGTATAAGCTCTACGGCATGGGGGAACCAAAGCGCCAGCTTATCGAATTGTCAGGGCTGCAACTTGTATCTGAAAAAGATGACGCTTCAATATTGTTTTGAGGTATCAGTGAAAAAGTGAATAATCACTCAGAATTTTCTCACGTACGTGGGGATGTTTTCATGCCACAAGTTGGCTCCGCTCGGACGAAGCCTTGACGGCGGCGAACAGGTACAGCCGCACCGTCGGGAAATAGCACAGCTCCTCAATGCCCATGAGGGGCATCTTCAACACATACCGCAGGATGACCTGAACGAACATGAGCACGGCCACGCTCAACAGGCTGAAGACATTGATCCAGTCAAGCACCTTATCCAGTACGGAGAAAGGCTTGGGTCTCTTGGGCACTTCCACGATCTCTTCTCCTTGTCCCGGTGAAAACGTTCCTGATAGGCGTATGCTGTCTGACAGCTTACAGGAAAAACATTTTCTTGTCAGCAAGGATCATGCCCCGGCATGGAAAAAAGGTGCGGACTCTCTTTTTTTCTTTTAGATGACAGATGATTATAATGAACAATCACACCAAAAGAGGAAACGTACGGGCCAGCCACGGCGATCCGGAACCGTATCGGCAGAGAGCCCCCTAATCCGTTTCCGTACCAAGGAGAGCTTTCTGGACGGTTCGGCTTTTCCTGATCGAACAAGGCGCGGTTATTGCTTTTGTGCGCTTCGCTGACGCCGCCGAACACGGCTCCCGGCGGGAAATCCATTGGACAATGGGACGGGCAACTTGTATGCTGTCCTACATTTTGAGGGGCCCACCCCTCTTCTCCAACCTGACGGGCGACCCGTCGCAGCCTACTGGATGTTGCCGGATGCTCTTCCTCCTCATCAAACTTTTCACTACGCCCGCGCTCATCTGGGCCTCCACGTTGACCGCCCGGCGCTGGGGACCCGTCGTCGGGGGCGGGCTGGCAGGGCTTCCCTTCATCTCCGGCCCGGCGTCCCTCTTCATCGCCGTCCAGTACGGGACCGCCTTTGCGGCATCGGCGGCCGCCTCGTCACTACTCGGGGCCGTGGCCTCCTGCTGCTACTGCCTCGCCTACGCCCACAGCGCCCGGCGGTTCGGCTGGAAAGCGTCGCTCGCCCTCGCCCTGCTCGCTTTCCTCCTCTGCGCCTTCCTCCTTACGCGGATCTCCTACAGCCTGCCCGTGGCGGCCTGCCTCAGCGTGGCTGTCCCGGCAGCCTGCCTGCGGCTCCTTCCCGATCTCCCCGGCACTGCCGACATGCGAAAGGCCCAGCCCCCGTGGCGGCTCCCGGTGCAGATGTTCTGCGGGGGCCTCAGCGTCCTCATCCTGACCGAACTCGCGGGCGCCGTAGGCGAACAATGGAGCGGCATCCTGCTCACCTTCCCGATCATCAGCTCCATCCTGACCCCCTTCGCGCACCTTTCCTTCGGGGCGCGCGCCGCCGTGCTGACCATCCGAGGGCTGCTCGCGGGGTTCTTCGGCACGTCCTGCTTCATCACCATCGTCGCCGCCTTTCTGGAACCGCTCGGAATCGCCCCCGGGTATTGCATTGCCGCGCTCGGGGCGTTACTCACGAGCATGATCATCATACAGTGCATAAACGAAAGACGATAATCGCACACGCTTTCAGGAGTCCCTGTGACCAATCCCTTCAAGCCCATAAGCAGAGTCAACCTCCACAGCGAGGTCATGCAGCAAATCACGGCCGCCATCCAAAGCGGGCAGTGGAAACCCGGCAGCAAGCTGCCGGGGGAACTCGCGCTGGCCGATATGTTTCAGGTCAGCCGCACGTGCATCCGTGAAGTCCTGAAAGCGCTGGCCTATTCCGGCGTCGTGGAATCGCGTTCCGGCGTCGGAACCTTCGTCACGGACGTCCCTTCCGAAACCCCTTCCCCCGTCGTGGATCTGCTCAGCAGCACGGATTACGCCCATATCCTCGAAATGCGGAAACTCCTTGAGGGGCAAGCCGCTTATTGGGCCACCGAACGGGCCACCCCCGAAGAAATCGCCGAACTCGAACGCATCCTGCAGCAGGAGGGCCTTTCCCTGAAGGAAATCCACACCCGGTTCCACAACGGCGTCACGCTCCTTTCCAAGAATCCCATCCTCATCCACATGCTGACGGAATTTCAGGAGCAGTTCAAAAAGCAGCGCGAACTCAACTTCATCATCCTTCCGGACGAAGACCGCCTTGAACACTGGAAGGTGCTGGAAGCCATCAAATCCGGTTCCCCTTCCAAAGCGCGCCGCGCCATGCACCAGCATATCGACTATGTCTGGAAAAAACGCCCGCACCTTTTCCCCGGGACAAAAGGCCCCAACAAAATCTGACGTCCGGGAAAAACCCTGCCGGGCCGGTTCCCCCGTTCCCTGCCCCTCCTTCCGTACTCCCGAAGCGGTCCGCATGCCCCCAAAAGCATGCGAGGCCGCTCCAACGCCCTTCCTCAAAACCCAGATCCTCCCCGAACGGGCCCGCGCGTCCCCTCCCGGCAAACGGCCCGCGGCGGGGCACCTCCCTCCAACCGCCGCCCCGCTCCGGTTTAACAGACGGCTCCCCGCCGCTTCCGGCACTGCGGCTTCCCTGCCCTCATGCCTGCGGATCTTATAAACAGCGGCAACCGGATCAACCCAAGAAAGCGGCCCACACCCGACCCAACGGACCACGCCCCCTTCAAAACCATCCCCGGATCACGCGGGGCATGCACAATTCTCACACTCGTGGGTAATCATGGCTTCCACGTGGATTTCCCTTAGCATTTTGGTCAGGTTTCCGCCCGGAAGCCGAAACCTTTTTCTGGAGGCATCCCATGTCGAAGCGAACCGTAGCGGAAGTACTTGTGGACGAACTGGCCGGAGCGGGTGTCACGCGGCTGTACGGGCTGGTGGGCGACAGCCTCAATCCCGTGTCCGATGCGCTCCGCCGCGACGGGCGCATCCGGTTCATCCATGTGCGGCATGAAGAAACGGCCGCCTTCGCCGCCGGGGCCGAAGCCCAGCTTTCCGAAAAACTCGCGGCCTGCGCGGGCACCAGCGGCCCCGGACACGTCCATCTCATCAACGGCCTGTACGACGCCAACCGGAGCTATGCCCCGGTCATAGCCATCGCCTCGCACATACCCGGCTCCACCATCGGGACGCGCTATTTTCAGGAAACGCACCCCGATCAATTATTCAATGAATGCAGCCACTGCAACGAACTCATCTCCTCGCCTTCCCAAATACCGCACGTGCTGCGCCGGGCCATGCAGACCGCCGTGAGCAAGCGCGGGGTCAGCGTGATCGCCCTGCCCGGCGACGTCGCCGCCATGCCCATGGACGAGGAGCCCTCACACGGCGTCATCCCGCCGCCCCCGGCTCCGGCGGCCAACGCCCATGATGTCAAGCTCCTTGCCGACGAAATCAACAGCGCCCGCAAAGTGACGCTCTACTGCGGGTCCGGCTGCCGCAATGCGCGCAAGGAAGTCATGGCGCTCGCGGACAAAATCAAGGCACCCATCGGGCACGCTTGGCGCGGCAAACAGTGGATCGAGCCGGACAACCCCTTCGATGTGGGCATGACCGGGCTCATCGGATTCGGCGGCGCGTACGAGGCGATGGAGCAATGCGATCTGCTCATCCTGCTCGGCACGGACATGCCCTATTCCGCATGGTATCCCAAAAAGCCGCGCATCGCCCAGCTCGACATCCGGGGCGAGCACCTCGGCGGGAGGACCCGCATCGACCTCGGGGTCGTGGGGGACGTGGCCCAGACGCTGCGCGCGCTCCTTCCCTTCGTGGAAGCCCGGGAAGACCGCAGGCATCTTGACGGAGCCGTCGCCAATCTCAAAAAATCCCGCGAACATCTCGACGCCTACGTCGAGCACGTCTCCTCCGAAGGCAGGCCCCATCCCGAACATCTCACGGCCGCCATCGACGCCAACGCCTCCGACGAAGCCGTCTTTACCGTGGATACGGGACTCAACGACGTCTGGGCCGCCCGGTACGTCACCGCCAAGGTGGGCCGGAACATCATCGGCTCGTTCAACCACGGCTCCATGGCCTGCGCCCTGCCCATGTCCATCGGCGCACAGCTGCTCTACCCCGAGCGGCAGGTCATCGCCCTTTGCGGCGACGGCGGCATGACCATGCTCATGGGCGAGCTGCTGACCCTCGTGCAGTACAATTTGCCCGTCAAAGTCATCGTCTACAACAACGGGGCGCTCGGGTTCATCAATCTTGAAATGCGGACAGCCGGGTATCCCGAGTTTCAGACGGACATGAAGAACCCCGATTTCGCCCGCATGGCCGAAGTCATCGGCATGAAGGGGTTCCGCATCGAGAAGGGCGCGGACGTTGAGTCCGTCATCAAGACCGCCCTCGCCACGCCCGGCCCCGTGCTCGTCGACGCGCTCACCGATCCCGCGGCCATCCCCCTGCCCCCCACGATCACCGCCGGAGAAGCCAAGGGGCTTGCCCTCGGCCTGGGCAAGCTCGCCCTCATGGGCCGCTTCAGCGCCACGCTCGACA
>USCL01000012.1 GCA_900553145.1 uncultured Desulfovibrio sp.
TACTTTACTATTATTAAAATATATTTTACCATTATAGATACAATAACTATCCATCGAAAAGATTATAATTTATAATAATATATTTATACGACATTTAATTCATTATTATTTTTAGCAGGCAAAAATATACTTATATAATCTTTTCACCTACCAAAGAAAAGCATTTAAACATGATATCATATTTATTCATTATAATATATTCTTTATATTCAAAATAGGGGTATTTAAAAATCCAGCCTTATCTTTCAAATCTGAATAGAAAGGAGTGTTTACTTACTGACTGCATGTAGACACTGAAGACAATTCTTTTGTTCGACTGCAAGTGTAGATAGGCCGACCTGCCCCAAGAGTACTGTTATGCCACGGCAGGCGGAGACTCAGAAAAAGGACGCTAGAATTTTCCCTTCCTCGCATATCCGAGCTCGATTTCAGGAGGATATTTGGGATTGTAAAACGTGCATTGGGGGACCCACTTGTTCGAGAATAAAAAGGAGGGGAGATCAGTAGAATCTGTGGGCGCCCAACGAGTAAGCGCCATACCGTCATGGATGAAAAGGAGTTGCCGCTGGCGGTATTGCTTTCTGATGGCGATGACACGACGTTACTTAGACCTGTGCAGCCGTGGAAGGTATTTAAATAGGCTGCCTACCCCGCTCTCTAGGTGGGCTTGGAGGAGAAAAAGTATGATAATCGAACGGTTCGTCAGTATCTGTCCATGGGGAGAATACGACAATCATGGTACGGAAGAAAATCTCAAAAAGACGGGGCGGCCCCCCGTCTTTTCACAGAAGCCTATCCATGAATCAATAGAGAGTGGAACGTTCTTTCGTCGGACTGAAAAACTTTCGTTATCTCGCGACTCGCTTTAAACGTATCTATATGATGCATCTTAGTTTCATTCAGCTGATTTGCGTCGTGATCTTACTCAGGAATGTTTTGAAATAACCTCTAATTAGAGAAATCGCGCTCGGGGTATACAATGAAAGAGGAGGTAACACCTCTGACGTGTCGAATGGGTAACTTGGACCTATCGGGCTATCACGGGTAGACGCACGGCTACCGATCTGGCCGACTTTTTCGGCGTCTCGCAGTCGGCGTTTTCCACTGCCGTCCGGCGCGGGAAGATGCCCTCCAGCTGGCTGGTCATTTTGATGCGCGTAAAAAATGTGCATCCGGAGTGGATACTCACGGGCAAGGGGCCATGCCTTATGACGCTGCGGCCCGAGCCGGAACGCTATGAAACAGCCGGCGAAGCGGCGGGACGCAGCGCCGATGAAGAAGCGCTCAGGCGGTTGCCGTCGCGTATGCTGGCCGAGGAGTTGGTCAGGCGCATCGCCGTATCGCAGGAGCACACTTTCTGCTCGGAGTGCTTCGGCAACCGCACTTAGCGCATTGCCTTTTATCGAATCCGATGCCCCAACAAAAAAAGGCCGGCAGTCCCCCACCGGCCTTTTCCCCATAAACGGAACAGACTAGAACGAATACTTTACCCCGATGCTCACACGGTAGGAATCCTTGTCCACGTCATTGACGATCTTCCTGCCCCACGTCCCCTCGTCCAGATTCAGGCGGACATAGGCGGCCTCAACGGCGAGTTCCAGATTCTTGTAGATCTTGTAGCGGGTGTCCGCGTTCAATTCCCACGCGTCGTCGGACGTGGTGAGATAGGCGAACGGGCCGTCGATGCGGGAAGGATACGAGGTCATGATCGCGGCCTTAGGCATCGCGGAGTTGTTGGTGCCGTGGTAGTATCCGGCGCGCAGGGTATGTTTCAGGTCTTCCACGAACGAAATGTCCTTGAGGTGCAGCACAACGCCCCAAAGGCCACCGGGATTGTGCCCCAGCACCTTCCACGTCGCGATGTCGGTCCAGCCGCCGCCAAAGCCGAGCGCGCTCACAGCCCACGGCGTATTGTACTGCGGCAGGCGTTCGGAGCCGTTGTACGGATTGCCGTCGTCGCCGCTGCCGTACCATGCGATGAAGCCGGGAGTGGCCCAGTCAAGCGCGTAGTCCATCCGCATCGCGGCATACCAACCGGCACGGTCCAGCTTGAACGTGCCGGGGCCGTCCGCAAAGCCTTCATAGTCCGGGATTTCGCCCATCTTCACGCTGCCGTAAGCAAAATCCCCGGCAATGGTGAGCGGGGAGAAAAAATTCGTTTCAGCGGTGATGCCGAGCCACCATGCGTTTTCGTGGGTTTCCGTATTCCGGCGGAAGGGGAACGTCTCAAACGTGTAACCGCTGCCGAGAATGGGATACAGCCCGGCCCGGGGGGCCCACGCCGCCGGGTCGTTGCCGCGGATATTCCCCATGAGGCTCTTGGTGCCCATGAAGCCGAACATGCCCCAAGGCGACACCTTCACCGCGTCCGTCTTGATGGGGACGACCAGGCTGAGCAGATCCATGGCGTCGCCGGGGGTATCCCGGGGCGCGCCGTTGGCCGGGCTGCCGTTCTCATTCCAGCCGCCGAAGTTGCCGTTGAAGGGCCGGGCCCAGAAGAGCGTCGTCCCGACCTGTTCGGACCACGTCTGCGACAGCGTGATGCCCGCCACGTCATGCCCGAACACCGGGCTGAACCCGGAAGCCACGAATCCGGGAAGGATAATCGGCTGAAGGCCCATGCGGACGCGCAGATCCGTGTCCGGGACCTGCCAGTCGACGTAGGAATAACGGACCTCGATGTTCTTGGCGTCCGTGCCCAGCGCTCCCCCCTCGGAAGCCCTGCCCCAGTTGGTGTCGCCGACTTCGAAGAACACGACGCCCTTGAGGGCGCTCGAAGAGATGATTTCCACCTGCGTGCGCAAACGCTGCAAGGCGGCGAACCGGTCGTTCGGCCCGTTCAACGGAGCGACGTTGCTCCATTCGGCTAGAAATTCCCACGTGCCTTTGGCCTTGATGTCGACGGCCCCGGCGGTCGCCGCCGCCCCGCAGAGCATCCCCAACGTCAAACAGAGTGAGCACAGCCTCTTCATGAAATCCCCTCGCTTCCTCAAATAGCAGGGCTCCGTCCCCCAACGGACGGAAAGATCTCCCCCGCCGCAGACGGGGGCATACCAAAAAGGCGGTTCGGATTGGAAAAACACTTTTCAACCAGAACCGCCTTCAACCAGCCTTATGATGCGCTTATTCTTCGATGTCGGCGGCCACGCACATGGCGGACAGGCCGAAGTAGCCCTTGGCTTCCTTGATCTTCACGGTGCTCTTCACGCCCGGCCCGGCGGCGCCGGGGACGCGGAAGGTGGCATTGTCGAGGCGCACGATGGGCGTTTCGACCGGCTTTTCAAGCTGCGGGACCCAATCGTAGGGCAGGCGGTAGGAGCGGTACACCATGTTCAGCGGCAGCGCCGTCCCCCAGTAGGGGCACACGTATTCCCAAACCAGTTCGTGCTCGGGGGTCACTTCGAAGACGCGGCCATGCGAGCCCTCGGTGATCATGGTGTTGCCGTTGGGCAGACGCTGTGCGCCGCTGATGAACGGGCTGTAGAAACGGTTGGCGTCGAGCGGCATCAGATACCCCGCTTCCTTCGGCGTCATCTGCCACACGATTTCCAGCGTGGTGGGGTCGATTTCCAGCACGCGGGAGTAGTCGCGCAGGGCGCCGCGGATGCCGGTGGGGGAACCGGGGTTCGGCGCGTAATAGCCGGCCCAGCCGCCGTTGTCGTAAATAAGGATGTTGCCTTCGCCGGGCAGGCCGCGCGGGATCATGTGGCAGTGGTGCTGACCGATGATCCAGCCGAGCTTGCGCAGCTCGGGGGTCTGATCGAAGTACGGGCCGATCTTCCACACGATGTCGCCGGTGGCCTTCTCGATGATCAGGATGATGTTGGCGTCGCGGCAGTCGATGATGATGTTGTCGGGGTGGAAACGCTTGTCCCCGGCGTCGTACCACTTGTTCGGGCCGAGCACGGACATGGAGTTGGTGTGCACCCAGTCGCCCGCGACGTGGCTGTTGCCGAACCCGGTGTAGTAGTTGGGGTCGCGGTACATGAGGTTGCGGGCGATGGCGTCAAAGCCCAGTTCCTCGAAGTGATCGGACACCTTCCATTCCCATACGATGTCGCCGTCCCAATCCACTTCATAAATCACGTCGTCGAGCAGCATCTTGTCGGAAATGGCGGGCACGTGCACGTTCTTGTGGGCGAGGACCAACGTGTTGCCGCCGTTGGTCTTGGGCTCCATGCCGGGCACGTAGTACCCCACGGTATTGCCTTCGCGCTGGTAGTCGTGGTGCTGGCGGGCCATCCACTGGGGTTCCTCGCCCGGATCTTCGATGTATTCGGCCTTGTCGAACTTCCATACGATGTTGCCGTCCCAATCCACCTGCACGAGGTCGGTCTGGTCCTGAAGGCCGTACTTGGGATTGCGCTCGCCAAGGCTCCCCATCACGTAGCCGCCGGGCAGCATCTTGTTCGGGAAGCCCTGCAGGCCTTCCCACATGCGCACCTCATTGCCGTTCATGTCGATAAGCAGGGCGCCGCGTTCGGCGGCCTGCAGGATCGTATAGCCGCTCCAGCATTTTTCGGGATTATAGATAGTCACGCCAGTGGGGAAAATCGTCGCGCTCATCGGAGGCTCCTTTCCTATAATGGATTGCGCCCGGACGCCGGTTCATACGCCTCAGGCAAGACAAAATGGAATGAAACGCAAGAGATATGGTAAAGTAGGCCCTTCCGCCAACAGGCTTGAACGATTGCCGCCTTGAGTCTATGGGCTCTTAGAGAGGGTTCCTTTATCCGTGAAAGCACCTTATGATGGATGAGAAAACGGAAATGTAACCTGTGCAACAATTCACATAAAAAGCATAAGAACATTTCCGCCTATCCATCATTGAGAAAGAGGGGGTTCCATGACCGCAGAAATCCAAATGCCGCAACAGAACATTGCCATCATTTCCCATAGCGGTCTGCATGAGCCTTGGCGGGAAATTCTGCACATGGGGACACATCTCGTTTTTCCGCGCTCCCACTACAATCATCAAGCCACCACCGATTGCTTCTACTTTATAGATAAAGGACGCGTGCGGCTCACCTACACCAACGCGTGCGGCGAAGACCACGTCGTCATGTTCTTCGGCAAGGGCTGCATATTCAATGAAACGGGCGTCATCACCGGGGATAACGCCACAATGGCCTCCTTCCGGGTACTGGAAAAGACCGAGGCGTACCGTTTCCCCGGCTCGCTGCTCCACGACGCCGACTTCGCCCGCCGCTACCCCCACCTCGTCCTGAACATGCTCCGGGGCACGGCCACCAAGTTTTCCAACATGTTCAGCGTGAGCTTCCTGATCAAGCACGGCACGCCGCTGGCCCGCGTCTGCCGCTTTTTGCGCCAGCTTTCCCGCTGCCACAACAACATCAACGTTTTTCCGCTGGACATGACCCAGCTCGAACTGGCTTCGGTGCTGGACATCCACCGCGTTTCCCTGTTCCGCTGCCTGCAACAGCTGCGCGAACTGGGCATTTTGGTACGTTTCTCCCGCCATGAAATCGAATTGAGCGGCCTTGAACCGCTCGAAAAACTGCTGGAAGAGCAAGAAGAGGCGGAATGGGGTTGATTCCCTTCTCCAGAGCGAACTTTTTTGAACTTTTTGCGAAAAAAGTAACAACGGTAACAATTTTATGCCCCCCATCCGGGTATAGGTAGAGGCAGAAATGCGGAGGACTCCCGTTCCGGCGCATTCTGCCTCTTCCTTGTCCATACCCGGCGGCCAGCCCGCCGTTTGCAAAGCAACCCTTTCTGCCGGGCTTTCCGGCATCACAGGAGCGCACAGATGAGCATCACCCTGTATACCGCACCCGACTGCCTGCGGTGCAAGATCGTCAAAGGTTTTCTCGCCGAACGTCAGATTGCTTACGGAACCGTGGACTTCAAGGCTGATGCCCAGACGTTCAACACCTTCTACCGCGCCAACCGCAAAGCCATTTACCGCAACCCCGAAGGCGTGGAATTCCCGCTGTTCGACGACGGCACGGTCATCAAACAGGGCTCCGGCGAAGTCATCGCCTACCTGCTGTCCGGCCACGCCCTTGAAGGCGCGGTCACGCGCAGCGACCTGCTGCACGGCTGGATTTCCGGCCTCTACCTTTCCCAGTGCCCGGCGGCGGAAGAGGATCACTTCGCCGAACTGGTGCGTCAGCTCGCCAAGGGCGGCCTCACGGTCTGCATGCAGACGGACGGACGCAACCCCGCCCTGCTCGAACGCCTCATCGGGCTCAGCGTGCTGGCCAAGGTGCAGCTCAACATCCCCGGCCCCGCGTCCGTCTATGAGGCCCTCTACGGCGCAGCGCCCACCAAGGAGGAACTCGCCAAGACCATCGAACTGGTGAAGGCGTTCCCCGACCACGAGATCCGTTTCCTCGCCACCCCGATCCCCGGCACTGACGGAGCCCGCTGGCCCAGCCGCGACGAAGCCGGAGAAACGGCCCGCATGGTCTTTGAAGCCTGCGGCGATCATCAGCTTCCCTACGCCATCGCCGCCGTGACCCCCGAAATGCCGCAGGGCATGCAGGGCCTCGACCCCGTGGCCGATCCCGTCATGCTCAAGTACCGTTCCGCTTCCCGCGAATTCCTGTTCAAGGCCGACATCGCGAAATAAAAGCCGGGGCAGACGAAAGGGCCCCCCTCAACCGCTCCGGGGCGCACCCCTCCCAAAACGTTTGTTTGGCGGGAGGGTTGCGCGGCGGAAATCCGCAAGCGGCGCAAACCGCGCGTGGATGAGCTTGTATGCGGAAAAGAAAGACAAATCCCATCCGGCAGCCCCTTCCCCGCTTATGGCACGATGCGGCGGGGCGGGGCCGGGGAAAGACGGCCGAAAGCCGCGTCACGGGATACGCCTAAACGGCTCCCCGCACGGGTATCGGCAAAACGGGGCGGCCCCGCCGCACCCTTTCTCCGTCAGACGCAAAGCGAGGCAACCCATGCACTACGACGTAATCATCATCGGCGGAGGCCCCGGCGGCACCACGGCGGCGAAGGAACTGGCCGCCGGAGGCAAAAAGGTCGCCATCATCGAAGACAAACACTGGGGCGGCACCTGCCTGAACTGCGGCTGCATCCCCACCAAGATGCTCCTCGGCGCGACGGCCCCCCTCGGCCTCCTCAAGGCTCAGGAACGCCTGCGCACGATGAAGGGCTCCATCGACATCGACTACAAGGCGCTGCAAACCCGCGTGGGGCGCTTCCTCAAAGGTTCCAGCCAAACCCTCGCCAAGGCCCTCGCCGCGGCGGGCATCACGCTGTATGAAGGGCGCGGCGTATGCGCGGGTAAGGGGCAGGTCATCGTCCGTTCCGAATCCGGCGAAGAAACGTTGACGTCCGGCAACATCATCCTTTCCTGCGGCTCGTCGAGCGCCTCCTTCCCCGGCCTCGCCCCCGACGGCGACGCGGTGCTCGACAGCACCGGCGTCCTCAACCTCCCCGATGTCCCGGAAAGCCTCATCATTGTGGGCGCGGGCGCCATCGGCCTTGAGCTTGGCGACTTCTTCGGCATGATGGGCTCCAAGGTCACCATCGTGGAAGCCGCCCCGCACATCGCCCCTACAGAAGACGCCGACATCGCCAAGGAAATGGATCGCGTCCAGAGCAAGGCGGGCCGTACCTGCATCACGGGCGTCATGGCGAAATCGTTGGTTACGAAGGGCGGGCAGGCCGAGCTGACCCTCGGCGACGGCCGCGTGCTGACCGCTTCCAAGGCGCTGGTCGCCGTGGGCCGCACCCCGAATACCGCCGGGCTCGATTGCGAAAAGGCGGGATGCGCGCTGAAGCGCCGCGGCTTCGTCGACGTGAACGGATGCCTTGAAGCCGCCGAAGGCGTCTATGCCATCGGCGACGTAAACGGCCTTACGCTGCTGGCCCATGCCGCCGACCATCAGGGCGCCTATGTCGCCCGGCGCATCCTCGGACACGAAAAAGGCGAATACGTACCCGGCCCGGTTCCCTCCTGCATCTACGGCAGCACCGAGATCATGCGCGTCGGGCAGACCGCCAAGGCCCTGCTCGCCGAAGGCAAGGCCGTCGCCGTGTCGCAGGTGCCCCTGACCCTGAACCCCATCGCGCAGGCCGCCGGGGCTTCCGGCGGGTTCGTGAAGGTCGTATGGGACGGCGACGCCATTGCGGGCATCGCGGCCATCGGCCACGGCGTCTCCCACCTCGTCACCGTGGCGCAGCTGCTCATGGTCGGCGGGTATACGCCAGAAAAGCTGCATGAAGTCATGATCGGGCACCCCACGCTGGACGAAATCGTCCCCGCCGCCATCCGCGCGCCCCGCGTATCAGTGACCGAATCGTAACATTGCTCAACCTCAAGGAGATCGCATCATGAGCCTTACCTATCCCGACGACCGCTCCTACCACTCCGAACACCTCTGGGCCAAAGCGGAACCCGACGGGACCATGCTTGTCGGCATTACGGACTACGCGCAGGATCAGCTCGGCGGCGTCATCTTCATCGACCTCCCCGCCGTGGGCGACCACTTCAAGCAGGGCGTTTCCTGCGCCTCCATCGAATCCGTGAAGATCACCTCCGATGCGATCATCCCGGTTTCCGGCGAAATCGTCGCCATCAACGACGCGCTGGCGGACGCGCCCGAACTGCTCAACGACAGCCCCTATGAAAACGGCTGGCTCGTCCGCGTGAAGCCCGACGACCCGAACGAAGGCGGACGCATCACCGCCGCCGAATACGCCGCGCTGGTAGGGTAGACTTGTTTTGAAGGGACTTGGGGAGGGGGAGAAACTTTCTGAAGAAGGGATCCCCCCACGTTTCTCTTCCCCAAACCTGTCGGCGCGGCCCGCGCCCCCCTTCTCTTCAAAGACTTTCGCGCCTATCAAACCCCTTTCACAGCGTTCCCCGGCACCATTCAGTGACGGTGCCTTACCTGAAGAAAAACGGCTTCCTTGAGGCAACGCCGCCAAGGAAGCCGTTTTGAAGATGCGAGGGAGGTATTCCTTTGCCGGGCCGGGCAGTTCCCGGAAAAACGCCTTCCTAAAAAGCCTCCCCGTACAATGCAGCAATCTCTTCGGGCGATGCCGGGCGCGGATTGCTGGCGGGGCTACCGCTGGCGACGGCTTCCCGCACCATCACGCCGAGCCGCGCGTCCAGCACCTCGCGGGAAAGCAGATCCCGCAGCCGGGGGATGCGCAATTCCCGTACCAGACGGCTCACGATGCCGAGCCCGGCCTGCGCCGTTTCCAGATCCGTTTCCGCCGGGGCCGCGCCCATCGCTTCCGCCAGACGCGCGTACCGTTCCGGCGCGCCGGAAAGCGAAAAGCCCATGACCGTTTCCAGCAATACGGCATTGCTCACGCCGTGCGGTATGCCGAACTTCGCCCCAAGCGGGCGGGCCATGCCGTGCACCAGCGCCACGGAACTGTTGGTGAAGGCGATTCCCGCCTCAAGCGAGCCGAGCAGGCATTCGCGGCGGGCAACGGCATCATCCGGCTTGGCGAACGCCACAGGCAGAAACCGGGCAAGCCGCCCCGCAGCCCGCAAGGAAAAGCCGACGGTCAGTTCCGTGGCCTTGCGGGAGACGCAGGATTCGATGGCATGCGTCAGGGCGTCTACGCCCGTGGCCGCCGTCAGCGCCGGGGGCATGCCGTAGGTCAGCAGCGGATCGAGAATGGCGATTTCCGGGACGAGATACATGGAAATGACGAGCAGTTTCTCGTGGGCGGCTTCCTCGGTGATGATCGTGGTGCCCGAAACCTCGCTTCCGGAACCTGCCGTCGTCGGGATGGCGATGATCGGCACGCCGGGATTCGGCACCTTGCCCACGCCCGCGTACTCCCGGACGGCCCCCCCGTTGGCGTCGAGCAGGCTCACGGCCTTGGCCACGTCGATGGGCCCGCCGCCACCGCAGGCCACGATGGCACCGCACCGCTCCCGCCTGAACAGGTCAAGCGCTTCGGCGACATGCCGGTCGGTCGGCTCGGACGGGATATCCGAATAGACCGCGCCGAGCAGCCCAGCCTCGCGCAGGGACCGGAGCACGGGCTCCACGACGCCGGAACGCCGCAGGAACGGCCCCGTGATCACGAGCGCCCGTCCCCTCCCCCATTGTTTGGCGAACAGGCCCGCCGAAGCGGCTTTCCCCTCTCCGAAGACGATGCCTTTCGGCGAAAACCAGTTCCACATGCTTTCCCCCGTTTTCATGCCGCCTTACGCGCGACACGGATTTCCGAAGGGGCTTCTTAGAGCCATTTTAAACGAAATCGCCCTCGCCACACGCAGGTGTGGCGCGCCGCGAACTGGCGTGGATTCTGGCGAAAACGACGTGTTTCACCAGAATGCCGCCTTTGAAACGGGTAACGTTCAAAGGCAATCCGCTCCAGAGGGTGTCGTCGTATTTTTTCAATATATTGATTTTATTATATAAACATCATTCGCGCCATTTGTAGCCATATCAATACCATCAATATATGAACCAGTCTTTTGACGGCACGGTCTAGTGTTCGTGCGGCTTGTTGCCGAGAGGATGCACATGCATATGGGCATGCGCGTGCGACGGCGCGGCGTCCGTGAAATGCCGCCCCTCAACCGTCAGGTATTCGGAAGAGGTTTCGGCCAAGAAGTCCCAGTCGTGGGAAATGATGATACGGGCCGTGGGGATGGTTTTCAAGACGCCGATGATCCGTTGCCGCGCCTCGGGGTCCAGCCCGTTGGTGGGCTCGTCGAGCAAAAGCGCCTCCGGTTCCATCACGAGGACCGTGGCCAGCGACACAAGCTTCTTCTCCCCGCCGGACAGGCGGTGCGTCAGCCGGTTCTCGAACCCGGACAGCCCCAGCCGCTCCAGCGTGGCCGTCGCGCGCTCCCGGGCCTCATCCTGCGAACAGCCCTGATTCAACGGGCCGAAGGCCACATCCTCTAAAACGGTGGGGCAAAAAAGCTGATCCTCGGCATGCTGAAGGACCAGCCCCACCTTGCAGCGCAATTCCCGAAAGTCCTTTTCCGTTTCCAGAGGCCGCCCATGAAACAGGATGCGGCCCTCCTGCGGCGCCGCCAGCCCCATGATCAGCCGGAAAAACGTGGTCTTGCCGCTTCCGTTCGGGCCGTACAGGCCGATCTTCCGTTCGGGGTACAGGGCGAAATCCATATCCCGGAAGACCTGACGCCCCCCGGGGTACGTAAACGAAACATGTTCCAACGCGAAAAGAGGTTCAGCCACGGGGGAACTCCAGATACAGATCGAAGGCCACAAGGAACGCCACGCACGCGAACGCCGCCACGGCGAACACGGCATCGCGGGATGTGGCCCGGAAAGCGGTCACGGACTGAAAACGGCCGGAAAAGCCGCGCAGGATCATGGCTTCATAGACCCGCACGGAGCGGTCGAAACTCTGCACAAAAACCATGCCGAGCATGTTGCCGAAAGCCCGGTACGTATGCATGTTGGTTCTGGGCACGAACCCGCGCAGCCGCGCCGCCATGTGCAGCTTGTGCCACTCGTCGGAAATGACATGCAGGTAGCGGTACGTGAACAGGAACAGGAAGACCAGCTTGGAAGGGAAACGCAGCCGCTCCAGCGCGTAGCCGATGGTCGGGGAATCCATCGTCGCCACCAGCGCGAGGAACGTCATGACGATGGCATTGGACTTGACGGTCACAAGCAGGGTCAGCAGCGTGCCCGCCCGGCTGACCTCCAGCGGCCCCCATGTGGCGATGGCCTCCCCGCCCGAAGTCAGGGGGACCGTCAGCCAGAGGAACACGATGAACACGTTGACCACGGCCAGCCGCCGGAATACGGCCCGCAGCGGTGGCCTGCTCAGGGCGAGGAGCAGAGCGGCCATGCCGAGGCCGAACCACGCCGCCCCGGGAGTCCGCACCACGGCCAGACACACGGCGCAGGCGAACGCCGCCACCAGACGAAATCTGGGGTCGACGGCGTGCACCAAAGAGCGCCCATGGGCAAACGGTTCGTCAAACATCAGGGACGGCGCCTCAGATAGGCCGCTATGCCGATCAGGCCGAAAATCCAGCCGATGCCCCCGATGATGTCCCGGAGGTTCGGCCCGGCTTCCGTCTGTTCCGCGAGCATGCGCTTGATGGGGGACAATTTGGCGTCCAGCGCGGCGTCGACGATGCGCTCGATCTCGGCGGGCGTCGCGCCGCCGGAAACCGCCGCAACCGGAGAAGCGGCGGAGGAAGCCGAAGGAGCCGCCTGTCCGGAGGCCGAAGTGGCCGGGGCGGTCTCTGCGGCGGCGACCGCGACGGCCTTCGGCGTCCCCGAGGCGGCCAGCTCGTCGGCGGATACGGTCCAGTCGTTCTGGTGCCCCTCCCCGGCGATGATCCGGATGTTGAGATCATGCCCGGCTTCGCGGAGTTCCGCCGTCACCGGGAACCGGAACACGCCGTTGCCGTCCGTGGCCCCCTGCAGCAGCTTCGCGCCGGTCGCCGCGTCAAAGACCTCCACGGTTCCCTGCTTGACCTTCTGGCTCCTGTTGAACCCGCACTCGACCTGCACGGCGTCCCCATCCACAAAGGCGAAGATATTCACGCGGTGCGCCGAAGCGAACGGGACTCCGGCGAGCACGAGGCACAGCGCCATGCACCAAAGGCGAAAAATACGCATGTCCCTTCCTTTTACTTGGAGCATTGGAGGATCTCCGGGCGGACCTTGGCGATGAACGAAACCGCCAGCGCGGTGATCACGCCTTCCACGATCATGACCGGGATGTGCGCCAGAAACAAAATCTGAGCGGTACGCAGGAACCCTTCCTCGCTGAAGCTCAAGGACAGGGCCGTCAGCAGCCCGGCCCCGGCGACGGAGAGCGCGCCGCAGCAAAACGCGCCGATGGCCCGCTGGCGCGCGGACTTCAGCAGCATGGGGCGGAACACGTAGTAGCAGACGACCGCCGGGAAAGCCATGTTGAACGTGTTCACCCCGATCACGGTGATGCCGCCGTACTGGAACAGGATAGCCTGAAGCATGAGGGCCACGAAAATGGACGGGAACGCCGCCCATCCGAGCAGCATGCCGAGAAGCCCGTTCAGGATGAGGTGTACGCTGCTCGGGCCGACGGGCACATGGATAAGCGACCCCACGAAAAAGGCCGCCGCCAGAATAGCCACCGTCATCAGCCTGTCGTAATTCAGTTTCCGCAGCCCGATGGCGATGCCGCCCGCCGCCAGCACCGCGCCCGTGCCAAGGACCATCGGGGAAAGCACCCCTTCCGAAATATGCATGGTTCACCTTCGGATCGTTTGTCTCGGGAGGGGGACTTGGGGGAAGGAGGAAAACGTTCTCCAGAAAGCTGTCCTCCTTCCCCCAAGCCTGCCGGCGCGGCTCCCCCGCACCCCCTCCTCTCTCCCTCCCAAGACTTTTACCCTTATCAATCCCTGTTGCGGGCTTTCCCTTATCTTGGAAATCAACGGAGCACCCGCCGCGCGGCCTCCCACGAGCCGCCATGCTGCGGGGAGGCGGGGGAAACGCCCGCGCCTCTTTCCTTTGCGCCCTACTTCTTGACAGGATCGACGAACTCGGCCCACAGGACGGCGCCGAGCTCGACGTTCTTGGGCGCGCCGTCATGATCGAGCTTCTCGTCGGCGGTATTCAGCGCGGCGAACCCCCACCAGCCCGCGAAAGGCACGGCATAGGTGAATACGCCGTTGGCGTCGGCCTTCACGACCTGCGTCACCATATAGTCGTTGGGCGCTTCGTATTTCTTGTCCTTGTTGTACAGCTCGACTTCCACGTCGGCACCGGGCACGGGCTTGCCGTCCAGCAGCACCTGCCCCTGAAACACGTTGCCCGCATAATTGCCGAAGGGCCGGGTCAGGGGGACGATTTCCGTCTTGAGCCCGGCGGGCTCATCCCAGCCTTCCTCGTCGCCGAACGCCGCCACGTATGCCTTGGTATAGTGGACGATATAACAGTCCTCGGCGGGTTCCCAATAGGGCTGCGGCTCCATAACGAACTGGTAGACGCCGGGCCGCTTGATCGCATATTGCGCGGTCCAGCCGTCGTGATCCACGATTTTCTTGGCTTTGAGGCCCGACTTCAGGTCTTCGGCCTTGCCGTTGGCGATGACCCGCACCGATTTCGGCATGGCCAGCGGCATGCCCTGCATTTCCATCGGATGCGTAAAAGACAAATCCAACGTGACATCGGCGTCCTTCTTATCCGTCACCGTGTCCGCAGAAGGGATGACCATGCCGAAGTGCGCAAGCGCGACGCCGGAAACCGAAAGCATCATGGCGCAACTCATCAGAAACGTTTTCCACATAACCGAATCTCCTTGTGTCAGGCCGACGACGGCCAAAAGGGCAAAAAGGCACGCCACCGTGCCGTAGAGACAGGGGTAACACAATACAGAGAAAAGTAACAACAGAGAATCGATGATTTTCCTCCTATATTTCCTTTCCACTGGATTTTAAAGAAATCCGCAGGATGCCCAGCCCACCGGAAGCAACAGCCGCAGCACATACGCGGAACGCGTGACACATACGGAACCGCCCCCGCATACGCGGCTCCATGCCCGCAGCCCCGCCGTTGCCCTCCCGCTCCGTGCGGCATGGCGCAGCCGCAAAAAAAAGAGAGGAGCCTCCCGGGTCCTCTCTTGATGGCGGTTGCTTTTCGGGTGGCCTACTCAGGCTTCTTTGGGGGACGGATGGTCATCACGGGGCACTTGGCGGACTTCACCACCTCATTGGCCACCGAGCCGAAGAACAGGCGGTCTAGCCCTTCGCGGGCGTGGGTTCCCATGACGATCATATCGACGCCAAGCTCCTTGGCGATCTCCACGATCTTTTCGGCGGGGCGGCCCTCATAGATGAGGCCGTTGACGTCCATGCCGGGGAACCGCTTTCCCACAAAGGCGTCCATCTCCTCCCGGGCCCGGGACCATATGCTCCGCATCCCCTTGGCGATGTCTTCTATAGGGACTTGCAGGTTCTCATAAGCCGAACGGGACGAGACGACATAGATCGCCGAAATCGAAGCCCCGGAAAGCTCCGAGAGCATCTTTGCGTAATCCACGGCGGGGTTGACGCTGTCCTTCAGGTCGACTGCGCACAGGATCTTCTTCAGTTCCATAAGAGCCTCCAGCGTAACGAGTTGGACAATACAGGATTGTCTTTACAGTACCCCCTGTTGCGCCAAAGTCAAGCCGGGCGGTTTTCCTCATGCCCCGCCTTCGGAGCGGCGGCTTCCCCGCCCTTCCGCGCCTTGCGGTTGAACAGGCGGAATACCAGGACAAAGAAGACCGGGACGAAGAAAATCCCGAAGGCCGTCGCCGCGAACGTGCCGCCCATGACGCCGGTTCCGATGGCGTTCTGGCTGCCCGAACCGGCTCCGGTGCTCACCGCAAGCGGCAAGACGCCGATGAGGAACGCCAAGGAGGTCATGAGGATGGGCCGCAGGCGCAAACGGGCCGCCTCCATCGCGGCGTCCGCGAGGCTCGCGCCCTGCTGGAACAGCTCGCGCGCGAACTCCACGATCAGGATGGCGTTTTTCGCCGCGAGCCCGATGGTCGCCAACAGGCCGATCTGGAAATACACGTCGTTGGACAGCCCCCGCGCGCCGGTCGCCGCCACAGCCCCGAGCACGCCGAGGGGGACGACCAGAATGACCGACAGCGGGATGCTCCAGCTCTCGTACAGCGCGGCAAGGCAGAGGAACACCACCAAAATCGACAGGGCATAGAGGAACGGCGCCTGCGACCCGGAAAGGCGCTCCTGAAAGGACATCCCGGTCCATTGGTAGCCGACGCCTTCGGGAAGCTCCTCCATCAGGCGCTCCATCTCCAGCATGGCCGTGCCCGAGCTCATCCCGGGCGCGGCGCGGCCCTGTATCCGTACGGCGGACACGCCGTTGTAGCGCTCAAGCTGCATGGGCCCATATGTCCAACGGGCTTCCCCGATGGACGTAAACGGCACCATCTCGCCCTTGCCGTTGCGGAAATACCATCTGTCGAAATCTTCGGGCTTCATGCGGAACGGCGCGTCGGCCTGCACATACACCTTTTTGACGCGGCTGCGGTCCACGAAGTCATTGACGTACTTTCCGCCCCACGCCGCCGAGAGATCCGAATTGATGTCGTCGAGCGACAGGCCGAACGCCCCGGCCTTCTCCTGATCGATGCTCACTTCCAGCTGCGGGCTGTCGTCCTGCCCGAAAGTCCGGACGTTCCGCAACAGGGGGCTGCGCCGCGCCAATTCCATCAGCTGATCCCGCGCCGCGATGAGGGCTTCATGCCCGAGCCCGGCCTGATCCTGCAATTCGAAGTCAAAGCCCGTGGCGTTGCCGAGCGAACGGATCGCCGGGGGCGCGGAGACGAATATCCGGGCGTTGATGATCGACGAGAAGGCCCGGTTCGCCCGGTCGATGATGGCCTGCGCGCGCCGCTGCGGGTCCTTGCGCTCGCCCCAGTCGCGGAGGCGGATGTTCCCCTGCGCGGTGCTCTGCCCCTTGCCGCCCGATGCGCGCCCGAGGGTCAGCATCATGCCCTGCACATTTTCCTTTTCGTTTTCAAGGAAATAGCGCTCCACCTGCTCCACGACCTTCAAGGTTTCCGTTTCCGTCGATCCCGGGCCGAGCTGGATTTCCACGGTCAGGATACCCTGATCCTCGTTGGGCAGGAACGACGTGGGCATACGCCACAAGATCCAGCCCGCGCATACGATCATGGCCAAGTATATCACCATCATCCGGCCGCCGGTTTTGATGACTTTACCGACGGCGCCCCTGTAGGCCGTGGTCGCCCGGTCGAAATTCCGGTTGAACCAGCCGAAAAAGCCGTGCTGCGAGGCCATATGGCCGGGCTTCAGGAAGGTCGAGCACAGCACGGGCGTCAGCACCACCGCCACCACCACGGAGAGGATCATGGCCGACACGATGGTCAGCGAGAACTGGCGGTAGATGGCGCCGACCGTGCCGCCGAAAAAGGCCATCGGCACGAACACGGCGGACAGCACCGCCGCCACGCCGATAAGCGCGCCGGTGATCTGGCCCATCGTCTTGATGGTGGCTTCGCGCGGGGGCAGCCCGTCCTCTTCCATGACGCGGGCCACGTTTTCGACGACGACGATGGCGTCGTCCACAAGCAGGCCGATGGCCAGCACCATGCCGAACATCGTCAGCGTATTGATGCTGAACCCGAACGCCGCCATGACGCCGAAGGTGCCGAGCAGGACCACGGGAACCGCCAATGAGGGGATGATCGTGGCCCGGAAGTTCTGGAGGAACAGATAGATGACCGCGAACACCAGCACGATGGCCTCAAGCAGCGTCTTGACCACTTCGATAATGGAAATCTTGATGAACGGGACGGTGTCGTAGGGAGAGACGACTTCCACGCTGTGCGGGAAATAGGGGCGCATATCCTCAAGAAAAGCCGCCACGGCGTTCGAGGTGTTCAGGGCGTTGGCGTCCGAAGCCAGCTTGATGCCCACGCCCGCCGCGGGCTTGCCGTTGTAGCGGGCCGACGACGTATAGCTTTCCCGCCCCAACTCCACACGGGCCACGTCCCGGAGGCGCACGGCGGAGCCGTCGGGGTTCACGCGCAACAGGATACTCTCGAATTCCGGGACGGACGTCAGCTGCTTCTGCGCCTTGATGGTGACGTTCATCTGCTGGCCGTCCCGGATGGGCTTGCCGCCGACTTCCCCGAGCGAAACCTGCTTGTTCTGGGCCTTCACCGCGTTGATCACGTCGGACGGCGTCAGGCTGTACGAAAGGAGCTTCGAAGGGTTGAGCCAGATGCGCATGGCGTAGGGCGCGCCGAACAGCGACACCTCGCCCACGCCGTCCACACGGCTCAGGGGGTCGAGGATGGTGGAGCCCACGAAGTCGCACAGGTCCGCCGCGCTCAGGGAATCGTCGGCCGATACGAACGCGTACATCTGGAGGAAGCTGTCCGCCACCTTGGTCACGGTGATACCCTGCCGCGTCACTTCTTCCGGCAACGACGAGGTGGCGAGCTGGAGCTTGTTCTGCACCTGCATCTGCGCCACGTCGGGATTGGTGTCGGGATCGAAGGTGAGCCGTATGGATACCTGCCCGGCCGCGTCGCTGGTGGAGTTGATATACAGCAGGCCGTCGATGCCGTTCAGCTTCTGCTCGATGACCTGCGCGACCGTATCCTCAAGCGTCTGGGCCGAAGCCCCGGAATACTTGGCCGTGATGGTGACCACAGGGGGGGCGATGCGCGGATACTGTTCCACGGGCAGGCGGAATATCGAAATCCCCCCCGCCATCATGATCAGGATGGCGATGACCCACGCGAACACCGGGCGATCTATAAAAAAACGTGCCATAAGTTCTCAATGAGGTTGGATGGTTGCATGCGGAAGCGCCTCGAAAAGGCTTGGAGGGCGCAGCCGGATCCCTTCCGGCGGCCTGCCTTCATCCGCGAAAAACCTTTATCCGTGAAAAGGGAAACGAGACGGGAAACCTTCGGGAAACAGCTTCTGGCAAGAGGCGTTTCGCGCCTCCCTCCCGCCGTCGCTCCCGCAAAAGCCGCCTGGAAACGGAAAAGGGATACGGGGAAGGTGAGGAACATGGCCTTGCGAAAGCCGCTACGCCGGCCTCCCCATGCCTCAGGCTCAGGGCAAAACGGCCTTCCCCCGGCGAACGCGCCCTTCCCCGGCTTATCCTTCGCCCCTGATCCTTACGCTCATGCCGGGACGGACATTCTGCCCGCCCTCGACAATGACGCTGTCCCCGGCCTTGAGGCCGGAAAGCACCTGCCACGAATCGCCCACGGTGCGCCCCACATCGACAAGCCTGACTTCCACCTTGCCGCCGCCGTCCACGAGCAGCACGGAGGCCTGCCCCTTGGGATCGCGGCGCAGCGCCCGCTGCGGGACCAGCAAGGCGTTCTCGTCCACGCCCTCGGCGATGATCGCGCGCACGTACATGCCGGGCAGCAGGATGTGTTCGGGATTGGGGAACAGGGCGCGCAGGGACACCATGCCGGTGCTCTCGTCCACGCTGACGTCCGTGAACTGCAACCGGCCCTCATGCGGATACATCGTACCGTTTTCGAGCTTCAAGCGGACGGGCGCCTCTTCAGCGGCGGAACGCAATTCCCCGTTGGCGAACTTGGCGCGCAGCCGCAGCAGAGCCTGACTGGACTGGGTGATGTCCACATACACCGGATCAAGCTGGCGCACGGACGTCAGCGCCTGCGCCTGATTGGCGGTCACCAGCGCGCCGGGCGTGAACGCCGACTTGCCGATACGCCCCGAGATGGGGGAGCGGACTTTGGTGTATTCCAGATTGATGCGGGCGGTCTTCACGGCGGCGCGGTTCACCGCCACGTCCGCCTCCGCCTGCTTGAACGCGGCCTGCGCGTCGTCGTATTCCTGCTTGCTCACCGCCTTGATCGCCAGCAGTTCGCGGAAACGCTCCGCCTTCAAGCGCGCCGGGGTGACGTTGGCCTCGGCCTTCATGAGCGCCGCCTGCGCACTGTCCAGCGCGGCCTCATACGTGGCGGGATCGATCTGATACAACGCCTGCCCAGCCTTCACGTCAGCGCCCTCGGTGAACAGGCGCTGCTGAAGGATGCCGCCGACCTGCGGCCTGACTTCCGCCACCTGAAAGGACGCGATGCGCCCGGCAAGGGCCGTCGTGTACACTTCGCGGCGGGGCTCCAGCCTGATGACGGCGACCTCACGCGGGCCGGAGGAACCCGGGGCGTTTTTGCCCCCCTCCTCACAGGCCAGCAGCGTCAGGGACAACAACATACAAAAAGCAGCCCTCGTCAGGGCTCTCGGATAGCTCATGAAAAGGCTCCTCGGCATCCTGCCGATTCACGGCACGGCATATTACGGGGTTCTCTATGATCCTGTTTTTCATATGATCCTGTTTTTCATCGGGACGGGGATAGTGTAGCAAGAGACGCCGCAATGAAAAAGCCCACAATCCCGGGGGGTCCCGGAAAAATTTCCGCCTTTTCCGCTCGGGGGGCTCCCGGACGAGCGATTTCGGCCCGTTGCGCCTTCTTTTTCCCCAGATCCGTACCGCGAAAAAAAGATGGCGCGGGATCATCCCACGCCATCTTGAGCTTACCTGTTTGTCTTTTTCATGAAACCGCCGCTCAGGGCGTATCAAAAAATACCGCGAGCTCATCGCGGCCCGACGCGACGCCGAGCGCCAGCATCAGCTTGAGGCGCGCCTTGGGGCCGCTGGTTTCGCCGCCAAGGATGCCCCCGGCTTCCAGCACGGTCTTGGCCCCGCCTTCATAGCCGTAGACGTCAAGCACGCGCCCGGCGATGGTGCGGGTGGTGATGACCACCGGGATCCCTTTCCCCACGGCGCGGCGGATGCCCGGCAGCACGGCGGGCGGCACGTTGCCCCGGCCGAAGCCTTCAAGCACGATGCCCCTGACGTCCCGCTCCACCAGAAAATCGATCAGCAGCGAATCCGAACCGCTCGCCAGCTTGATCAGGTGCACGTCCTCCACCAGTTCCGGCGGACGGATGGACTGCCTGCCCAGCGTGTTGCGGCGGAAGACCACGCGGTCGGGATCGACGTAACCGAGCGGCCCCCAAAACGGCGACACGAAGGTTTCCGTATTCGCGGAGTGGGACTTCACGACTTCGCGGGCGGCATGGATTTCCTCGTTCATGACCACGAGCACGCCTTTGCCCCGGGCTTCGGGGCTCGCGGCGGTGCGCACGGCGCACAGCAGGTTCACCGGCCCGTCCGGGCTGATTTCCGCAGCCGACCGCATGGCCCCGGTCAGGCAGACCGGCTTTTCGCTGTTGTGCACGAGATCCAGCAGGTAGGCGGTTTCCTCCAGCGTGTCCGTGCCGTGGGTGATCACAACGCCCAGAATGTCCTCATGGCGGAGCAGCTCCTCCACTTTGTTGCCGAGCTCGAACATCCGTTGCGGGGTCATGTGCGGGCTCGGAATGTTGGCGAACTCCAGCACTTCGATGGGGCACGCCTCGCGCAGCCCCGGGACGGAATCCACCAGATCCTCGCCGCTCACCGCCGGCACGATGCCGTGCGCCGGGTCAAGCTTCATGGCGATGGTTCCGCCCGTCGTCAGTACGATTACTTTTTTATTCATAATATTCTCTCGGTATGAAATGAAAAAACTTGGAGGAGGGAGGAGAACCTTTCTGAGGAAGGCTTCTCCCTCCTCCAAACCTCCTCCCTCCCTCTCCAAAGACTTTCGACTGGCGGGGAGGCTACGCCCCAGACGGGGGCACAGCGCGTATTCGTCCTGAGTGTGGGTGCCGCAAAGAAGGAGCCCAGCCCCCTTTTTGGCCAAAGAGACGCAACGGGACCTTGTTCCGGCACGAGCCGCCGCCATGCCCGGATTCCCCGCCAAGCCGTTTACAAAAACCTTGGGAGATGGAGGGGGGCGCGAGCCGCGCTGGCAGGTTTGGGGAGGGGGAGGAAGAGGCCTTTCTTCAGAAAGGTTCTTTCTCCCCAATCTTCATATCCCCTACTCCACCGCAACCCCGAACTTCGCAAGCACCGATACGGGCATGGCGAAACGGGCTGTTTTGAGGGGATCGACAATCTGGGAAATGCGGGCATGGCCGCAAAGGCTCATCAGCATGAGGGCCTCGTCCGCGTTGAGCGACGCCTTGGCGAGCAGGAAATCGTGCATGTACCCCGTCGAAACAAGGATCGCCTCGTCCACGGTCTCGGCGCTGGCAAGGAAAGAGACTTCCCCGCCGTCATGCAGCAACGGGCACGGCAAGGACGCGCCTTTTTCCAACGAAAGATCGAGATCCACTTCGCCGGAGACTTCAAGGCCGGTTACGGAAACTTCCCCGTCGCCCATAGCCGCATGCAGATCCCCAAGGCCGAAATACGCGCCCTTCACGAAGACGGGGAGGCGCAGGATCGCCCCCTCCCGGATGCCGACGGTATCCATGTTGCCGCCGTGATCGCCCGGCGTGCCGCAGGGCACGGCCTCGCCCGCCGGAGCCACGCCGATGACCCCGATCATGGGGTTCAGGGGCAGCTCCACGCCTTTAAAGGTAAAATGACCGTTGGAGATGGGGCAAATGCGCGTGTCGCCCTTCACCCGATCCGGCAGGGCCCCGGCCCCCGGCGCGGTCATGAGCGCCCCGACCTCCGCGGGACGGATGGCCCGGATATGCACGCGGAGCACGTCGCCAGGTTCAGCCCCTTCCACCACGACGGGGCCCGTGGCCGGGTTCACGTGCGAAAAATTGAGGCGGGCCATCGACTGGCCATCCTCCGTAACCTGCCCGTTGAAGCAATCGCAGGTCTCCACGGTCAGCGAACAAGGCGCCGCCACCGTCGCGACGGGTTCGGAAACGCCAAGGCTGTAGACATGATGCTCACGAGTGATACGCATAGCTTTTCCTTAAGGACGCCCCGGAAGCGGAGACCGCCGGAGGAAAAATCCATCCGGCGGCCCCAATCAAGCGTTCCGAGAACGGAAACGGTTACATGATGCTCTTCTTGAAGGCATCGGGAACTTCCTTGTAGCCCTTGGACTTGATGTAGCCAAAGACAATGCCCACGGCAAGCCAGCTGAAGCCGAGGATCTGGGTCAGGTGGTCAAAGCCGCTCCAGACGTACAGCAGGATGAGCGTACCGGCCAGAGGGTAGACGAGATAGTTGATGAGATCCATGCCGCTGCGGCGCTGTTCCTTCACAAAGAAGAACCAGATCACCGCGAGGTTCAGCATCATAAAGGAGCTGATCGCGCCGAAGTTGACGAGCTTGGTGAGCTGTTCGTCGGTGAAGATGATGGTGCAGGCCAGAGATACCACGCCGATGAGCAGGATGGCGACATACGGCGTGCGGAACTTGGGGTGCACCTTGGCGAGGGCGCCGGGCAGCAGCCTGTCGCGGCCCATGGAGAACAGCACGCGGCTGCATGCGGCCTGCGCGTTCAAGGTATTGGCGATACCCACGGCGAGGATGTTCACCACCAGCAGCACAATACGGAACCAATCGCCGATGGCGACGGCGCAGGCGTCGAACAGGGCCGTGGAAGCATTGAACTTGTTGTAGTCAGGCTCGATAAGGCAGACGATGTAGGTCTGGAGGAAGAACACCGTGCCGATGACGACCAGCGCGATCAGGATGGCGCGGCCCACGTTCTTTTCAGGCTCGGAAACTTCCTCGGCCAGCGTGCTGATGCCGTCAAAGCCGGTGAAGTTCAGGGCCGCAATGGTGCAGGCCGTGGCGATGAAGGTCAGGTTGACCTTATCCGCCTGATAGATGGGCGTCATGGTCAGCTCACCGGCCCCCCCGCCGCCGAGCACGTACTTGAGGCCGCCGATCACGATGATCAGGACGATGCCGATCTCGACGACGAAAAAGAACATGTCCACGCGGGCCGTGGTTTCAATGCCCTTGATGTTGATGGCCGTATTCACCGCGATAAAGATCAGGATCCAGACCCAGCCCGGGATTTGCGGGATAAGGCTCTGGCACCAGTTGCCGACGAAGATATACAGCAGGCTGGGGACAAAAACATAGTCAAGCAGGATCAGCCACCCGGCAAGGAAGCCCACGTGCGGATTCACGCCGCGCTGCACGTAGGAGTACACGCTCCCGGCAATGGGGAAACGCTTCGCCATCTGCACATAGGACAGCGCCGTAAAGAACATGGCGCAGAAGCCGACGAGATACACGAGGGGCGCCATGCCCTGCGCGTCACGGTTTACGTACCCGAAAATGCTGTGCGGGGCGATGATGACCATGAACAGCAAGCCGTACACGGTCAGATCCCACAGGCTCAGGGTACGGTGCAATTCCTGCTTGTACCCAAATTGTTCGACGGACCCTTTTTCTTCAGCCATTGTAACCTCCACAAATGTTGACTCAACGTCCCCGGCACAAATCGAATGCGCCGGGACGCCCGCCCGTGGACCCTCTCCCCGGGCGGCCTTCCCTCCGGAAGCCTCGGGGCGCGCCCCGTGCTTCCCTTATACAAAACGGCCCGCCCTCTCGGGTGAAGCCGTTCCCTCTCATCCCTCCCTGTTTCCCCCGTTCGGGAAACCGGAGAGCTGTTCCCCCTCCCCTCCCCGTTGCCGCGAGGAGAAAAGGCATCAATGGAGGGAGGCCGCGAAACGGCCCCCTCCCGGTTGCTTACAGCAGCGGCTTATCGGCGCGCTTGGGCACGGAAATGCGGAGCACGATTTCCACGGGGCAAGGCTGGCAGCCCTGATTGATGCACACGTCGCCTTCAAGGGACAGGTACAGATAGGCGTCAGTGGGATCGAGGCCATAGGCGGCGCAGACGAGTTCCTGCATCTGCACCGAAGCGTCGATGAGCGCGGAGGTGTAGTCCTTGCGGGCGCTCACGACATGCCATGCATCGGCCGTTTCAATGACGGGCCAATCGAGCTTGCGGCCCTTCAGCACGCTTACGCGGACGGTGATGACGCCGCCGATCTCAAGCCCCGTACCGCACAGTTCGCAGTCGCCCATGACGGCATGGATGTCACCCATCTGAAGCAGAGCGCCTTCGACCTGCACAGGCAGGTACACCCTGCTCCCCGCGGTCAGCATCTTGGAGTCCATGTTGCCGCCATGCTTTCCGGCATAGCCGCACGCGATGGGCTCTCCGGCCGGGGCAACGCCCATGACGCCGATCATGGGATTGACCGGGATGCTCAGGCCGCCGAGTTCCGTTTTGCCGTCCTTGACGGGGAGGATGCGGGTACGGTCCACACAGCGGTCATACAGTGGGCCGATGTTCGGGATCGTCGTGACGGCCCCCTTGTCGGCTACGTCAACGGACAGGACTTCCACGACGAGCACGTCGCCGGGCATGGCCCCTTCCACATAGAGCGGCCCCGTAGCCGGGTTGGTGCGGGAAAAATTGAACGATTCGCCGACGATGTCTTCTTCCGTACAGACCTGACCGGAAAAGCAATCCAGCGTGCGGAACGAGAATTCATCCCCGTTTTTGGCGCGGGCAATGGGTTCATTCGTCTTATCAAAGGCATAGACGTATTGCGTGAGTTCCATCATGACACCCTCCTTGGTGGCCCCGATCGGGCAACCGATCAGGTTTTGAATCTTCGCTCACAACGAGATGAGACGCATCTTAGACTTTTTGAATCCATTTGTCATTGTCTAAATAACTATTAAATTCAATAAGTTAATTTTAAACATCCCTTACAAGGCTTTCTTGTCTGACCATATGATACGAAATGGCAACAAAGAGGTGACAAGCCCCCGCGCGCGACTTTCATGAGCTTGTATGCTACACGGTGACGCGCCGCACAAGGCAGCCCATTTCCGGCACGCGACCGCGTACCGGGCGACAATGCAATCCCGGATCGCCCCTCATGCAAAGCAAGCTCGGCTGTTACATCGTCGCCGTCGCCGTCATCACGGTATGGAGCACGACGTTTGTTTCCACCAAAGTCCTCCTGCGCAGCCTCAGCCCGGAAGAAATCATGTTTTACCGGCATGTGCTCGCCTATCTCGTCCTCCTCGCCGCTTATCCGCACAGCCCCGCTTCCGGAGGCTTCCGCGAAGAGCTGCTGTTCGCTGGAGCGGGGATTTTCGGCAGCACACTGTATTTTCTGACGGAAAACTATGCCCTCAAGTACAGCATGGCTTCCAACGTCGGGCTGCTGCTCGCGACGACGCCCATGCTGACGGCCATAGTGGCCCGTTTCCTGACGACGGGAGAACCGTTCAACAGGCAGCTCGCCGCCGGGTTCTGCATTGCCTTTCTGGGAGTGTTTCTTGTCATCTTCAATGGGCATTTCATCCTGAGGCTTCACCCCATAGGCGATTTCCTCGCCATTGCCGCAGCCCTCTCATGGGCGTTCTACTCCACCCTCGTCAAGAAAATCGGCAACCGCTACAACGGAATCTTCATTACCCGTAAAATCTTCTTTTATGCCATCGTCACCATGCTCCCGGTTCTTGCCTTCGGCGATTTCCGCTACGATTTTTCACGCCTCTATCAACCCAACGTCTACCTCAACCTGCTCTTCCTTGGCGTTGTCGCATCTTCGCTCTGCTTTTTAATCTGGAGCAAAATCATTTGGAAGATCGGCCCCGTCGCAGTCAACAACTTCATTTATCTTATGCCCCTCATCACAATGGTGGCTTCATGGCTGCTCCTTGATGAACAGCTTACGCCCATCGCCACCATGGGCGGCCTCGTCATCCTGGCCGGGGTTTACCTGTCCACAAGAGCCGTCCAGAGAAATTAGAAAATCCCTTCAAGAATACAAAAAGGCCGTCTGCCATAAAGAAGACGGCCTTTCGCTTAAATGGGGTCTGACATCATTCCGCGTTTTTCTTCTCACGCGCCTTCTGAGCCTTCAAGACATTGGCCTGAAGCTTATTGAGCAGCTTGCTGCTGATCAATTTCTGTTCCGGACCATAGCCGCACAGCTTCTTATACTCTTCCACCGTCAGATCATGGCTCTGGATATGCTTGGTGGTCAGATTTTGGAAAGTCTTACCGCAGATGCAGCAAGCGATTTCCTGTTCGGAAATAGCTTCCTCCGGCTTTACCACCAGATTGCGCCGCGTATACTTTTTCTTGGGGACGCTTGGTTCGGAAACGGTTTCTTCTTTTTGAAGATCTTCCGCACAACACAACGATTCGGGAAGAGCCTCGGAATCCATGCTCGCCAGCTTATTATTAGCCTGAATAAGCCCCGCCTTCATAACCGTGAACTGTTCAATAAGAAACTGAGCCGGCTGTTCGGGGTATCTATCCATAACGAGCTTCAAAAGTTCGGCATCGCTGATCATCATATCAACTCCTTTAAAAACGTAGTCACAATATGCGGGTCATTCCTAAGCCATTTTTGTATCCCTGTATACACCTTATCTCAGGAGAATAAATTTTTCCATAAGCAGAATCATTCTGGACTTGTGGAATCCGTATATTCATCTTCCAGAAAAACACCTGATATACAAGCCCATAAACTTGAGAATGTTTTTATAATTTTGCCTGCATCTCGTATATAAGGGAAATAAATATCCATCCAAGATGATTATTCATCTTATTTTATAAAAAAGAACACCATGTTACATAGGAAAAAATGGATCTAAGACAAGAACACTCTACAAAAAGAAAAAAATCGCATAATCCTCATTCCCATGAGTTCGGATGTCTGTTCTGTGGTGAGGAGGAGTACCTGTTCCTGTTTTTCATCCAAAAGAAAAGCCACATACACACGCGAAGAGATAGCCACAAGGGCCTATCGCTGAGCGGATTCGGATTCGGAGATGTGAAAAAGGTATAGAGCGTTTCCACATTGGCAAACGCTCTTTCACTTCAATAGATTTAAAAAATCAGATTATGATATTCAAAAAAAGAACATTCTAACAACAGATTGATATGTTACCTTCTTTTAAATTACCCGCGAACGCCCAAAAATTCTCAGGGAAAACATTTCTATCGCCTGCCCCACCGGAAGCGTTTCCATTCACGCAGGAGCCACATCAGATATGGGCTACTCATAGCAAAAGAAATCTTTTGGCGACAAAGGATACACTCCTCTTCTGTTTTCTCATGCTCCAATTTCGTTTGTAAGGAGTCGCAGCGTGCTATTCGCGGGCTCTTTCCTTGAGGAGGGGGGGGTCCTAAAAGCCTCCGGGGATGGGCGCATTGATGGGGATTATCCTGCTTTAAGGTTTCGGGGTTCAGGGAAAGGAGGGGGGAAAAGAAGGAAGGGAGAGGGAGGAGGAAGATACCCTGTAGGAAGCGACGGGGGGCGAGTAAGGCAGGGGGAACGCCCTTGCTTGATGGCGGGGGGTTTTTTCATCACGGAGATGGTGGTAGGGGCCTTGCGGTCCTGCTTTGGAGAGGTCGCGG
>USCL01000013.1 GCA_900553145.1 uncultured Desulfovibrio sp.
TCATCACCATGCATGGATCTGCCAATTCACATACTGCCATTCTTGCAAGGACGATGAACATACCAGCAGTGATTTCTCTTGGAGAAGACCTGAAAAAGGAGTATGACGGGAAACTTGCCATTGTTGACGGACTGGAAGGAAAGGTCTACATCGAGCCGGATGCAAAGACCATGGAGGCCATGCAGGAAAAGCAGAGGAAGGACCAGGAGCAGAAGGAACTTCTGGAGCAGTTAAAAGGCAAGGAGAACATAACAAAGAGCGGACAGAAGGTAAATCTGTACGCGAATATCGGAAACCTTGCCGATGTAGGCGCTGTTCTCAAAAATGACGCTGGACGTGTAGCCGTAGGAACGGGCATAGGCTTCCAGCTGGTCGAAAGCGTAGGCGGGCGTGTTCGGGCAATGCGCGTCGGACCCGAAGCTGATCTTCACGCCCAGATCCGAAGCCAGCTTCATGATCGCCGGATGGGGATAGATCTCATTGCACGGCTTGCGCAATCCGGCGGAGGATATTTCCATTGCCAGCCCGTTGTCACGGATGGCGGTCAAGGCCTCGGCGACGAGGGCGAGGCTTTCCGGCATGGCGAGCCACTGATGGAAGACATCCACGGAGTACAGCTTGATGATGTCGGGATGCGCGGCGATGTCCACCAGCCCGCTGCGGGCCATATCCGCCAGCGTGCGGAAATAGTTTTCATAACGCGTGTAACACTGTTGCGGGCTGATCTTCCAATCGTCCTGCGTGAAGTCGAATCCCCACGAACCGAGGAAATGGATGCCCCCGATGATGTAATCGAAGGGATACGCGGCGACGGCGGCCTCCATGAAGGGACGTTCGGAGGGGAACCAGTCCAGTTCCATGCCGAGCAGCACCTTGGGCGACCCCGACAAGGCGCGGAGCTGCATGACTTCACTGGCGTAACGCACGAAATTCCGACGCAGATGTTCCCGGTATTCCACAGGGTAGGAATACGCCTCAGGACGGGGCGAATGTTCGGAAAAACCGTATACGGCAAGGCCGCGATCCTTGGCGGCGGCATACATCTCGCCAACGGACGCCTTGCCGTGGGACGCGTTGGTATGATTATGAACGTCTGCAACTATCATGGCCTGACTCTCGTGGTATGTTTTGGCCCCGTCGTCACAACGGGCGTTTCGCGTGGCAACACGTGACGGATACAGTCCGGTGAAACAAGGCCGATGTCAAGGGCGAGACACCTATTTATCCAACGAGTCGTACTGGCTTCCATTGGGTGCGTACCGGGCCCAAGGCTTATAGCCCGCCGAGAAAGGAGCCTTTTCCGGTTTTTCTCCACATGGGAAGGAACATCACAGGCAGCGTCAACAGGATATCGAGCATCAATGCGCGCAGCATATCAGAGAGGGGAAACCAACGCAGCGCAACCCCAAAAGATATCAATCCGGTCAACAGGGAAAAGCTTGCAAAATAAAGATAGATCCACCCCCAACTCCGGAACTGCTTCCCAAAACCTTTTCCCGGAAAGAGCCATCTTTGAACACCGGCAAGTTTCATGCGCGCCTCCATAGAGAGAATCTTCTCGGAGTTATCTCTAACGCGCGCTTGGCCAGCAAAAAAAGACGCCCCCGGAGAGGCGTCTTTTCTGTTCTTGCGACGGCCTTCATACACGGAGCGTTACGCTCAAGAAAGGCCGTTCGATAGCGGGGCTACGCGTGGCTACGCTCAAACCTTCGCGGCGGTACGGAGGTCGGCGGCGGCGTCGGCGCGTTCCCACGTGAATTCGGGGAGTTCGCGGCCGAAGTGGCCGTAGCAGGAGGTCTTTTTGTAGATGGGGCGGAGCAGGTCAAGCCGCTTCGTGATGTGGTAGGGGCGCAGGTCGAACACTTCGCGCACGGCCTTGGTCAGCACTTCATCCGGGATATCGCTCGTGCCGAGGGAGGACACCAGCACGGACACGGGCTCGGCCACGCCGATGCAATAGGCAATCTGCACTTCGCAGCGCGGAGCCAGACCGGCGGCGACCACGTTCTTGGCCACGTAGCGGCCCATATAGGCGGCGGAACGGTCGACCTTGGAGGGGTCCTTGCCGGAGAAGGCGCCGCCGCCGTGATGCCCGGAGCCGCCGTAGGTGTCCTGAATGATCTTGCGTCCGGTCAGACCGCAGTCGCCCATAGGCCCGCCGATGACGAAACGGCCCGTGGTATTGATGAAGATTTCGCAATCCTTCTCGTCGAACAGGCCGGTGGGCTCAAGCACGGGACGGATAACCGTACGCTTCACGGCATCGATGATGTCGGCCTGAGAGGCGGAGGCGGCGTGCTGCGTGGAAACGACCACGTTGTTGATGCGGATCGGCTTGCCGTCGACATATTCAAAGGAAACCTGCGTCTTGCCGTCGGGACGGAAGAAGTCCACCACGCCGTCCTTGCGGACTTTGGTGAGCTGCTGCGAGAGCTGGTGCGCCCAGTAGATGGGCGCGGGCATCAGGGTCGGGGTTTCGTTGCAGGCGAACCCGAACATCATGCCCTGATCGCCGGCGCCCTGATTTTCCGGATCATCGCGGTCCACACCCTGCGCGATGTCGCCGGACTGGTGGTCGATGGAGGAAAGGACGGCGCACGTCTGCCAGTCAAAGCCCATTTCGGAACTGTTGTAGCCGATTTCCTTGATGGTTTCGCGGACGACCTTCGGCAGATCGGCGTAGCCCTTGGTGCTGATTTCACCGGCGATGACGGCCATGCCGGTCGTCACGAGGGTCTCGCACGCCACACGAGATTCGGGATCCTGTTCGATCAGCGTATCGAGGATGGCATCGGAAATCTGGTCGGCAACCTTATCGGGATGACCTTCGGTCACGGACTCGGACGTAAAGAAATATCTGCCTTTTTCGGGCTGCATGGATGGCTCCTTAATCGGGCGATGCGGCAAACACCGCCTGTAAATTGACCTTGTTCTGTCTTGATATGCCGAAGCGGAACCTTCAAACATTCATATCAAGGTATCCAGATATATACATACAGTCATCTTTTACCATGACGCTTCGCCGTTGTCCAGTACCTCCCGCATGATTTCCATACCGGAACCCGTTGTCATCCCGGCGGATCGTCCGGCACGGCCTTCTGCGGCTCAAAATCCAGTTGACCTGCCCCCCAGCTCCCGGCACACTCTCTTCCCGTGAGGAATTTGCCATGAATCCGGCCTATCAGGGACAACTCGATGTTTTTTGCGCCGCCTATGCGGTGATCAACGCCATGCGGCACATCAACGCCACGCGGCTGCTCGCCTGCCGCGCCATCCTGCACGAAGCGTTGCTCGACGCCGCCCGCGATGAGGAACTGTTCCGCGCCATCCTCGAGCAGCGAACGGACTATGCGGACTGGGTGGACGCCATGCTCGCCCGTCTGGAAAAGCAAGGCTCGCTGCTGACGGCCCGCCCCTTTCCGACCCATTTTCCCGGCCCGGGCGCGCCGTCCCCCTCCGCCCTCTGGGAGAGTATCACCGACTGGCTGCGGCGCGGCGAACGCAACGCCGTGCTGCTCCAGTTCGTCCGGGCCTTATACCCGACGGATGCGGTGATACGGCATTGGACCTGCTGCAACGGCGTGATCGGGGATACGCTCATGCTGTTCGACTCCAGCATCGAACCCGGAGCGCTCCACCAGCTTTCCCGCGAGAGCCTCATTTCCGATCCCGCCGACGACGGCCCCGGAAAAATCCTCATCGTCCCGTATACCATCCGGTTCCTGGGCCCGCGCCTTCAGGGCGGGAAGAGGCCGCGCCAACGACCCGCAACAGCATAGAGGAGGAACGCCATGACAACGGTATTGCGCGCCAAAACGGCGGGGTTTTGCATGGGCGTGGGGCTTGCCCTGCGCAAACTCGATCAGGCCATCAAGGAACACCGGAACGGCGGCTCCGGCAGGCTGGCCATGCTCGGCCCCATCATCCACAACCCGCAGGTCATGGCCGCCTACACGCAACAGGGGGTCATCTGCGCCCACTCGCTTGCCGATGTCCACCCGGGGGACACCATCATCATCCGGGCGCACGGCATTCCGCGCGAAGACGAAGAGCGCCTGCTCGACCTCGGTGCGCATGTCCTTGATGCGACATGCCCGAAAGTCAAACAGGCGCAGCTCTCCATCGACGAGGCCACCCGGGGGGGGACGTCCCTCTACCTGTTCGGCGAGGCCGAACATCCGGAAGTGCAGGGGCTCGTCTCCTACGCCAACGGGCCATGCCTTGTATTTGGAAGCCTGAGGGAACTGAAAGAGAAACAGACGTTCAAAGATACCCCGGATGTGGTGCTGGCGGCTCAGACCACGCAGGAGCGGGAGGAGTTTGAAGCCATCAAGAGATCGCTTGCGGAAGGGCATTCGCTATCCGTGCTGGAAACCATCTGCGATGCAACCCGGAGGCGCCAGCAGGAAGCGCTGATGATTTCGCAGCAGGCGGACGCGATGATCGTCGTGGGAGGAAAAGCGAGCGGGAACACGCGCCGTCTGGCCGATGTGGCGAAAAGCTGCGGCATTCCGGTGTGGCACATTGAGGTACCGGAAGAACTTCCTGTTGAAACGCTGAAGCAATACGGCTCCATCGGCCTTACCGCCGGGGCTTCAACGCCCAGAAGCATTATCGACTCCGTGCAGGAATCCCTTAAGGCGCTCTAGATATCCCGGGAGGGCGGCCCAAAGGCGCCCCCCCGCCGATGAAGGCAAAACGGGTATTCTTCTGACCGGGTTAGGCGCGCACCGTGGAACCAACGCTGTCCGAGGGCTCCAGACGATAGCCCATTTCCAAGGCCATCTTTTCCAGCGGCGTCACATTGCCGGTGGTCTTCATGATATGCATGAGCGTTTCGGCACCGAGCTTCGCGCCGGTGTCATAGGGATTCACTTCACGCAGAAGGGTCGAATAGGGCTTCCCGACAGCCTGTGCGATAGCCTTAGCACCGATAGGGCTTTCGAGAACGAGATCATGAACGGTGGTGATAAGATCGTTCGACATGGTTTTCTCCTGCATAAAGCATTCGGTTGAATGGTTGGCTACAAATTGCCTTATGGACAATGGCCGTTTCCGACCGGCTTTAACCGGAGCACCTCCGGCAACCCCCTTCTGGCAAAAAAATCTCTTTTCGGTAAGGAGTATCATAGGAGTACTTATATCAAAAAACCTCACATGAGAGGGAGTATTCTCATGCAGGAAACAGGGGAAAGCACCTGTACTCCCCCCCTGCTACGCCCTCGGATACCCCCTGCCACCTTTAGAGTACCCTGTCGGGAGACCTTAAAAAATCACCTTCTTTTCTTACTGTTTAGACTCAAAGCTCTCACCCTTGAACAGCAACTAAAACCCTCCCCGTACCTCTTTAGGGGGGAGTACTCCCCTCCGTACTCCCCCCATTTCCCCCTTAGAGGAGATTCCCATGACGATTTTTTTCCGCCACTACAAAAACCGTTATTATCAGATCATAGGTGAGGCCCTCGATACCCGGGACGATTCCCTTGTTGTCGTCTACCGCACGCTGTACTCCTCCGGGTACTCCCTCTTCACCCGCCCGAAAGAGGAATTTTTCGGTTCCGTGCGGCGCCCCGATGGTTCCGAATGCCTCCGTTTCACCCCTGTCGAGTACGCCGATCTGCCCGAAGACGCCCGATCCCGCGTTGTCCATGAAATAAAAATATGGAAGTAAAGAAACTGCGGGGAGGAAGGGAACTTCCGGAAAAGCCCCCCGCGCCCCCCTTTTTCCTTCCCCAAACATCCGTAAACGGGGCGGTATGGCGGCCACGGCGGCGCGACGGGCGGAACCTTGCCGAACCGCTTCCCGGCATTGCGGAAAAAATACTGCCGGGAACGCACCTGAGGAACCTGCCCGCCCGGGACGGGACAGCGGCGGGAAGCACAACAGGGACGGATTCTCGAATGCTCCGACGCGGACGCGCCGAAGGAAGGAGGCATCATGGGGAACGGGTCAAGACACGGGCTGAAATTCGGCCTTGTCCTTTTTTTGCTGCTCGCGGGGGTCGTTTTTTGGGGCCGCATGCGGCTTTTCCATGAGGACGGGAAGCCCCGCTATACGGACATGTCCCAACTCCTCGCCCTGTGCGATTCCCCAAACGCCCCCGCCGTGAAAGAGGCCTTGCTGCATTCGGACGAAGGGGCGCTCCGCAACGATGAGACGACGCTCCTGCACGTGCTGCTGGAGCGCGATGCGGACCCGGCCGTCCTGCACGAAGCGTTGAGCCCGCCGTCCCCCCTGCTCCGCATGGTACAGCTTACGGACGCCCAAGGGCGGACCCCCTTGCATATCGCCGCCGCCCGCGCCAACCCCGCCGCCCTGCTCCTGCTGTACTGCATGGGCGCGCGGGACACGACGCCGGACAGGGAAGGCAGGCTCGCGCTGGACATCATTCAGGAGCTGGGCGCCGACGAGCTGGCCGCGCGCCTGCCTTTCTGGGAAAACCGGGGAAAACGGGAAGGCAGGACGGTCGTAAACCTCCTGCAAAGCAAAACCGTGCAAATCCGGGGGAGGAAATACCGTCTGGAGGCGAAAGGGTTCCTTTCCTACGCCTCTCTTGCCACGAACGAGGGCGAGCTCGCCTATGTCGCCGCCGTTCAGGGCGCCGCGGCCTCCCTGCCCGAAGACGAGCGGTACATTATCCAAAACGACGATACCGATCTGCCATACATTCCAGACCATATCGGCCTTGACCCGTTGCCCGGGGATTCCGGGCGCGTTTCCCCCTGGTACTGGCGAAACGGCGGGTTCCGGGACGCCGAGTCGGGACGCCGGGCCGCGCTGCTCAAATGCCTGTGGCCGAAGCTCTCCCCGCTCATGCTGCGGGTCCTGACCGATCCGGACTTCCGGGCCGAGCCCGGCAGGCTCGCGGGGGTACTCCTCGCCGAATGGTCGGCATGGGATATCCCGGGCGACGTTCTGGGCCCGGCACTGCTGGAAGGCAACGAAAACCTGCGGAAACGGCCGCCGGGCACCACCATCTGGTTCAGCCCCTCGGGGCTTTCCTCCTACCCGTGGTATCACCGCAACAGCACGCCCATGTTTTCCGTCTGGCTGCTGCTCGCCGCCCTGCGGGACGACGTCGCCCTGCCTCGGGAAGTCAGGGAAGCCGCGCCCGCTCTGGCCGATCTGTACGACATCCGGGCCGCGCTGGGCCGCGAGCACTGGAGAAAGGCGGGGCGGCATCTGTGCGCCGCGGCATGGCTGGAGGAACAAACGCCCACGGACAAACTGCTCGAAAAGGCCGTGGACGACTGGAACAGCCCCACGGACATGAAACTCATCATTCAAGCCTGGAGCGGGGGCGGCCGTATCGTGCCCAAGGGCTACTGGCGGAAACCGGACGCCATCCGCTGCTGGGCGGCCCAAAGGACCGAGGCGGGCCCGGACGCGGGCGAACCGCTCGTCCGCGTCGCCTCGGTGCTCGGGCATGTGGACGAAGCGACCGGAAAACGCATGATCCGCATGATGCTGGCGTCCGGGGCGAAACCGGACGTCCCGGACGGAAACGGCGTGCTCCCGGAAGAAGCCGCCCGGCGTTCCGGCGCGTCCGCGGATCTGCTGAGGCTGCTCGCCGAAACGCCTGCGCCGCAGGACACGGACGCTGCGCCGCAGCGGGACAAACAAGCGCCCCCGTCGCCCTGATCCCCGGCCACGGCGTCCCCTGCAACGGCACAGCGCGGGGCACGCCTGACGGCGCTGAAACGAAACGGTTCCGTGCCCGGAAAAAAACCGGATGCGGAACCGTTTCGTTTTGAGCGGGTTAAGGGGCGGGGCGACCCGAAGGGCGGCGAAGCCGTGATCGCCGGGCGGGCCAAGCAAACGCGGAAGATTCCGCGTCAAGGAAGTCCCCGGCGTATGCCTTCGGGGGCGAACCGGCGTTCGCGGAAGCGTCCCCCAGCCTCCGTAGGCTCTCTTCTACAGCTTGATGCCGCGCACGGCGTCAAGCGTCTTGGCAAAGTCCTCTTCGGTATGGGCGAAGGAAACCATCGCCACCTCAAAGGCGGACGGGGCCACGAAGATGTTCCGTTCGCGCATGGCGCGGAAGAAGCGGGAATACATTTCGGTATCGGAATTCTTCACGTCCTCGAAGTTGCGGAGCGGCCCGTCGGAGAAGAACACCGTATACATGGAGGCGAGGCGGTTGATCGTCACGGGCACGCCCTTGCCGCGCAGGATGGATTCCAGTTCGGCGGCGAAGGCTTCCACGCGGGCCTCAAGCGCGGCGTAGTCGCTGCCCTTGAGCACGGAAAGCGTGGCGATGCCCGCAGCCATGGCGAGCGGGTTCCCGGAAAGCGTCCCGGCCTGATACACGTCCCCGGCGGGGGCCACGCGGCTCATGTGCTCGCGCTTGCCGCCGAACGCCCCCACGGGCAGGCCGCCGCCGATGATCTTGCCGAGCGTGGTCAGATCGGGCGTAATGCCGAAGCGGGTCTGCGCGCCGCCGTACTCGGCCCGGAAGCCGGTGATCACTTCATCCATGATGAGCAGCGCGCCGTGCGTATCGCACAGGCTCCGCAACGCCTTGAGGAAGCCTTCCTCCGGCAGCACGAGGCCCATGTTCCCGGCGATGGGCTCCACGATGATCGCGGCGATGTCCTTGCCGTACAGATGGAAAATGTCCTCGACGGCCCGCACGTCGTTATAAGGGGCGAGCAGGGTGTCGCGGACCGTGCTTTCCGGCACGCCGGGCGTCCCGGGGATGGAGAGGGTCGCCACGCCGGAACCCGCGCTGGCGAGGAAGGGATCGGCATGCCCGTGATAGCAGCCGATGAATTTCAGCACCTTGTTACGCCCGGTCACGCCGCGCGCCAGACGCAGGGCGGACATGGTGGCCTCCGTGCCGGAGTTCACCATGCGCACCATGTCCATGCCGGGGAACGCGTCCACGACCATGCGGGCAAGCTCGACCTCGGCGGGGCACGGCGCGCCGTAGCTGGTCCCCTTTCCGGCGGCCTCGACGATCGCCTTGGTCACTTCGGGATGGGCATGCCCGAGCAGCATCGGCCCCCACGATTCCACGAAGTCGATCATCTCCTGCCCGTCCACGGTGGTCACGTGGCTCCCCTTGGCGGAAGCGATGAACAGCGGGTCGGCCCCCACGCCGAGACAAGCGCGCACAGGGCTGTTGACGCCGCCGGGGATGAGTTCGCAGGCTTCCTTAAACAGTTTATCCGAACGAGTCGTCTTCATAATCTCCTCAGAAAGGTACGTTGAGCGGCACGCGCCGCTGTTTTCGCATCAAGAGAAAGGCCGCCGCCCCCTCGGCCGGCGGGCCTAGAAATACGTCATGGACGTTTTCTTCAATTCCTCAAGGCTGTCAAGCACGGCATACTCGTCAAGCGCCGTTTCGCGCCGCAGTTCGTCAATGACCTGACGGCATTCGTCCTCGCTGCGCCCGTGCACCATCGTATACAGCGTATAGGGCCAGTCCGGGGCCGACGTCGGACGGAAATACACATGGGAAATGCGCGGATCCTTGGCCGCCGCTTCGCCTATGGCGTCGCTATCGGCCTCGTCGACGATCCACGCGACCATCGCGTTGTGCGTCCAGCCGGTCTTCTGATGCTTGATGCTCGCCCCGAAGCGGCGGATCGCGCCTTCTTCCTTCAGGCGGCGCAGCAGGTTCAACACCGTTTCCTCGTCGGTCCCCACTTCGCGGGCGATGTCCGCATACGGGGTCAGGGTGTCGGGAAGCTGGAACTGGACAATGCGCAGGATGGCGCGCTCGGTATCGGTAAACGCTGTGCTCATGGTCGTCCTCAATGATAGTTGTCGCCGGTGGTGATGAACAACGGCTTGATCTCGTCGATGCGCCGGATGCCCGCGTGGGTCAGCACGATACGGAACCGCTCCAGATCGGAGCCGCAGCGGTGGGTGATCTTGCGCACCATGTCCACATGGTAAACCTTGTCGCCCGCCACCGAATCGTCCATACCGCCCTGAGGTTCGTCAAGAACTTCATCGGCATGCCGCAGAAAGTCCGAAATGTCAAAGCGCGAAATGTCCAGCAGGAGGTTCTTGCCCTCATGGAAGGGGTCGGGCAGTTCCCTGATGTCGATCCGCTTTGAATAATACAGGATATCCTCGTTGTGAAACGCATTCAGGATATCCACGAAATGCGTCCTGTTGCGCAGGACGCGCACTTCCTTGGGGAGCTTGTCCCAGTCCGCGAACCGGAACTGCTCGGCGCAGTGCCCCAGACGCCTGCCGTAGCCGTCGCAGACGCGCAGCACCCGGTCGGGTATCCATTTGCCGAACGCCTTGAACAGCTTATGCTTGAGCACGTCCTTGATGCGCTCGCGGCAGATGTAGGCGAAGACGGCGATCACGAAAATCGGCGCGCTGAGGGACCCGGCCCCCTCCCACAGGAGGGTCACGGTCAGCGCGAGGCTCATGGCCACGGCCGCGATCAGGCTGTACAGCACGTGCTCCAGCAGCGAGTTGCCGGAATGGCGCTGCACGTTCAGGAACAGGGGCATGTCCACGTACTTCTTGAGCACGCTCCAGCGGAATACGGGCAACTCGTTGTCCCCGGTCTTCGTGGGCATGCTTTCAGGATAACGGTAACGGCGGTAGGCTCGCTGCGCCCCGAAGCATGCCAGAATATACGTGGAGCACTTGTGCACGGGCGAGAGGCGGCGCACGATTTCGCCGAGCGTCCTCGTCGTGATGATGGACAGGTATTCGTCGCAATACAGGAACGCCGGGGCGCGCAAAAGGTTGCGCGCCTCCTTCGCCCGCCTGCCGAGCAGCTTGCGGTAACGCTTTAGGCAGGCCACCGCCAGCCGGGTCAGCTCATAGGCGGCACGGGTCCGTTCGTTGCCGTCCTCAATGGCGAGCACCGCGTTTTTCCGCGCCAACAGGGACACCCTGAACGCGATGCAGAACAGCTTGAGGCCGTCCTCGTAACGCTCGCGGGTTTCGGGCGTGTTTTGCCACAGCAGATCGTCGAGGCGCTTGGAACAATCCTCGAGGATGTCCGAGGGCTGCTCCGGCAGCACCAAATCGAGGATCGCTTCGCCGCCCCCCTCCGTCTCCAGTTTCCGCAGGGGCGGAGGCAGTTCGCCGCCAAGCAGCGACTCCAGCGATCTGATGGGCACGCCAAGCCGGATATAGTTCTTGAGGCTCTGCTGATAATCCGTCGCCGTATAGCTCCAGCGGTTGATCTGGAGGCTCTGCGGAAAGAAAAACCACGTTTCCACAAGATAATGCAGCTTCCTGTCCTCCAGCGGGCAGGACACCTGCTGGCGGATTTCGAAGCGGCGCTTGCCGATGGTTCTGACCGCTTCGGCAAGCAGGGAGGCGTTGGGGCGGCGACGGCGGCGGACAATGGAATAGGACATGCTATGGCTCTGGTAGGTTCACCTGACCATAGCCAAGGGCACAAACAAGATCAAGCGCGCTCGATTCCATCTCACTCCGGTGGAAATCAAGCCTTTATGGAATGCCGGAAACAGGCTACAACAGGCGGGCCGCCGTTCTCGATGCCCATACCGGCGGGCCGCCGGGATGCCCCGGCCCCCAACCTCCTTGCCACGGAGAAGCCCATGCCCACGCCAACGCTGCACGATCCCGAACTTTGCCAAGCCCTGCTCCGCCGCCTTGAAGACCTCCTCGACCGCCCCATGCGGTTCATGGAGGTCTGCGGAACCCATACCGTATCCATTTTCCGGGGCGGCCTGCGCACGCTGCTCCCCGAGCGGGTGACCCACCTCACCGGGCCGGGCTGCCCGGTCTGCGTGACCCATGACCGCGAAGTCGCCGCCTTCCTCAGGCTTGCGGAACAGCCGAACGTCATCATCGCCACCTTCGGCGATCTCATGCGCGTGCCCGGACCGGACGGGCGTTCCCTCAAACACGCGCAGGCCGACGGCGCCCGCGTGTCCGTCGTGTACTCCCCGATGGACGCCCTGACCCTCGCCGCCGACAACCCCGGCGCCACGGTCGTTTTCCTCGGGGTCGGCTTCGAAACCACCGCCCCGGCGGTCGCGGCGACCATCCTCGCCGCCGAGCAGCGCAAGCTGGACAACTTCGCCGTCTTCTCCTGCCACAAGCTCGTACCCCCGGCGCTCGCCGCCCTGCTCGGCGATCCCGGCAACGGCATCGACGCCTTCCTGCTGCCGGGGCACGTGTCCACGGTCCTCGGGCTTTCGCCGTTCCGGTTCGTGGCCGAAGACTGGAAGCGCCCCGCCGTCGTCGCCGGGTTCGAGCCCGCCGACATCCTTGACGCCCTCTGCCGCATGGCCCGCCAGTACCGCGAAGGCGCATTCAAGGTCGAGAACGCCTACCCCCGCGCCGTCAACGACGACGGCAACCCCAAGGCCCGGGCCATCCTGTCCCAAGTGTTCCGCACCGCCGACGCCCTCTGGCGCGGCCTCGGCGTCATCCCCGACAGCGGCCTCGCGCTGGCTCCGGCCTACGAGCGTTTCGACGCGCTGGCCCGCCTCGGCCTCTCCCTGCCTGAAACCAAGCCCCTGCCCGGCTGCCGCTGCGGCGAAGTGCTCAAGGGCAAAATGCCGCCCAACGAGTGCCCCCTGTTCGGCAAGGTCTGCACGCCCGCCAATCCCGTCGGGCCCTGCATGGTCTCCACCGAAGGAAGCTGTTCCGCGTATTTCAAGTATGGATTGTAGGAGAGAGGAGTGGGAGGAATCGGGGGAAGGGAGAAGGAACCTTTCTGGAGAAAGGTTCCTTCCCCCGGACCCCCTTCCCTCATCCTCCAAAGACTTTCGTGCTTATCGAATCCCACTTTACGGCTTTCCCCCGCTGCTTCATGCGGGGGAAAGCCGTTTTTCTTGTCTGGCAAGCAAAAACTTTTGGAAAAGGCTCTGTCACAGCAAGCGATTGATATTTTATTTCATAAGATTTCAGATAAATACTAAAGGAAATTTCCTTTGCTGCGATTTTGTCAACAACAAATACTGTAAATTCAACATACTATGGATGTACATCAATCAAATGCCGTGACAGCGCCTTGGAAAATCATGCAACTATCATCATTTCAATCGCCTTCATTGAAATAACACAGCAAAACGCCCACCCCACCTTCTCCAATGCCCCGACCATCAGGCCTTGCAGGGACGTGGAACAGGGACTGGGTAAAGTCAAAAGTCTTTGGGAGGGGTGGGGGAGGAGCGAGCCGCTCCGGCAGTTTGGAGGGGGCGGGAAGAGCTTTCTCCAGAAAGTCCTCCCCGCCCCCTCCAAGTTTCCTCTTCCTCTTCCACTACCGCTCGACGCCGGGCCGGAGTTGGCAGCGGACGCGGATGTCGCGGCCGCCGCGCCCGTACTCGTCGAGCGTGGCGAATACCTGGGCTTCGGTGACGTCAATCTCGGGAGACGCCGGGGCAAAGGCGTTTTCAACCTGCCCCCGAAGAAGCGCGCAGGCCTCGGCCTTGGCCTCCTCCAGCGTGTAGCGCCGCGTGATCGGCTTGCGTATGTCGAGGCTGGGTACCAGCAATACGCCCGCCGCCGTATCCGCAAACAGATCGAGGCTCGCCGTGGGCCGGGTGAGCGCCGCGCCGATGGCGTTGGCGACGGGGCCGAGCACGGGATCGCCGAGCGTCTCCACGGGAAGGCCCAGAGCCTCCCCAAGCAGGGGGGCCACCGCTTCGGCGGGGCCGCCCACAAGCACCGCGCGGACCGGACGGACGGCACGCTCCTCAAGCAGCGCCGCCAAGGTGTACACGGGCTGGCTGTTCACCTCGTCAAGCAAGGAACGCACGGCGGCGGCAACGCGGGAACGGGCGCACTCCAAAACCTGCCGCGAAAGGGATTCGGCTGTCAGCCCGTGCGCGGCGGCAAGCGACTCCACGCCCGTGCGCGACGCCCCGGTGTCCCCGGCCTCCGCGTGCCCAAGCACGTTGAGGCAGTCAAGGAACGTGGGGCCGTCCGTCCCGCCGAACGCCAGCGCGGGCCCCTTGCGGAGCGGGCCGACTTGGACGCCGGACGTGGCCGTCACCTGCGAATCCCCGCCGAGCCCGATGGAAACGGACTTGAGCGAACGCACCAGCGTGGAACGCCCGTTGACCACCAGATCGTCGGGCGACAATACGGGCTGCCCGGCGGCGAGCAGGGCGATGTCCGTCGTCGTGCCGCCCATGTCGAGCACGAGCGTGTCTTCGGAACACGACGGCATCAGGGCCATCATCCCCATGACGCTGGCGGCGGGGCCGGAAAGCAGGGCCTCCACGGGACGGTCGCGGGACACCGAAAGCGGGATGGCCCCTCCGTCGGCCTTCAGGAGGTAGGCCGGGGCGTTGATCCCCATGTCCTTCAGGCTGGCTTCCACCGCGTCCGCAAAACGGTTGTGCAGCGTCCAGACCGCCGCGTTCCAATAGGCCGTGGCGATGCGGCGCGGGAAATTCAGGCGGCCCGACAGACGGTGCCCGAGCGCGATCACCGGTTCCGGGCCGTCCGCGAAGACCTCGCGGATGACGTCCTCCATCGCGTTCTCATGCGCCGGGTTGCGCGTCGAAAATTTGGTGACGCAGGCGAACGCGGCCACCCCTTCCTCCCGCCAGCCGCTTACAGCCCGCCGGATCGCCGCCCGATCCGGGGGCGCGATTTCCGTTCCCCGGTGATCCACGCCGCCCGGAACGAGCGCCGTATGGCTTCCCAGCCCGAACCAGCCCGGATCGATGCCCGGCCCCGCGCCGATCAGCAGACCCACGGGTGCGCAGGCGTCCTGCACCACCGCGTTGACGGCAAGGGTGGTCCCAAACGTCGCCCGGCCCACTTCCGCCGGAGGCACCGGCCCCGCCTCGAACAACGCATGCAGGGCCGCGCGCGTGGAAGCCAGCAAATCCTGATGGTTGGTGGGGACTTTGACGGACGCGAGCAGCGTTCCGCCGCGCAACAGCACGGCGTCGGTATGCGTTCCGCCCATATCCAGCCCGAGCACGATCGGGGCGTTTCGTTCTTCTGACATATGCGGCCTCCTGAGGCGTCTGTTTCCGGCAACGGACCATCGCTCCCGTCGGCACGGTAGCGCAAAAACCCGGCGCAGGGAAACCCCGCCCACCCTTGCCAAACGGCACTCCCGACCCTATACTTTCCGGTATTCCAAGGAAAAGAACCGGATCGCCAACCGATCCGGAATCGGTCGCAACTCTAAAGGAGAATACGTACGTGACCAGCCAACTGAAGACATTCATGCTGCTTGCCCTGCTTTCCGGCCTCATCATCGTTCTGGGGGGCGCTCTGGGCGGCAAGACGGGGATCGTTATCGCATTCGGCCTCGCCCTGATCATGAACGTGGGGAGCTACTGGTATTCTGACAAGATCGTCCTGAGGATGTATCAGGCCCGCGAACTGTCGGAAAGCGAAGCCCCCATGCTCTACAGCATGGTGCGCGAGCTGGCCGCCAACGCCCAGATTCCCATGCCGCGCATCGCCGTGGTCCCCGAAGAAGCGCCCAACGCCTTCGCCACGGGCCGCAACCCCGAAAACAGCGTGGTCGCCGTCACCGAAGGCATCCTGCGCCTGCTGTCGCCGGAAGAGCTCAAGGGCGTGCTCGCCCATGAAATCGCACATATCGCCAACCGCGACATCCTGATCCAGACGGTCGCCGGGGTCATGGCTTCGACCATCGTGTCCATCGCCAACTTCATGCAGTTCGCCGCCATCTTCGGCATGGGCCGGAGCAACGAGGACGGCGAAGGCGGCGGCAATCCGCTCATGGCCATCATGCTCGCCATCCTCGCGCCCATTGCGGCGTCGCTGATCCAGTTCGCCATCTCCCGCTCGCGCGAATACCTCGCCGATGCCAGCGGGGCGCGCTACTGCGGCCAGCCCCTCGCCCTCGCCGCCGCGCTCGGCAAGCTCCAGTCATGGAACCAGCGCATCCCCATGCAGAACGGCAACCCCACCACGGCGGAAATGTTCATCGTCGCCCCCCTCTTCGGCGGCGGCATGGCCAAGCTGTTCAGCACCCATCCGGACATCAACGACCGCATCGCCCGCCTCCGCGAAATGGCTGGCGTCAGGTAGGCACCGTTTCCAAGGGAGAGGCGCTGGGGGCTGCCCCGGGTGTGATATCCCCCACGGGCATGGCTTTGCCGCCCTCTTGGCCGAACAGCCCCTCGGGAATACAATGAACGGGTTCCGTATCCGGCGCAAACCGGATGCGGAACCTCTTTGTCTGGCCGGGCTCACAATTGCGGCTGATCAAATCCCCATGACATCGAACATGGCTTTACATGGTTAAAAGAGGGTTGAAAGCGCGTCCGCCTTTGTGGCGACGGGCCTTGCCGATACGCCCGCCGCGACGGGTTTGCAGCCTCCGCCGCACCAGCCGCTTTCTTGAACACAGCTTTTTTGTTCCCCCGAACCGGCTATGGCGTTTTCCCCCACAGCGGCGCAGGAAAGGCTTTTTCTTTCCCGCTCTTAAAAATCCCCTTTCTCCGCCGCCTCTGCCGGAAGGCCCCGCCGCGTGCGGCATCGCCCATAATGGGGACGTCGAAACGGGCGCGCTCAAAATGCCCCGCCCCGCACGGCATCCCCATCCCCCGAAAAGGCCGGACGGCCGAACGGGGAGGCGATAAAAAGCCTTTTTCCCTTCTTCAAGAGGGGTTCCCCGTCCCGGGCGGCTCTATCATCCTTGACGATGGGCGCATATTCCGGTAGCGAAACAGACCCTTCGGAAGCATTTTCCGGACGGCGGCCCCGGCGGGAAGATACGGGGCCTTTCGGGAGCGATTCCGGAAGCCGTCCTCCATCCATCCTGAATCATGGCTTTTCCGGTGTTCCTTGGAGTAAACGATGCAATATGGGAGCCTTTCGATAGGTCTGGCGCTTGCGGCGTGCCTTGGCGTTTCCGGGTGCGGCGAAAAAAGAACCCTTGGCGAGGAACCCGTGCCGGTGCAGCGCTCCGAGTGCGGCGGCATTTTTGTTCTCGCGCCCGCGTCGTATATGCAGTATATTCAGCACGACGAAGCGACGCTGCTGGCTTCGGAAGGCCGCTATGAAGACCTCCCCGTCTTCTGTACGGAAGAAATGGCCCGGATGCTCGAACAGCGGCTGGAACACGATCATGAGCTTCTTCCCGGCCTCTGGCGCGTGTACCGCCTTGAGGGCATATGGGAAGAGGATGTCGTGGAAGTGCGGCCCGGCGAATGGCGCATGCGCCGCCCGGCCCAGCTCATCGCGCTCGCGGCATCTTGAGATTTGATGAAATCCCGCTCCAAAGCGGTCGTATGAAACCAACATTTTTGCGTTTTTGAGGAGAGTATATGGCTACAGCACACCGTTGTGGATGGGTAGCGCTGATGGGTCCGCCCAACGCGGGCAAATCCACCCTTACCAACGCCCTCGTGGGCCAAAAGGTGGCGATCGTCACGGCCAAGCCGCAGACGACCCGCAACCGTATCGTCGGCATCCTCACCCAAAAGGATGCCCAAGTCATTTTTATGGATACGCCCGGCGTGCACGCCCTGCGCGGCCAGACCCGGGGACAGCTCGGCAAGATCATGGTCCAGTCGGCGTGGCAGAGTTTCGCGGTGGCGAACTGCATCGTGCTCGTCATCGACGGCGACCTCTATCTGCGCAAGCCCGATTTCATGGAGCGCGATCTCGCCCCGCTCATCCAGCCGCTGTCCGAAGAGGAACGCCCTGTCGTCGTCGTGGTGAACAAGGTCGACCTGTTCCATGACAAGTCGCGCATGCTGCCCTTGCTGGAATCCGTGGCGCAGATGTTCCCGAAGGCGGAAATCTTCCCGGCGTCGGCCCTGCGCCGCAACGGCGTGGAACAGCTCCTTGAGCTCATCCGTTCCCACCTGCCGGAAGGCGAGGCGCAGTTCCCCGAAGATCAGCTTTCCACGGCCCCCATGAAGTTCATGGCCGCCGAGATCATCCGCGAGAAGCTTTTCGACAAGCTGTATCAGGAAGTCCCCTACTCCGTCGCCGTGGACGTTGAAGTGTGGGACGAGGAAGACGATCGCGTGCTCATCCATGCCGCCATCTATGTGGCGAAGCCCTCGCACAAGGCCATGGTCATCGGCCGCGCCGGCGAAGGCATCAAGGCCATCGGCACGGCCGCCCGCAAGGAAATCCGGGATATGGTCGAGAAAAAGGTTCACCTTGAACTCTGGGTCAAGGTTCGTGAGGACTGGGTCGACGACCCGCAGTTCCTGCACAGCCTCGGCTTTGGAGCTGAAGCGGAGTACTAGCCCATGAATCCGTCAGAAACAGCAGCGCTTGGGGAACGCCTCGAAGCCGTGCGCGAACGCCTCGCCAAGGCCGCCCGCATCGCGGGGCGCAAGCCGGAAGATGTGCGCCTCATTGCCGTGTCCAAACTCCATCCGGTGGAGGCCATTCTCGCGGCATACGGGTTCGGACAACGGGTTTTTGGCGAAAATTACGTGCAGGAAGCGCTCTCCAAGCAGGAAGCGCTTCCCGATCTCGATGTGGAATGGCATTGCATCGGCCACGTCCAGACCAACAAGGCCAAGGACGTTACCGGGCGCTTCGCCCTCATCCACACTGTGGACAACTTCAAGTTCGCCGAAACGCTGGCCCGCCGCCTGCCCGAAGACACCCCGGTGCAGCGCGTGCTCCTTCAGGTCAACATCGGCAACGAGCCGCAGAAGGCCGGCGTCGACGAGCACGATCTGCCGGCCCTTGCCGAAGCGGTCCTTGCGCTCCCGCGCCTTGAAGTGCGCGGCCTGATGTGCCTGCCGCCGTTCTTCGACGACGGCGAAGCCGCCCGGCCCTATTTCGCCCGGCTCCGCGAGCTGCGCGACGATCTCGAAGCCCGCCTCGGCATCAAGCTGCCCGAGCTTTCGATGGGCATGTCCGGCGACTGCGTGCAGGCCGTCGAGGAAGGCGCCACCCTCGTTCGCGTCGGGACCGACATTTTCGGCCCCCGGCCTGTGAAGGCATAGAAGAGGGAAAAAGATTTGGAGGGGGAAGGGGAAACTTTCTAAAGAAGGGCCCCCCCACGTTTCTCCTTCCCCCTCCAAGCTGCCAGAGCGGCTCGCTCCTCCCCCATCCTCTTCAAAGACTTTCGACTGGTGGGGAGGCCGCGCGACGGGAGTTCGTTCCGGCGGCAGGAAAGGCGTTTGGGTTCAGGAAGCGGAGTGGAGGGGGATGAACGTTTGGTGAAGAGGGGCGGCGTGCATCAGCGGGCGAGCTGCCCCGGCGTGCGCCCGAAGAGTTTCTTGAAGGCGGCGATGAATGCGGAAACGGAGGCGTAGCCGCAGTTGAGGGCCACGGCGGTGACGCTTTCCCCAGCCTCAAGCTGGGCGCGGGCGTGGTGCAGGCGGATGCGCTGGCGCCACCGCCCGAAGGATTCCCCGGTCTGGCGCTGGAACAGGCGGGCGAGGGTGCGTTCGGACATGCCGAGGCGCGCGCACCATTCGCGGATCGTTTCCGGCGAGTCCGGTTCGTTGAGGAGGGCGGTGCACATGGCGACAAGGCGGCGATCCCGGGGCATGGGGAGCGGGAAGCCCACTTCGGGGAGCAGGGGGAGCTGGTCGAGCAGGACGGAGACCAGCCGGGCCACGGGGCCGGGTTCCTCATAGTCGCAGGATTGCGGGGCGAGGGCGTAGATGATCTCCCTGACGAGCGGGGAGATCTCCATGGCGTGGTAACGCTGGAACCGGGGGCCGGGAGGCAGGACATGCGGCATGATGTACAGGGCGTTGTCCACGGACGGCTCGGGGATGTACCATTCGTGGGTCAGGCCGGGCGGTATCCAGACGGCCCGCTGCGGCGGCGCGGCGTAGTTGCCGAGCTCGGTGCAGATGACCATGTACCCGGAACGCATGAAAGCCAGTTCGCCCCAGTGGGCATGGCAGTGCAGATCGCTCCACGTGCCCGCCTCGAACGGATCGTTGAACCAGAACACCGGGCGCGGCAGCCTGACGAAAGGGACATTGTAGCTTTTGACTTCGGTGAGCCGGTAGGATTTCATGGGCGGTTCGTCTCCGTTGCCGCGAGTGTACCGTAAAGCCGTTCCCGCCGACAAGGGGACGGGACGGCATGGAACAGGTTGGGCATTGTTTATCTGCATACATTGATATAAGGTAAGCGCCCGTCATTTGCCCGAACCGGGCCTTTCCTAACCCGAGACCTGCCGCGGAGCGTGTCCCATGTCCGAAAAAGCCAATTTCAGGGCGTTGCTGCCCATGATCGTCTTCCTTGCCCTGTTCATCGGGACAGGCATAACCCTGACCGCAGCCGGGACGGATATGCCGTTCTATCAGCTTTCCGCGACGGTGGCGATCATCCCCGCCATCGTGCTCGCCATCCTTCAGGGCAAGGATGATCTGAACAAGAAGATCGGCGTGTTCCTTTCGGGCGTGGGCGAGATCAACATCATCACCATGTGCATGATCTTCCTGCTTGCGGGCGGGTTCGCGTCCGTGGCCTCGGCCATCGGCGGGGTGAAGGCCACGGTCGATTTCGGCCTGTCCCTGCTGCCCCCGTCCATGATCCTGCCGGGCCTGTTCCTCATCGGGGCGTTCATTTCCACGGCGATGGGCACGAGCATGGGAACCGTGGCCGCCATCGCGCCCATTGCGGTGGGCGTGGGCGGGCAGACCGACATCCCGCTGGCCCTGCTCCTCGGGGTGGTCATGAGCGGGGCCATGTTCGGCGACAACCTGTCCATGATTTCGGATACGACCATTGCGGCGACCCGCACGCAGGGCTGCGAGATGAAGGACAAGTTCCGCATGAACCTCCTCATCGCCCTGCCCGCCGCGCTCGTCACGCTGGTTCTGCTCTGGTTTGCGGGGGCTTCCGGGCAGGTGGTCAGCCACGACGACTATCAGTTCATCCGGGTGATCCCGTATCTCGCCATCCTGATCATGGCGCTTGCGGGCGTGAACGTGTTCGTCGTGCTGCTTGCGGGCATCGTGTTCACGGGCGCGGTGGGCATCGCCACGGTGGACGGCTACACGCTCATCCGATGGAGCAAGGATATTTACGGCGGTTTTGTGGGCATGAACGAGATCATGGTGCTCTCCATGCTGGTGGGCGGCCTCGGCGAGCTCATGCGCTACCACGGCGGCATCAGCTGGCTGCTGGAGCGCGTGAACGGGCTGGCCCGGAGGCTTTCCGCCGAGTCGCCGGTGAAGGCGGGCGAATGCTGCATCAGCCTGCTGGTTTTGCTCGCCAACCTGTGCACGGCGAACAATACGGTGGCCATCATCCTGACGGGCAAGGTGGCGCACGAAATCGCGGCTTCAAACGGAGTTGACAGGCGGCGCAGCGCCAGCTTACTTGATATTTTCTCATGCGTCGTGCAGGGGCTCATCCCCTACGGGGCGCAGTTGCTGCTGGCCGGTTCCATTGCAAAGCTTTCCCCGTTGTCCATCGCGTGGAACAATTGGTATTGCATGTTGCTCGCCGTGGCGGCGGTGTTGGCCATCCTGTTCGGCATCCCGAGAGTCCGTCCGGTTCGTCCTCTGGCCTAGTACAGAGAGGATCGGGAGAGGATGGCTCCGGGTTCTTTTTTTATGGAACGGAATGCGGGCGTCCGGGGCTTGTGGGCGTCGGGCAAGATGGGCCCGCCGCGCCCCGGATCCGCGGAGAAAGGGGTCAGCATCGCCGCTGCCTGCTCCCCCCTCCTCGTGCAGTCCCGCTCCCCGGAGAAACGGGGCGTGCCCGGCATGGGGGTGCCCCGGCCAAAGGAAAGCCATGTGGTACGTCTATCTGCTCCGATGCGCCGACGCCACGCTCTATTGCGGCGTGACGACGGATATGGAGCGGCGGCTTAAGGAACACAACGCGGGAAGCCGCGGCGCGAAGTACACGCGGACGCGCCGCCCCGTCGAGCTGGTGTGCTGCGTGGCGCAGCCGGACGCCTCCTCCGCGTGCCGCCTGGAGTGGGAGGTGAAGCGGCGCCCCCGGGCCGAGAAGGCGGCGTTCCTGCTGGCGCGGGCCGGGCGGACGCCGGAAAAGGGATAAGCATCGTCTGTTGCGGAAAGGGTGCCGTGTCGCCGGGTGGCGATGCGGCTTTGTCATGCGGAGAGGGAAACGCTTCCCGGTAAAGGAAGGAGCACGTCCATGTTGATGGGAATGATGATCGCCGTTGGATTCATCGTCGGGTTTCTTGTCGGGTGCACCGGCATGGGCGGGATCATCCTGATTCCGGCTCTCGTCTACCTCGCCGGGCTGACCAGCCATGTGGCGATGGGCACCACCCTGTTCACGTTCATTTTCACGACCACCCTGTGCAGCTGGCTGTACATCAGGCTCGGCCATGTCGATTGGAAGGCGACGATCCCCATTTGCGTCGGCGGGTTCCTGTTTACCTACGTAGGGGCCGACGTAAAAGCCTTTACCGCCGCGCCGTACCTGAACCTCATTCTGGCCCTGCTGATCCTGCTGGCTGGCGCGCTGGTCTTCTGCCCGGTGAGAGGGCGGAGCTTTTCCTTCATGGAGGAGGGGCGGCGGTCGCGCTTCTGGGTATTGTTCGCCGTGGGCAGCGGCGTGGGCTTCGTCGCCGGGCTGACGGGCGCGGGCGGGCCGGTGCTCTCCGTGCCGATCATGATCGCGCTCGGCTTTCCGCCGCTCATCGCCATCGGGGCGGGGCAGGTCTATTCCGTCCCGGTCGCCCTTTCCGGTACCGCAGCCAACTTCCTGCACGGGGCCATCGACTACAGGATCGGCGCGCTGATGATCGTCTTCCAGATCCTCGGCATCCTCCTCGGCGTGTACATGGCCAACCGCATGGACACCACGAAACTCCGCAAGATGGTCGCGTGGGTCTGCCTCTTCTGCGGCGGTTTTATCCTTGTGAACGCCATCCGGGGTATCATCGCCATGTAGTTTTCGCAGTCGGCGCGATGATGCGGGGAACTTTCTGAATAAAAATCTTCCGCCCCTCCTAATCCCTAGTCGGCGCGATGATGCGGGGAACTTTCCCTGAAAAGGAAGCCGTCGGGCTTCATTTTCATTGTTCCGGGGAAAGGGTGCCCCCGTCCTGTGTGGCGCTCCACCTGATAACGTGTTACGCGTTGGCAGAGTGGAAGGAGAGAGTCTTCTCCCACTCTTTCCAATATTGTTAGGAGGAAGCGATATGCCGTCCCTGAATCTCTCTGCCATTGCCGACGGCATTTCCTACGTATCAAGCGTCTTTTTCGCCGTACTGCTGTATCGCCGGGGGATGCTGACGTGGGGAAACCTCTTGCGGACCTTCTTTGCGGGGGTATTGGCATGCTTCCCCTTTATCACGGGATATGACGGACGCGAGGCGATGCCGTTTCCCCCGGAATGGATTGATGTCTATGCTCCTCAGAATGGCATCGAGTTTGCCCAGTATTTTTTAAGGAATGTCTGTTTTGGTATCGTGGCGTTTCCGCGTCTCTTCCTGATCAAGGTACTTACCTCAAAATTCAAGATACTGCGCACCGGCGAATGCCCGTGGAAAGAAGTGGGCCTTTTAACCTGCCTCCTGAGCGGTATGACCCAGCCGTTTTGGCACTATTCGTTGATGATAAATAATTATATAATCAATTGATTATGAGAGGGATACCCTGCTGTTCCGAGATATCGCGTGCCAGAAAGAGGACTGTGCCCACATAATCTTGGCAGTTATTCAGGAAAAGATTGTATTTCCAAGCGTCAATATCACTATGTACCTGATTTATTATTGTGTCTTTTGTCGTTTTTGATAATTCTTTTATATGTTTTTTAACTTTATCGTGCATATGTTCATATTCTTTAACGGCCATATCAATGATTTCCGCGTTGTATTTTATATTTCCGTATGTATATAAATGAAGGTTTTCCTTTTCGTCCGGACGGATTTTGCTGTCTCCAAAAAAACCGAAATTGTTCCCTTTGGAATCAAAAAAGTGCCGATGTTCAGGTAGAAGAGTGGGGAGAGATCCTTTACCAGAAGGAGAGAGCTCTTTATCCCATTTTTTGATCCAGTCGAGTTTGGTTGTGGAAACGGAACCGAGGCCATCCAATGGCCTTCTCCCGATTACGTAATAGCGGGTTTTCTTTTGTGAAGTATCTTCCTCCTCTTCGCGTTTGCTTATGCGGCATTTGCAGTTCGGGTGTGGGGGATTTGGCTTTTTCGCATATATCTTGCGCGAAAGCTCAAGACAGGTGGGACATGCGGCGGGGCTTGGCTCCACTTTCCACATGCCGCCGTCGGCTTGAATATCGTCGGAAAGGGCCGCAATCCGCCGTTGCCGCCGCTCCACTTCCATTCTCCTCATGAGAGATTCAATCGTGGTCATCGAAAGCCTCCTTGTTTGGTATGATCAGACGTAGTCTTTTCTTCTCCGGAAGAAAGATTGAAGCGTGTCAGCGCCGAGGCCGTCCTTTTTTGACAACGGTCTGCGATTGCTCTATCCTGTTGCGTTCGGACGACCATCCGAGCCCAACGTCACACCGAACCACGAGTACAGGCCATGAGCGACAATGTTACCGCGATCAAAGGCTTCGCCGATCTGTTTTCTCCGGAAAGCGACGCCTTCACCCATATGGAGGCTGTAGCGCGGGAAACTTTTTCCCGTTACGGCTTTACCGAACTGCGCACTCCCATCCTCGAGCGGACGGAACTGTTCTGCCGGGGCATCGGGACGGAAACCGACGTGGTCCAGAAGGAAATGTATACCTTCCCCGACCGCAAGGGCCGTTCCCTGACCCTGCGCCCCGAGGCGACCGCCGGGGTCATGCGCGCCTATATCGAAAGCGGCCGGAGCGGCGACGCGGTGACCAAGCTGTTCACCATCGGCCCCATGTTTCGCTATGAACGCCCCCAGAAGGGCCGCATGCGGCAGTTCCACCAGATCAACTGCGAATGCCTCGGGCCTTCCGAGCCCTACGCGGATGCCGAGCTGGTCACGATGGCCATGCGCTTCCTCGAAGCGTTGGGCCTCAAGGGGCTGAGCCTCCAGCTCAATTCGCTGGGCTGCCCCACGTGCCGTCCCGTCTACCGCGAGACGCTGCGCAAGTGGCTGTCCGAGCTGGACGAGTCCGCCCTGTGCGAAGACTGCCGCCGCCGCATGGTGACCAACCCTCTGCGCGTGCTGGACTGCAAGGTTCCCTCGTGCAGGGAGCATACCGCCGACGCGCCCAAAATTTTGGATCACAACTGCCCCGACTGCGCCGCGCATTTCGAGACGGTCCGCCGCCTGCTGGACGCGGAAAAGGTGCCTTACGTGATCAACCACCGGCTGGTGCGCGGGCTGGACTACTATACCCGCACCACCTTTGAAATCGTGTCCGACCAGATCGGCGCGCAGGGCACGGTGGCCGGGGGCGGCCGGTATGACGGCCTCGTCGAACAGCTCGGCGGCCCCAATGTCTCCGGCCTCGGTTTCGCCTGCGGCATGGAACGCCTTGCGCTGCTGCTTCCCCAGCCGGAAGAGGGGGCCGATCGCCCCGATTTCTTTACGGTCGTGCTGACGGACGTTGCCCGCGACGCCGCCTATGCCCTGACGCAGGCCCTGCGTGATGCGGGCTTCCGCGGCGAAATGGGCTTCTCCTCCCGCAGCATCAAGAGCGCCATGCGTCAGGCCGGAAAGTCCGGCGCGCGCTTCTGCCTCCTCATTGGTGAAGACGAGCTCGCCGCCCGGACGGTCATGCTCAAAAATATGGACAGCGGCGAACAGTCTTCCGTGGCGTTTGCCGACGTCGTGGCCCGGCTTCAGAAATAGTTTGCATAAGGAATGTTTGGTATGAGCGAAGAACAGAAGGAACTGTCGGTCGCCTGCCAGTCGCTCGGCGACTGGACGCGCACCCACACGTGCGGCGAGCTGACCGGTGCCGACAACGGGGCGGAAGTCTGCCTCATGGGCTGGGTGCAGTACCGGCGTGACCACGGCGGCCTGATTTTTGTGGACCTGCGCGACCGCTACGGCCTGACGCAGATCGTGTTCAGCCCCGAGTACGCCCCGGAAGCCCATGAACAGGCTGGCGCGTTGCGTTCGGAATACGTGCTTGCCATGAAGGGCAAGGTGCGCCCCCGTCCCGAGGGCATGGTCAACCCCAACCTCAAGACCGGCGAAATCGAAGTCGTGGTCAGCGAATGGAAGCTGCTGAACACGTCCAAGACCCCGCCTTTCCAGATTGAGGACCGCGTGGAAGCGGGCGAAAACCTCCGCCTCCAGTGGCGCTATCTCGACCTGCGCCGTCCGCGCATGGCCCGCAACCTTGCGCTGCGCAGCCGCGCCGCCATGGCGATCCGCAGCGAGCTGGCCTCGCAGGGCTTCCTCGAAGTGGAAACTCCCATCCTCACCAAGTCGACCCCCGAAGGCGCGCGCGACTATCTCGTCCCTTCGCGCCTGAACCACGGCCAGTTCTACGCCCTGCCGCAGTCGCCGCAGCAGTTCAAGCAGTTCTGCATGATCGCGGGCCTTGACCGTTATTTCCAGATCGCGCGCTGCTTCCGCGACGAAGACCTCCGTGCCGACCGCCAGCCGGAATTTACGCAGGTCGACATCGAAATGAGCTTTGCGGACGAGAAGCAGGTCATGGACATGGCCGAAGGCCTCATGATCCGCGTGTTCAAGGAAGCCCTCGGCGCGGACATCCCCGCGCCGTTCCCGCGCATGACGTGGGACGAAGCCATGGCCCGCTACGGCGTGGACAAGCCCGACACCCGCTTCGGCCTTGAGCTTCATGACGTGACCTCCATCGTCAGCAACTCCGGCTTCAAGCTGTTCGCTTCCGCCAATCTGGTGAAGGCCATGCGCGTGCCCGGCGGCGAAAGCCTGACCCGCAAGGAGATCGACGAGCTTACCGAATTTGTGAAGATCTACGGCGCTCAGGGCCTCGCGTGGATCAAGATCCGCGAGAACGAATGGCAGTCGCCCATCGCCAAGTTCCTGTCCGACGAGGAACGTGCGGGCCTTACCGAAGCCCTCGGCCTTTCCGTGGGCGACATCGTGTTCTTCCAGGCCGGCGAGCCCGGCATGGTGAACGCCGCGCTCGGCAACCTCCGCGTGCACCTCGGCGAAAAGCTCGGCCTGATCCCCGAAAACGCTTGGAATTTCCTGTGGGTGACGGACTTCCCGCTGTACGAGTACAGCGAGGAGGAAAACCGTTACGTGGCCTGCCACCACCCCTTCACTTCGCCCAAGGACGGCGATCTGGAGAAGATGGTGTCCGATCCCGCCTCCACCAAGGCCCGCGCCTATGACATGGTGTTGAACGGCAATGAAGTGGGCGGCGGTTCCATCCGTATCCACGAAGCGGCCGTGCAGCGCAAGATGTTCGAGGCTCTCGGCTTCTCCAAGGAAGCCTACGAGTCGCAGTTCGGTTATTTCATTCAGGCGCTCGAGCACGGAGCCCCGCCGCATGGCGGCATCGCCTTCGGTCTGGACCGCCTGATCATGCTGATGTCCGATTCGCCGTCCATCCGCGACGTCATCGCCTTCCCCAAGACCCAGAAGGCCACCTGCCTCATGACCAACGCGCCGGACATCGTGTCCGCGAAGCAGCTCCGCGAGCTCGGCCTGCGTCTTCGTGAGGAAGCGAAGGACAAGAAGGAAGAGAAGTAGAAAGCATTGGGGAGGGGAAGGGGAACCTTTCTGAAGAAAGGTTCCCCTTCCCCTCCCTTTCCCCTCCCAAGACTTTTGACTGGTGGGGAGGCCGCGCGGCGGGAGTTCGTTCCGGCGCAGGTGGGAAAGATTGCTTTAAGAATAAGAAAGCCGTCCGAAGAGACTTCGGGCGGCTT
>USCL01000014.1 GCA_900553145.1 uncultured Desulfovibrio sp.
GGCGTTTTGGGGAGGATAGGGGAGGGGATAGCTCAAGAAGTCTTGCGTTTCTTTTTCTTGGGTTCCGGGAGGGCCTCACAGGTCGTGCGCACCAGTGCCTTGAGGAACGCCCTGTCTTCCAAGTCTTCAACGCGGAGCATAGGCTTTCCCCCTTCATAAGGCAGTTCCAGCTTGCCGTCCGGCATGAGGGCACTCCCCTGTTCCGTAATCTTTACAAGCAGGCGATCATCGCAGACGCAGCCAAACAGTTTACCGTCGCAGTAGACGCAGTATTCACCGAACATCTTCCTGTACGTGATGGTTCCCGCGTCTTCCAGCCGTGCCGCGACGGATTGCATGAACTCAAGGCTTGAAGCCATTTCTCCTCCCCGAAGAGCACAAGGGCCTCCTTCGTATGGAGGAGAGCCTGATGTCTGGTGCCTTGGCAAAAAAACGAAGGCGGGCCTTCACGCCTCAGTGGGTATATTCGAGCAGCGGGACATCGCCAATCTTCGCGCGGATGGCCTGTACCATCTGCTCGCGGTTGGGGCAGGGAAAGCCGATGGGCGTTCCCTTGCCGATACAGGAAGCGAGAGCAACGGCCTCGGCACCGCGATCCACCAGCATCTTGGCGCGGGCCACGGCGCGCTTGCCGGGACAGCCGCCACAGCTCACAAAGCCGACGATCTGGCATTCACCGAAAGCTTCAAAGCTCCCCTTCCCTTTGGCCGCCGTGACGAAATCCGTCGTGCCGGGGCACATGTCCTCGGTCTGCTGGCAACGGATGATGCCGACTTTCTTCATGCTGCTTCCTCCCGCTTTTCCCTAAAACATGCCTACCAATATGCCCCGCAGGGCACTACCGACTGGAAAAACCGATACCAGCTTTGGCCCGCTCGCGCAACGGCAGAAAAAAAAGAGCCGGACTCCCGCGCATGGCGAGAATCCAGCTCCGTGCCGTCTTTTCCCCGCCCATCGCTAACCTGCACTCCCCCCATTACAAAAGTCTCAGGAGGGAGAGGGTGGGGTTTGGGAAGGGGAGAGGGGGGCGACCCGACGGGGCCCCTCAAGGGCCGTGCCCGTTAGCCGAGCCTTCAAGCTTTATGGGCAGCGATAACAGCGCAGCCCTTTTCCAGAAGGGTTCCCCCTCCCCAATGCTACTTCTTCTCTTTCTCCGGGGGGATACGCGCGTCGATGACCTTGACGCCGAATTCGGCGGCGTTGTCCGGCGGGCTGTAGAAGACGACCATGAAGGGGACCTCCCCGCCGGGGAGGACGTTGGTGTTCGTCGCCATGATGTCGATCTTGTTGGCGAGGGCCTGTTCGATATCCTGCTCGCCGAGGACCTGCAATTGGAACAGCGACAAGGACGTGCCCGCAAGCTGCTGCTTGGAGACAAGCGCGTTGCCCGCGGAGTCGTACAGCGACGCTTCGATGCGGATCAGTTCGCGGGGCTGGTTGAAGCCGTTCACGACCTTCCCCTCGACCACCGAAATGTTGCCGAGCTTCTCGTTGCTGATGTTATACTGCCGCACGCCGCGCAGGGCGATGTTCTTGACCAGCTCCACCGGGTCCTGCTTCTTGGGCGGCGCGATCATCTCCTTCACGGCGTCGAAGAGGGGCGTGTAGGTCCACGCCCACCACGTGCCTCCGGCCACCGCGCAGAGAATCAGCAGCGTCGCCACCCATCCCCATATGCCGCCTTTCTTCTTGGGCGGCATGGCGATGGACGGAGAGAGGCTCAAGTCCGGCTCCATGCGGATCTCCGCGGGCTTCACGCCCTCGGAAAGCTGGAATACGTGCTTGCACACGGAGCAGCGCAGTTTGGCCCCCGGAGCGGCCTGCGTTTCAGGCAGATTGAATTTGGTACTGCAATTAGGGCATGTAACGATCATAGGGACTCCGCCATTCGTCATTCTTCGATTTCAGCCTCGTAAATCGCCGGGAGTTCCCGATAACTCTCAGCGTAGTCCAAACCATATCCCACGACGAACCCGCTAGGCAAGGCAAACCCGACGAAGTGAGAAGTGACGGGGACCTCGCGCCGCTCGTTCTTGTCGACCAGAACCGCAAGCCGCAGGCTCCGCGCGCCGCGCGCCTGAAACTGGCGGTACAGGAAATCCATGCTGTGGCCGGTATCGACGATATCCTCGACGATGAGCACATGCTTGCCTTCAAGCGGGATTTCCACGTCCTTGGTGAACGTGATCGTCTTGGAACGCTGTGCCGCGCTGCCGTAGCTGGCAAGGCGCACGAAATCCAGCTCCGGCTTGCAGGTGAGGTGCCGGACGAGATCGGAAAAAAACATGAACGCGCCCTTGAGCACGCACACCACGACCAGCGGCTCGTCTTTGTAGAGCGTGCTGATTTCGCCGGCCATTTCCTTGACCCGCGTCTGGATGGCTTCTTCGCTGATCAAAGGTTTAAGATTCGTAATACGCATGTAAAAGGCTCCTTCAGGGACGCGAGCGTCCCGCGAGGCGGGTTAGATTTCCAAGAGGACCGCCGTTTCGTCGCAGTCCGGGAATTTGGGGCAATGCACGCAGTCCACCCAGACTTTCTGAGGCAGCACTTCCTTTTCCACGATGGAAAAGCCGAGCGCGTTGAAGAAGGGCAGCTGGTAGGTCAGGGCAAACAGGCGGTGGATGTCCAGCACTCCGGCCTCGGCGATGCAGGCGTCCACGATCAGCCGCCCGCACCCCTTCCGGCGCGCATGGGCGGCCACGGCCAGCGAGCGGACTTCGGCCATGTTCTCCCAAATGATGGAGAGGGCCCCGCAGCCGACGATGCCCTCATCGCCCTCCACGACGAAAAAGTCGCGCAGGTGGCCGTACAAATCGGTCAGGGAGCGCGGCAGCAGCAGGCCGTCGGCGGAGCTCGTCATCAAAAGGGCGTGGATGGCCCGGATATCGCCCATGCGGGCCTTGCGGACGCTCAGGTTCATCAACATTCCTCCCCTCAGGGGATACCGCGGTGATCCGGCCCGTCAGGGCCGGCAAAAGGCATCCGGGGGACGGCGGGTCCCCCGGGCGCGTGCCACTCAATTGAGAAGGCCGTTGAACGCTTCCTCGAGGTCTTCCTTGCCGACCATCCCGGGGCCTCCGGCAACCAGCTTGCCGGTCTTGTCGTACAGCAGGTTGAACGGAATGGAGGAGATCCCGAACAGGGCGGGGGCGTCGGGCTCCGCGAGGTAAACCGGGTAGTTGAAGCCCATAGCCTTGGCGAATGATTCCAACTTCTGGCGATCGCTGTCAAGCGAAACCCCGACGATGACGACCTTGTCGGCGGGATAAGCTTTGCGTATGCTGACAAGTTCGGGGATTTCCTCGCGGCAGGGCGGGCACCACGTGGCGAAGAAGTTGACGAAGACGAGCTTGCCCTTGTTGGCTTTCACGATATCGAGAACCTGCTCGCCGGAAATGCCGGGAATGGCATCGGGCTTCTGAGGGGCGGAGAACGCGGGCAGGGCCAGCACAAGGCAGGCCAGCAGGGCGATCAGGCAGGAAAGACGGCGCATGGCTGTTCCTTTGGGTTAATGGTTCTTGCGGGCCGCGATGAGGCTCTTGGCGAGGCGCACGGCGTCCACGGCGTCGGAGGAGTAGTTGGCCCCGATGCTTTCCGCGAACGCGGGGGTCACGACGGCGCCCCCGACCATCACGTCGACGCCGAGGCCGCGCTGTTTCAAAATATCGACCGTGTCCCGCATGCGGACCATCGTGGTGGTCATGAGCGCGGAAAGCCCGATGAGATCGGCCTTGTGCGCGACGGCGGCTTCGACGATGGCTTCGGCCTTCACGTCCTTGCCCAGATCCACGACCTTGAAGCCGTGGTTGCCGAGCATGAGGCTGACGATGTTTTTGCCGATGTCGTGAATATCGCCCTCGACGGTGGCGACGACGATGATTTTCTGTTCTTCCGCGCCGGACTCGCGTTCCAGCAGCGGCTTCAGGCGGGCGAAGGCCGTCTGCATGGTTTCGGCGGAGCGCAGGAGCTGCGGCAGGAAGTATTCGCGGCGCTCGTACTTCGAGCCCACTTCGGTGATCGCGGGGATGAGGCGGCCGCGCACGAGTTCAAAGGGATCGGCCCCGGCCTCCAGTTCCTTTTCCACGAGCCCGACCACGCTCTCGCGGTCGCCGAGGATCACGGCTTCCTCCATGGTCTGCGCGGTGACGCGGGCGAACGCGGCGGCATCGGCGGCCCCGCCGTTTCCGGGGGGCCACGCGGCATAGCCGTTCACGAACGCGGCGGCGTCCCGGTCGTGGCCCATGAGCACGTCCCCGGCGGCCTTGGCTTCGCGCAGGCGTCCGCTGGAGGGGTTGGCGATGCAGGAGCTGAGCCCCGCGCCCATCGCCATGCTGAGGAAGGTCGTGTTCACGAGCTCGCGGGCGGGCAGGCCGAAGGAGATGTTGGACAGGCCGATGGTGGTCGCAAGGCCGTGCGCGGCGCACCAGCGGATCGTCTCCAAACCTTCGCGGGCCGCTTCGGCCTTGGAGGCCACGGCCAGCGCCAGCACGTCCACGAGCACGAGGCGGCGCGGGATGCCGAGCGATGCCGCCTTGTCGAGCATATTCTCAATGATGGCGATGCGGTCCGCCGCCTTCACCGGCAGCTTGCGGCCTTGGATGGGCAGCAGGATGAACGGCGCGCCCCATTGCCTGCACAGCGGCCCGAGGCGCTCCATGCGCTCGGCTTCGCCGCTGATGGAGTTCACCAGCGGGGAGCCGGGGCAGAACGGCAGGGCCGCGGCGATGGCCCCCGCGTGCGAGGAGTCGAGGGAAAGCGGCTCGGCGTGCTTTCCGGTCAGGCGCTGCACGAGTTCGGGCAGGAGCAAGGTTTCGTCGGCCATGGGCGCGCCCACGTTCACGTCGAGGATCGGCGCGCCGAGGGCGACCTGTTCGGAGGCGAACCGCATGGCGAGGCCGTATTCCCCGGCCTGCAATTCAGCTTGCAGATCTTTCTTGCCCGTGGGATTGATGCGTTCACCGATGACCTTGAACGGCTCAGAGGCGCTGACGCGCACCAGCCGGGTACGGGTGGTCAGCACGATGCCGGAAGGTGTCACGGAGGGGGCGGGGCAAGGCCCGACGGCGTCGACAGCCCGGCGCAGGGCCGCGATATGATCCGGCGTGGTGCCGCAGCAGCCGCCCACGAGCCGCGCGCCCATGCCGACGAACGCGGCGGTCTTTTCGGCGAAAGGCCCGGGAGGCAGGCGGAACACGGTCTTGCCGTCCACCAGCTCGGGCAGTCCCGCGTTGGGCTCGGCCAGCACCGGCACGGACGAGCAGGCAAGGAAACGCTCCATGAGCGGGGCCATCTGCTCGGGCCCGAGGCCGCAGTTCAGGCCGAGCGCGTCCACGCCGAGGTTCTGCATGGTTTCCGCGAAAATTTCCGGCGTCGTCCCGGTGAGGCTGGTCCCCTGCTCAAACGTCATGGACACCATGATCGGCAGGTCGCTTTCGGCCCGGATGGCGGCCACGGCGATGCGCACTTCCGCAAGGTCGAACTGGGTCTCGATGAGGAACAGGTCCACGCCGCCTTCCACAAGGCCGCGCGCCTGTTCGCGCAGGGCCTCGTACAGATCCAGCGGGTGCAGCTCCCCGAGCGGGCGCACGAACTGCCCGCAAGGCCCCATGTCGCCGCCGACAAAGGCTTCGCGCCCGGCTGCGTCCGCGGCTTCGCGGGCTATCCGGGCCATCGTCCGGTTGAACGGCGCGACGTCGATGCCGGACGGAAGCTTGAGGCGCGAGCCGCCGAAGGTGCACGTCAGGATGATGTCCGCCCCCGCGGCGAGGTAGTCGGCGTGGATCCCCCGGAGCACGTCCGGCCGGTCGAGGCAGAACTGTTCGGGGTGCTCCCCGGCGGGCAGGCCCCTTGCCTGCAACATGGTTCCCATGCCTCCGTCGAGCAACAGGATGCGCCCGGAGGCGAGTGCGCTACGAAAATCCGCCACGCGGTTCTCCTTTTATGGTCTCCTGCCCCTTGCGGGCGGGCAGGTTTTGAATGACTTGTGAACAGGAGCCCGCACCGGACGGCACGGGCTCTCCCCTTGGGTTCCTGTCTACTGAAAATCGTTGAAAAGGACAAACCAAAACTATAGCATCCAGCTGAAGGGGCACCCCGTACGGGCCTCCCCCGCATGATTTTTTTCGTAACACCATGAGGCGTGCCCGAGCGGATCGCCCTGCCCGGCGCCGGAGCCCGGACCACCGCCCTCAACTCTGATAAACGGATTTATGGCAAAAGGACGTACCAATCACATGAGCCGTCGCATCCCCACCAAGGCCGCAGACAGCGGCCAGACGACCGGAGAGCCCGCCGCCGACGCGATCGCGCCCCCGGTTTCTTCCGCAACGGCGGCCGAAGATCAGCATACCGTTGTGGAACCCGAAATCATCGAACCGGAAATCCTGCCCAAACGGGCTTCCGGAAAAACCGCCGCGAACAAGGCCGCCAAGCCCGCGGGCGCGGCCGAGCCCGAAGACGAAGACGGCGAGGACATCGGCGACGAGCTTCCCGAAGACGACGTGGCCGCGCTCGATCCCGACGCCGACATCCTGCCCGAAGGCGACAGCCTGCCCGCGCCTTCCCAGCAGCACCTGCCGTCCCTGTCCTCCAGCAAGGACTCGCTCCACCTCTACCTGCGCGAGGTGAGCCGTTTCCCCATGCTCAAGCCGGACGAGGAGTTCGAGCTGGCCCGCCGCGTCCAGAAGACCGGCGACAGCGACGCGGCCTTCCGGCTGGTGTCCTCGCACCTGCGGCTGGTGGTCAAGATCGCCATGGATTTCCAGCGCCGCTGGATGCAGAACGTGCTCGACCTCATCCAGGAAGGCAACGTCGGCCTCATGCGGGCCGTCAACAAATTCGACCCGGACAAGGGGATCAAGTTCTCCTATTACGCGGCGTTCTGGATCCGCGCCTACATCCTCAAGTTCATCATGGACAACTGGAGGATGGTCAAGATCGGCACGACGCAGGCCCAGCGCAAGCTGTTCTACAACCTGAACCGCGAGCGCCAGAAGCTCATCGCCGAAGGCTTCGATCCCGACGCGGCGATCCTTGCGGAACGCCTCGGCGTGGGCGAGGAGCAGATTGTGGAGATGCAGCAGCGGCTGGACGCTTCCGACATGTCCCTCGACGCCACCGTCGGCGACGAGTCCGGCAGCGCCACGCGCATGGACTTTTTGCCCGCGCTTGGCCCCGGCATTGAGGAAAGCTTCGCGGGCATGGAAATCGCCGAGCTGCTCCAGAGCAAGATCCGCGACATCCTGCCCTCGCTTTCCGAAAAGGAAGCCTACATCCTCGAACACCGCCTCCTGACCGACGATCCGGTCACGCTGCGGGAAATCGGGGAACGCTACAACGTCACCCGGGAACGGGTGCGCCAGCTCGAGGCCCGCCTGCTCCAGAAGCTGAAGACCCATCTCTCCACCGATATCCAAGATTTTTCCGAAGACTGGATCTCGCACTAGGAGGGAAAACAGCGGACCGGATACGCAATCTCCGGTTGTTGTTCGTTTCCGTTTAGGGTATTCGTTATCCCCTGTTATCGCGTTTCAACCCCCAGAGTTTGCTCATGAGCTTCCGCATTCGCCTCACCCATCCCGCGGCCCCGCTTGCGGCTGCGCCGCCTCACGCCCACCCGGGGATCCCCCGTTGCGGCGCGGGGCTTGTCCGCAATCTGCTGCGCGGGATGGCCTGCGCCGTGCTGGCCGTGCAGATGCTCACCGGGTGCGCCCGCAGCACGCCGCAGCAGCCCGTCCAGTGGGACCTCTCGCCCGAGGCCCAGCGCACCTACGCGACCCTCCTGCTCGACCAGTCCATCCGCAGCGACGACAAGGAAGGCGTCCTTGAGGCAGTGAGGCTCCTCCTGACGCAGGAAAACAGGCCGCAGCCCTTCATCGACGCGGCCGCGTGGCTCATGCTCAACCGGGAAACCAGCGAAGCCCGCGACCTGCTCGAGCAGGCGGTCAAGCGCGCGCCCGGGGATCTCGGGCTGCACCTCCTGCTCGCCGAAACGTGGCTCGAACAGGGCGACAACGATCAAGCCCTCAAAATCCTGAAGGACTTCCGCAAGCAGCGCCCGGATTCCGAACTCGTGCAGCAGGAGCTCGGCATCCTCTACGTCAAGACCGGGCATTTCAGGGAAGCCGACAAAGTGTTCTCGGCCCTGCCGCAGCGCCTGCGGACATCCTTTGTCCGCTATGCGCACGCGCAGGCCCTCGTGGGCCTCAAGCAGCCCCAGAGGGCCATCCAGCAGCTCCGGCTCGCCGTACAGGAAAGCCCGGAGTTCATCGACGCGTGGTTCGAGCTGGCCCGCCTGCTGGAAGCGGACAGGCAGTACTCCGAAGCCAACGAAATCTATAACAGCCTCATCGAGCAGGACCCCGACAATCCGGACATCTGGATCAGGATGGTCGAAGGCCAGATCCGCGCCGGAAAAGGGCAGAAGGCTTTGGAGTACGCCCTGAACGGCCCCGCCACCTACGGCTACAAGCTCACGGCGGCGACGCTTTTTCTGGACGCGAGGATGTATCAGGAGGCGGAAACCCTGCTCGACGGCCTCAAGAGCGATCCCAACGCGCCGGACGAGGTTCATTTCTACCTCGCCGCCATCGCCTATGAATACCACAAGGACGTGCAGGAGACCCTTGACCTCCTTGAATCCATCCCCTCGGAAAACCGTTTTTACGACCGGGCACTGCGTCTGCGCATCCAGCTCCTACACGATCAGCAGCGTTACGAAGACGCCATGCGGCTCATCCTTCAGGGTCAGGGCCAGTTCCCCACGGAGCGGGATTTCCGGCTTATGGAAATCCATCTGTACCTGTTGCAGGACCGGTACAAGGAAGCCCTGACCGCGGCCACGGCGGCGCAGCAGATCTGGCCTTCCGACGACGAAATCGCCTATGTCTACGGCAGCGTGCTGGATTCCCTCGGCCGCAAGCGCGAGGCCCTCGCCGTGATGGAATCCATCGTCGCCCGCAATCCGGAGGATTATCAGGCCCTGAACTACGTTGGCTATTCGCTGGCCGAACAGGGCAAGGATCTGGACCGCGCCGTCTCGCTGCTCGAATCCGCGCTCAAGCAGGCCCCCGATCATGCCTATATCCTTGATTCCCTCGCATGGGCGCACTTCCGCCGCGGCGAGAACGCCGAAGCTTGGGCGCTCGTCCGCCGGGCGACAAGCCTCCCCGACGGCGGCGATCCGACCATATGGGAACACTACGGCGACATCGCCAACGCGCAGGGCCTCAAAAACGAAGCGCGCACGGGATGGGAGCGGGCCCTCGAACTGGACCACCCCAATCCTGAAATCATACGCAATAAGCTGAATTCGCTATGAACATCCGTCTTTCCGCCCCTTTCCGCCTGCTGATCGCGGCGCTGCTCGCCCTGTCGCTTCAAGCCTGCGCCACGCGCAGCCCGGAACTCGGGACGTCCGCGCCTTCGGATGCCTCCAGCGCCGCATGGCAAGCCTACCAGGGCTACGCCTCCGCCCGTGCGTCCGATCATGAGCCCTACCGGCTGAGCGGCAGCCTCCGTTACGGTTCGCAGGGCGACACGCGCAGGGTGGAAACCCTGCTCTGGGGCAACGGCTACCTGCCCGTCCGCCTCGACGTCATGGCCGGGATCGGCGCGCTGGTCGCCCGCATCCAGGAAACGCAGGACAGCTTCACGGCCTACGCGCCCAACGAGAACAAGGCCATCGTCCACAACGGCCCGCAGCGGGTGCAGCTCAACTTCGGCAGGCCCGTGCCCTTCTCCCTGCGCGACTTCTCCTCGCTCATGCGCGGCCGTTTCCACGAAGTCTTCGGCGCGGCCGAGGGGCTCAATCCCCGCACCCTGCCCAACGGCGACATCGCCTTCACGCTCTCCGGCGGCGTCCTGCCGGGGACGCTGGAGCTGCGGCCCGACGGCCTGCCCGTCCGCTGGTCGGCGGACAAGGGCTGGGTCATGGACATCACCTATGACGGCGGCAACCCGCCCCTACCCTACAAGTTCAAGCTGACGCACCCCGACGGCTATTCCGCCATCCTGCTGGTCAAGGACCGCCAGAAGCCCGATGCCAAATTCCGGGACGATCAGCTTGCGTTGGAGCTTCCGGCGGGTACCATCATCGAACCCATCAAGAAAGGGGGCAACTGATGGACGTCCAGACATCGCTGAACCGTATTGAAGAACTGCTGCGGACCATCTATCTGGGACTTTGGGTCCTCTGGACCGAAACACGCTGGATCGCCGGGCCGGACATCAGCTACCGGCGGCGTCTGACGCTCATGCGCCGCCGCCAAGAGGCCATCCAGGATGAACTGTCGCGCATGGCGACCCTTGCCGATCCCCGGCGCGAGCAGCTTGCGGGCGACCTTGCCTTGCTTGAGGGCGACATCGCCCGGCTGGAAAAGGATCGGGAGGCCCACCGCGCCGAACATCTCGCCCCGCTCCGTTCCCGGTTCGGGTGGATGCTCTGAAAAAAGGTGAGGAAGGGGGATCGATCCTGAAAAAGCTTCCTTCCTCAACCCCCTCCATCCCCAAGACGCCCGCTGAGGAAACGAGGGGCATTTCCTTTTTTTTCGGGAAACGATACACAAGAAATCAGAAAGACGGGCAAACACTCATCGCCCGCATGTTGACTCTTCGCCATGCACGCTTATGAAAAAGGCAGGCATGTCCTTTTTTTATTGTGCCCGTCCCCAGCGGGGAGCATCTTTTCACATCAAAAAGACAGGAAAAAACGATGGCTACCGTCTATATCGGCTCCGATCACGCCGGACTGGAACTCAAGGCCGCGCTGGTAAAGCGCCTCTCCGAAAAAGGGCATGACGTCCATGACCTCGGCCCCGCCACGACGGAAAGCTGCGACTACCCCGTCTATGCCAAAGGCGTATGCGGAAAGGTCCTTGCCGACGCGGGCAACGCCACGCCCGGCGACGAGCCCGCGTCCTTCGGGATCCTCGTGTGCGGCACGGGCATCGGCATGAGCATGGCCGCCAACCACATCCCCGGCATCCGCGCGGCGCTGTGCGGCTGCGAATTTCAGGCCCGCGCCACCCGCCAGCACAACAACGCCAACGTGCTGTGCCTCGGCGAACGCGTGACCGGCCAGGGCGTGGCCCTCGACATTGCGGAACTCTTCCTGAACACCGCCTTTGAAGGCGGCCGCCACCTCCGCCGCATCAACCAGATCGAAGGCTAGCCGGCCCCATCCGGACACGGCTTCCGGCCGCTGCGGATCGCCCCCAAACAGGCCTCCGCCATAACGGCAGGCGGCCCGCCTTCCTTCCGTTTGATTCCGGACGCGCGCGTAGCGGTACTCCCGCCGCGCGGCCTCCCCACCAGTCAAAGTTTTTGCGGGTGGTGGGGTCCGGGGGAGGGCGCTTTTTGCAAAAAGCCCCTCCCCCGGATCTCCCTTCCCCCGCACTCCAAAGGAGCCTCCATGCAGTTCTACAATACCATGTCCCGAAAAAAAGAAACCTTCACGCCCGTCCGCAAGGGGCTGGTGGGCGTCTACGCCTGCGGCATCACGGCCTACGCCCTGTCGCACATCGGGCATGCCCGTTCCGCGGTGGCGTTCGACATCCTGGTGCGCCTGCTCCGCTATAAAGGCTATGAAGTCACCTTCGTCCGCAACTTTACCGACGTGGACGACAAGATCATCAAGCGCGCCAACGACGAGGGCGTTTCCAGCACCGAAATCGCGGAAACCTACATCGAGGCCTACCATGAGGACATGGACCGCCTCGGCGTGATCCGCGCCGACATCGAGCCCAAGGCCACCGAACACATTCAGGAAATGCTCAACCTCACCGAACGCCTCATCGCAGACGGCAAAGCCTACGCCACGCCCTCCGGCGACGTGTATTTCCGCGTGCGCTCCTTCCCCGGCTACGGCAAGCTCTCCGGCCGCACCCCCGACGACCTGCGCTCCGGCGCGCGCGTCGTGCCCGGCGACGAAAAGGAAGACCCGCTGGACTTCGCCCTCTGGAAGAGCGCCAAGCCCGGCGAGCCGTACTGGGAAAGCCCGTGGGGCAAAGGCCGCCCCGGCTGGCACATCGAGTGCTCGGCCATGAGCGAGAAGTACATCCCCCTGCCGCTGGACATCCACGGCGGCGGGCTTGACCTCATCTTCCCCCACCACGAAAACGAAATCGCCCAGACCGAGGCCGCGCTCGGCAAGCCGCTCGCCAACATCTGGATGCACAACGGCTTCGTGCAGGTCGATTCCGAAAAGATGTCCAAGTCGCTCGGCAACTTCAAGACGATCCGCGACATCCTCGAAACGTACCTCGCCGAAACCCTGCGCTACTTCCTCGCCGGAAAGCACTACCGCAGCCCCATCGATTTCTCGCTCGACAACATGGACGAGAGCGAACGCAGCCAGAAGCGCGTCTACGAATGCCTGCGCGAAGTGGACAAGGCGCTGGCCCGCGAAAACTGGAAGCCCGGCGCGGCTCCCGCCGGACTCATGGAAGATCTGAAGCTTCAGGACCAGTCCTTCATGGACGCGCTGGAAGACGACGTGAACACCGCCGCCGCGCTGGGGCACCTCTTCAACATGGTCCGCATCGCCGGGCGCGTGCTCGAAGACAAGAAGCTCCGCAACAGCGAGGGCGGCCGCGACATCCTCAAGGCGTTCCGCGACGCTTCCGCGAAATGGGATACCCTGCTCGGCCTGTTCGCGCAGAAGCCGGAGGAATTCCTCGCTTCCCTGCGTGAAATCCGCGCCCGCCGCAGGGGACTGGATATGAACAAGGTGGTCGAGCTCCTCCGCGAACGGCAGGAAGCCCGCGCCGCCAAGGACTTCGCCCGTTCCGACGCGGCCCGCGACGAGCTCGCGGCCCTCGGCGTGGAAGTCCGCGACACCCCCGAAGGCCCCGTATGGGATATCATCTGAACGCATGCCACGGCGCGGCCGGGAAAATCCCCGGCCGCCTTTGGCGCGGCCTCGTCGCCGTGATCCTCTCGTTCGCCCTGTTCCTTCAGGGCGCGATTCCGGCGCAGGCCGCGCTTTTCGGCAATTTCGGCGTCAAGGACGAAAAGGAACTCGGACGCAAGTTCGACGTGCTCGTCCGCTCCCGCATGCCGCTTGTGGAAGACCCCGAAATCAAAGGCTACATCCAGTCCATTGTGGACCGCCTCTCCAAAACCTTCCCCCCGCAGCCCTTCCCCTTCACCGCCAACGTGCTGCTGCACAACAGCATGAACGCCTTCGCCGTGCCGGGCGGTTCCGTCTTCGTCCATACCGGGCTCATCATGCAGCTGGATCATGAGTCCGAGCTCGCGGGCGTGCTCGGCCACGAACTCGCCCATGTCACGCAGCGCCACATCGCCACCCGCATGGAGCGGGCGCAGGCCGTCACCATAGGCAGCCTCGTCGGCGCGCTGGCGGCCGCCCTCCTCGGCGGAGGGCAAGGCAGCGGGGCCATCTTCGCGGGCAGCGTGGCCGCCGGTCAGGCCGCCATGCTCAATTACAGCCGCATGGACGAAACCGAGGCCGACCAAATCGGCCTGCAATACCTTACCGCGGCGGGGTACCGCCCGCAGGGGCTGCAGGGCGCGTTCGAAAAGATCCGCCGGAAGCAATGGACATCGGGCATCGATATCCCCGAATACCTGTCCACCCACCCCGACGTGGGGGGCCGCGTCAACGAGATTCACGCCCGCATTCAGGGCCTTCCGGCCGCCGTGCGCAACCGTAAGGACGATGATGCGCGTTTCAACCGCGTAAAGACGCTGATATGGGCCCGCTATGGAGAACCCGAGGCGGCGGCCCGGTTCTTCGCCAAACAGACCGAGAGCAAAAAGCCGGATTGCCTCGCCTACATGGGCCAAGGCATCCTCGCCGAGCGCCGCAACCAGATCAAGGATGCGGACGCGGCCTTTTCCAAGGCGCTGGCCTGCGCCCCCAACGACGCCCTCGTCGTGCGCGAGACCGGGCGGTTCTATTACAACAAGGGCGATCCCCGGGCCGGAAAGACGCTCCTCCGGGCGCTGGATCTGGATCCCAACGACATCATGGCCCAGTTCTTCTACGCCCGCCTGCTGGACGGCAGCGGCGACAAGGCGTCCGCCCACAAGTACTATCAGCAGGTCCTCCGCAGGCTCCCGCAGGATGCGGAAGTGCATTATTACTATGGCCGCTCGCTCGGCGAGGCGGGGAAGGTTTTCGACGCCTACCTGCATCTCGCCTACAGCGCCCTCTATCAGAACGACAAGCGCAAGACCGAAAGCTGGCTCAAGCAGGCCCGCCCGCTTGCCCGCACGCCCGCCGAGCAGGATCAGCTCAAGCGTTTCGAGGCCATTTACGCCGAGCGCCAAGAGGTATGGAAGTAGCGAAGGGGAAAGAGAATTGAGGAGGGGGAGAAGCTTTCAGGAGAACGGTTCTCCCCCTCCCTTAAGCCTGACAGCGAGGCCCGCGCCCTCCCTCTACCAAGAGACTTTCGGCTGGCGGGAGGCCGCGCCAAGGGAGTTCGCCCCGGCGGCGGAAACGGGACAAGAGAGAGAGAGAGAGAGAGAGAGAGAGCTTGTCTCCTAAAAACTCTGCCACAGTAAACGATTGATACTTTCTTTCATAAGATTTTAGATGGATACTAAAAGGAACTTTTTTTGTTGTGGAGTTTGTCAACAAAAAAGTATTGAAAATTCCACACACTATGGATGCGTATCAATCAAATGCCATGACAGAGCCTCTCCTAAAAAAATGCCGGGCATGGTTTCAGGGCCCAGAGGCGAATGCTGAAGCCTTGGATGATGGCGATAGGAACCGCGCCGCAGCGCGTGCACCGAGTGATATGGGGCATGCCGCGTCTTCCTTGGCCATGCGCTTCGCCTGCAAGGCTTGAGGGCCCGCAGCCCATGAAAAATGGTTCCGCACCGGGATTGCCCGGTCGCGGAACCATTTTTTCATATCTTACATGGAGATGGGTTCTCAAGGAGGAAAACGGAGGACGTTGGCCCAGAACGCGCCATCCATCGGGCGCGAACGCCTACAGCGTGTTGAAATCGCGCAGGTTCGAGCGTCCCTGAATGCCGAGTTTCCGGTAAATGCGGCGCAGGTGAACGCGCAGCGTCGTCTCGGTAATATTGAGTTTCACGCTGATTTCCAGATTCTTCATGCCGGTCTGCACCAGTTCGGCGACTTCGCGTTCGCGGGGCGTCAGCTGTTCGAACGGATCATCCTGAATGATCGGCGCGAAGGCCTCTTCCAGCGACCGCCTCGGCACCGTAACCAGCAGATGCCGCAGCGGACGCCGGATCAGGTAAACGAAGAACAAGCCGAGGATGGCGCCGATCGTCAGCAGGTGCATGAACAAAACATGCGAACTCAGGTAGGCGTTGTGGATATCGTCCGCAACCTTCCACAGCAGATACCCGCCCACGGAACCGCACAGCGTCAGCAGGAAAAGCGCTCTGGACAAGGTTCGGAAGAGGAAGCCGCTCCGCTGGAAGAACTGATGCAGGACAAACAGGCCGAACGCCGCACAACAGCCTGAAGACAGCTGCATAATGTAAAAAGCGACGGAATTCAGCGGAGGAGCGGGAAACACCGCTGTCAGCAGGGCGCCGCACCCGAACAGCGACAGCCCGAGCATGGGGACCAGCAGCGTATGGCTCGGGAAAAAGGCAATCAGCGACGACGCTAAAAACGCCCCGGAAATTTCGCCGGACAGGATCAGGAAGACATGCCGCTCCAACGGGGGATTGGCCATCAGGTTGAACGTCACGAGTGGACAGCCTATGGAAAAATCAAGTAAAATCTGAATGCCGTACATAATGGGGAATACGGACAGAACCAGATAGACGCTTCCTTGCTTGGAGAGGATGTCCAGATACGAAAGGCGGCGCAGCAGCATCCCCCGCAAGAGGACGCCCTTGACCCGGGGCCCGAACAGGCGCTGGCGGTGATGGCGCCGGACGCGCCTCCGGATGTCGTCCGTAGGCGGCATGGCAAAGAATATCAAAGGGATCGCCAGAATGGGAAACAGCAGCCTGAAACGGGCCAGCGACTCCACCGGGGTCGCGTCCAGAAGCAGGGAAATAAGGATGCTGAACGTAATCGCCAGCCCATAGGCGATGCAGCTCCAGACGCCGGGCAGCAACGTCACGAGCACGAACCAGATCAAGCCGAACAAGGCCGAAACCGTGCCGAGCAGCCACGGCATGAGACCGTCCAGACAGGGCGGCAGGAAAAGCGTCAAGATCAACAGGAGCAAAATAGCGCAGAGCTGAGCGAGGATAAGAGGCGTGCTTAAATAAATACGTTCTCTTATGGCCGGCGGGAGCACCGCATAGTCGGCATTCGGAAAAGGTTTCTGGCGAAGGGCCACGCGATCCAACGGGAAAGCGAGAAAGAGACGCTCCATAACGGGACAGAGCGCGAGCAGCATGACCATCTTGAAGAAAATGCTTCCCGACAACGTACCGAAAAAACCGAACGGCGTCGGCATGGTTACCGCCTCGATATAATCGCGGAGCCATAATCTGTGCATCGATGGAAGCCAGTCCCATCCTGCGGACATAGCGAAACCGAGTGCCGCCGTAATAGCCTGAACGCAGCTAATGACCTGTTTCTCCCCGGAGGGAGCGGCAGATGGCGGATAGGTTATGATTTCATCAAACTCGGAAACGTTGCGTTCCTGATGTCTCATGTCAATATCCATTTTGGTGTAGAGGGTCCCCCGAGCGCGGTATCCCCGCACTCCCCTCATGGCCCGGCGCTGTCCTACGCCAAGGCCCATCCAGCGTTGCCCCTCCGGCATCCAGCCGTTTACGGAAACTACCCCCATTCCGTATGTTACGGAACGTGTTCCCGAAGTTGCGTCCCTATGCGAATGTGCCCACAAGAGCACATGCGCTGATAAAGATCAACAGTAAAACTATATCTAACATACTATTTCACAATTTTCCTCTCTTCAAGTAATGGACGCCTACCGAGGATTCTGCAACAAAGAGCCGATGCCCCTATAGCCCCGAGGAAAACCGTGCCCCCAAAATCTCCAGCCGAAACGAGCGCCCCCCTATCCCCGTTCGGGCCTTCCGGGCCTGAGGGCCTCCAGCGCTGTGCCCGGAACCTCCGCACACGCTGGAAAATCCTGCTTCCGCTCTCTCTGTGCTTCCTGTTCGCCGGGTTTGCCGGGCTTTCGCTCAGGCCCGATCAACGGCCCGATCTCCCCTTGCTCCAGAAGCGCTTCGAACTGCTCATGACTTGGACGCTCCCTGAAATCCATTGCGACGACATGCACCTTTCCGGGCTGCACAAGCAGGGGAAAGAGTGGCTCGCCACGTATCGCTTCGTGATCTACGCCACACAGGGCTCTGAAGCTTCGCCCGTCATCAGGGCCCGCCTGAAGCGGCGTTTCCCCGAGTGCGCCGAACTGCTCTTCCAAACCGGAAAAGCCTGTACGGTGGAGGAACGCGTCCGTTTCGTCCCCGTCCAGCGGCACGGCCTTGTCCCGGAAAAGGTCGTCCGCGATTACCCCGAGCTCCTTTCCCAGATGTAGCCGCTCTGGTGGCCTCTTCCGAAAGGGGCAGGTCAAGCAAGCAGGAGAGGCGACCACTCCTCAAGTTCCCGGCGGATGGCCTTCCAGCCGGGCAACAGCCGTTCCAGGACGGCGTAATACCGTTTGCTGTGATTATGCTCCTGCAAGTGCGCTATTTCATGAAGCAAGACATAATCAAGACACTGCGGGGGGGCTTTGATAAGATGCGTATTGAGCGTGATGACCCCGTTTCTCGTGCAGCTTCCCCAGCGCCGCCTCATAGTGCGCACGCGCCATGCGGGAACCGCAGCAAGCCAAGGGATACAAGGGCATAGCTCTGCTAATCTGTGCGCTATACGATTTTGTATTTGTACCTTATACCACAGGGAAAGCTGTTTGTGTACCATCTCGGAATCGTCCGAACGCACCCTCAGACGAATAAGTTGTGATCTTCCAGTAACAACGAGCTGCCCAAATTTTTCATCGGAAGGCAAAAAATTTTTTTCAACGCCGCATACGACAAGTTCAAGACGGCAGTAGACTCCTAAAAAAAGATGCTCCCCACCGCTTGCGTAATGCGGCGGTTCAGGCCGCGGATGACTCTTTATTTCACACAAGTGACGTAAAATCCATCCCCCGCGTGATTGAATGGCAGAGAATGCCTCTTTCCGAGGTGCGCGCGGGGGAAGGATGACTTCCACTTCCCCCGCGCGGGTCACCCGGATGAGCGTACGCTTGCGCCGGGCCGAGCCGCGGCGGATGGTGAAGGCGATGGATTGGCCGTTCCAGACAAGGTGTTCGACACCTTCCTCCGCGCCTTCCGGTGACTTCTGGGCAAGAAAAGAAAACCGCACGGGACACTCCTTGAAAAACAGAGAAAGGGCACCATAAGCGGAATAACGGAAAGAGCAAGGGGTGCCCGCTACAACCTGATGCGCTCCTTGAGCGAATCATAGACGGGCGGGCAGTGCAGAAGGTTGGCGATTTTGCAGGCGATCAGCCCCGCGAGCAGGCTGCCGGGAAGGCAGGTATACGTGCCCGACATTTCCGTAACGAGGATGATGCCCGTCAGCGGCGCGCGCACCGTAGCCGCAAAATAGCTCACCATGCCGAACAGCACGTACGGCTGCACCGGGCCGGACGCCAAGCCATGCGCGGCCAATGCCGCTACGGGCAGCTCCGCCCAGAGCCTCCCCCACAACGCGCCGAGGCACAGGATCGGCATAAGGAGGCCGCCCGGGATGGCGGCGACGGTGCTGTACTGGGCGAACAGGTACTTGAATGCGAGCAGCACGATAAGCGTTTTGAGGGCCACCTCGTGCTCGCCCGCAAAAATGATCAGGCTCTCGCCCCCGCCGATCAGCAGGGGCGCGAACAGCGCAAGGCATCCGGAAAGCAGCAGCGGCGGCAAGGCCCGCCAGCGATCCGGGATCAGCGCCTGCCTGGCCTCGGCATCATGGAGCCACAGCAGCGTCTTGTTGTACCCGACGCCGAGCACGCCGAACACGGCGCCCTCCAGCGCCACGATCCAGAAGGAAGACAGCGGAGGCGCCTCGAACCCCGCGAAAGGCAGGATGCGCCCCATGCCGAACACGATGCGGATCATCAGGTGCGCGCCGACGGCCGCCGCGCACGCCGCCACGACCAGCGAGGCGTCCCTGCGGGACTTCATTTCCTCGAAGGCGAACAGCACCCCGGCGGCTGGCGCTCCGAAGGCGGCGGCAAGGCCCGCCACGGCCCCGGCCACGACATACGGGCTTCCGGCGAAGGAGCGGGGGGCGGAGGGCCTCCAAAGCCCGTGGAACCCGGCGCCCACGGCCCCGCCCATCTGGATGCTCGGGCCTTCCCGGCCAAGGGCGAGCCCGCCGAACAGCGCCAGCCAGCTTCCCAGAAATTTCGCCAGCAGCACGCGCCACCACGTAAAGGAAAGACACCCGGCCAGCGCCAACTCCGTCTGCGGGATGCCCGAGCCGCTGATGAGCGGCTCCTCCCGGACGATGCGCCGGAGGATCACGGCGATGACAACCAGCACCCCGAACCAGAGCGGCGCCGTCCACCATGCCTCGCGCCAATCTTCCAGCCAAAGGGCCACGCGCGCCGCCGTGCGGTCATGGGACAACCGAAGAAGCCCGACCACGCAGCCGGTACACAGCCCCGTAGCCAGCCCACGCATGGCTAAAATGGGCAAGACGGACTTTGCGGATACGGAATGAATCGGATTGGACATGAAACGTGCTCCTTGTTCCCGTCCCCCCGCACGCCGAGGGAACGAGTCTTCATGATGAGACAACCGGCTTTCGTTTGATACTATTTATTCCATATTGCCTTATAGGTGAATATTCCTTACTCCTGCCGACAGGCATCTTCAAAACCGGACAGGCCCGCCTGTCAAAGGAGACTATCATGTTTTACGACCTGCTCGTGCATGTGGATCTGCCTGATGAATCCCGCTTCGTCATGGCTCTCGGCAATATCAACAACTATCTCGCCGCGCTGAACGGCGAGCCCTGCACCGTCGTCCTGCTCGCCAACGGCGGGGCGGCCCGTTTCCTCGCCAAAAAGGACAACGCGCAGGCCGAAACCATCGAAAAACTGGCTCAGGCCGGGGTTTCCTTCCGCGTATGCGCCAACGCCATGAAGAAAGTCCCCATCACCAAGGAAGACCTGCTCCCCTGCGCCGAAGTCGTACCTGCCGGAGTCGTGGAAATCGTCCGCCTCCAGCGCGAAGATTTCGCCTACATCAAACCGTGATCCCCAAAACAGCCGGGGACGCCTTTGCCCCAAAGGCCCCGGGCCATCCCTCCGCCGAGGCCCTCGGCGGAGGGTTTCCCTTTATGAAGGCACTATGAAAAAACACATCATCCTCTGCGCCCTGTTCGCGCTCGTGCTGCTCGCTTCTGCGGCGCAGGCGTCCGAAACCGCCGAGCGGAAAGACTTGGCGGATCTTTTTGAAGGCTTCGACGGCACGTTCATCCTGTATGACCAAGGGGCCGACCGCTATACGGCCTTCAACAAGGCCCTGAGCGAAACCCGCCTCCCGCCCTGCTCCACCTTCAAGATTTTCCATGCGCTCATCGGGCTGGACACCGGCGTTCTGGACAGGGACGACGCCCGCACCCTCATGAAATGGGACGGCAAGCCCTCTTCCATCGCCGCGTGGAACCGCGACCACACGCTGGCCTCGGCCATGCGCCATTCGGTGGTCTGGTACTTCCAGCGCGTCGCCACGGGCATCGGGGAAGAACGGATGCAGCGGGAACTGGACCGCATCGGCTACGGCAACCGCGACATTTCCGGGGGCCTGACCCGGTTCTGGCTCCAATCCTCGCTCATGATTTCCCCGCGCGAACAGGCCGACCTCATGCGCGCCCTCATGGACGGCTCCCTGCCCTTCGCCGCCGAGGACGCCGCCATCGTCAAGCGGGACATCACACAGTCCGACGAACGGGGCGTGCGCTTCATGGGCAAGACCGGCTCCGGCACGGACGACGCAGGCAGGGGGAGCATCGGCTGGTTCGTCGGCGGGGTGGAAACCCCGGACAACCGCTGGTCGTTCGCCGTGAACATCCAAGGGCCGGACGCCTCCGGCGTGCGGGCCCGGGGCATCGCCGAAGCGGCGCTCAAAAGGCTCGCCGTCCTGCCGTAGCCTTTCCCCCTCCGCGCCGCCGAAAGCCGGTTGCGCAGCCGCCCCTCAAAAGATACAACTCTTTCCGTTGGTTCACGCCGCCAGCCCTTCCCGCCGTACACGCGGGAGGGGCTCCGCGCATTCACGGGCCACACTTGGCTTTTCGGGTTTTGCGGAGCGGATCGCCCCGCGCGTCCGCGGGCCAAACCGTTTTTCCTCCCGTGCGGCATGCCATGCCCCGGACTCACCCTAACCATCCGAAACATCATGAACAAACCTTTCAAGCAGGATTGGCGCTACGCGCAGGCCAACCGCGAAGCCCTGCTGACGCTGGGGGCCTATGGCCTCTATTTCGTCTGGTGGTACGCGTGCGCCTACGGGCTCGGCGACGGCGACCCGGAAGGGTATGACTACATCTTCGGCCTTCCCGCGTGGTTCTTCCTGAGCTGCATCGCGGGGTATCCGCTGCTGTCGGCGCTCCTGTGGTTCATGGTCCGCCGGTTCTTCAAGGACATCCCCCTTGATGAGGAAAGCGGCGCGCCCAAGCGGGAAGGGCTTGAAGTCACCGACGAACGCCACCCGGAGGCCTTCTGATGGCCGATCTCAACACCATCGTCCCGGTCGCCGTCTATCTGGCGCTGTCCTTCCTCGCCGCCCTGTGGGCCCGGAAACAGTCCCGGAAGACCACCGACTCCCGCGGGTTCATCGAGGAATACTTCATCGGCGGGCGGTCGATGGGCGGTTTCGTGCTCGCCATGTCCATCATCGCCAGCTACACCAGCGCGAGCAGCTTTGTGGGAGGCCCCGGCGTAGCCTACAAGCTCGGCCTGAGCTGGGTCCTGCTGGCCATGATCCAAGTGCCCACGACCTTCCTCACCCTCGGCGTGCTCGGCAAGCGTTTCGCCATCATGGCCCGCAAGACCCGTTCCGTGACCCTGACCGACTTCCTGCGCGCCCGCTACCGCAGCGACGCCGTCGTCGTCCTCTGTTCGCTGGCCCTGCTGGTCTTCTTCATGGCGGCCATGCTGGCCCAGTTCATCGGCGGGGCCCGGCTCTTTCAGGCCGTGACCGGCTATCCCTACGTCGCCGGGCTGGCGCTGTTCGGGTTCACGGTCATCCTGTACACCGCCGTGGGCGGCTTCCGGGCCGTGGTGCTCACGGACGCGGTTCAGGGCATGGTCATGGTTTTCGCCTCCGTCGTGGTGCTCGTCGCCGTGGTCAACGCAGGCGGCGGCATGGAACGGTGCATCGCCGCCCTCAGGGCCATCGATCCCGGCCTGATCACGCCCACCGGCCCCGGCGAGGCGGTCCCGCGGCCCATGATCCTCTCCTTCTGGGTGTTGGTGGGGCTCGGCATCCTCGGCCTGCCCCAGACCTCGCAGAAATGCATGGGCTACAAGGATTCGCGCTCCATGCACGACGCCATGATCATGGGCACGCTCATCATCGGGTTCCTCCTTCTGTGCGTGCACCTCGCCGGGACGCTCGGCCGCGCCGTCATCCCCGATCTGCCCGCCGGGGATCTGGCCATGCCCACGCTGATCATGAAGCTGCTTTCGCCCTTCTGGGCGGGCGTGTTCATCGCCGGGCCGCTGGCGGCGATCATGTCCACGGTGGACTCCATGCTCCTCCTCGCCTCCGCCGCGATCATCAAGGATCTGTACATCCATTACCGGCTCAAAGGCGACGCGTCCCGCATGACGCCCTCGCGCCTGCAAACCATGAGCCTCGTATGCACCGCCGTCATCGGGATCATCGTGTTCGCCGCCGCCCTCGAACCACCGGACCTGCTGGTCTGGATCAACCTCTTCGCGTTCGGCGGCCTCGAAGCCGTTTTCCTCTGGCCGATCATCCTCGGGCTCTACTGGAAACAGGCCAACGCCTCCGGGGCGGTCGCCTCCATCGTGGCGGGCGTCGCCTGCTTCTTCGCCCTCACCATCCTCAAGCCCGGCATGGGCGGCATCCACGCCATCGTGCCCACCTCCATTGTCGCCTTCGCGGCGTTCGTCATCGGCGCGAAATGCGGGCGTCCGGCCTCGGACGACGTTATCCGCCTGTTCTGGGGCGAAGGGAGCGGGAGGGGCTGAACGTGAGCGTATTGGGGAAGGGAGGAAAACGTTTCTGAAGAAAGGGGACGCCCCCACGCGTTCCCTTCCCCATACCTGCCGTAGCGGCCTCTCCCTGCCTACCTCTTAGAGGCTTTTAGAGTTATCGAATCCCTGTTCACAGGTTTTTCTGGAGCGCAACGCCTCTGCCCCCTGAGACAGGAAGGAAGGAAGGAAGGAAGGAAGGAAGGAAAGCCCCGCCTCCCGACTGGCGGCGGCCCTCCGGCTCACGAATGCCTCCCCTCTCCATGATCCGTCACGGGCTGATCTCCAAAAAAGATCAGCCCGTTTTTCTTTGTTTCTTCAATAAGATACTCCCACAGCCCAAAATTCTTTTCCCCGTCGCCTGCCCCTGTTATTGACAACCTTCATCATACATCATATTTCGTTAATCAACGAACTAAGAGAGACGTTCAACGGAACGCCTTCCGCACCGCCTCCCCGTCATTCAAAAAGTTTGAGGGATGCAAGGAGGGGGGGCAAAGGGGAGGGAGAAGAAGCCCCTTTCCAAAGGGTTCCCCCCTCCCCGGTTCACCACCCCGCCCTATCCCAAAGGAAAACGCCATGTTCGACTTCCTGACCACCTGCCGCGCGCTTGCCGACGAAAACCGCATCCGCATCCTCATGGCCCTGCGGGGCCGCCAGCTCTGCGTATGCCAAGTCACGGCCTTTCTGGATCTGGCCCCGTCCACCACGTCGAAACACCTGTCGATCCTGCGGCAGGCCCGCCTCATCGAAAGCAACAAGCAGGGCCGCTGGGTTTACTACCGGCTGGCGGACGACTCCCCGCGCCCCAACATCCGGGAAGCTCTGGCATGGATGAAGGACTCCCTCGCCGCCGATCCGGCCATCGTCGAGGACGAAGCCCGCATCGCGGAAATTCTGCGCGCCGAAGAGGCTTGCGGCTTCGGGCACGGGGAATCCGATTGCTTCCACTCCCTTGAAGTGCATTCGCTCGCCCAGCGTTTCGAAAACGCGCCGCAGGAGGAAAACAATGACTAAGCGTTACGCCGTACACAACCTCCGCTGCGCCGGATGCGCCGCCCGCATCGAAGACGCCATCCTCGGCCTGCCCGGCGTGAAATCCGTCGCCATCAACCTCGACAGTGCCCGGCTGCGCGTCGAGGGCGAACAGCCCGGGCTCGACGCCATGATCCGGCTGGCGGACGCCATCGAGCCGGGCACCCTGTTCTCCGAGCTGGACGAAAACGAGCCGCCGCTCCCGGAAAGCAACGAACCCCATCCCTCCCTGTTCCGCTCCGAATACAAGCTCTGGATCGCCGCGGCCCTGTTCGCCGCGGGCATGATCTTCGAGGAACGCCTCGACGCCCTGCTGACGCCGCTCGTCGCCAAGGCCGTGTTTTTCGGCATCCCCTACCTGCTTTGCGGCCTGTCCGTCCTCAAAAAGGGCCTGCAAAGCCTGCTCAAGTTCGATTTCTTCAACGAATATACCCTGATGGGCGGCGCGACCATCGCGGCGGCGGCCATCGGCGAGCTGCCCGAGGCCGTGGGCGTCATGCTCTTCTACTCCATCGGCGAAGCCTTGCAGGATCGCGCGGCGGGCAATTCCCGGCGCTCCATCAAGGCGCTGCTGGCGGCGCGGCCCACGGTGGCCCATCTGATTGAGGAGAAGGACGGCAAGCAGATTGTGAACGACGCCGATCCCGTGGCCATCCGGCCCGGCATGCGCATCCTCGTGAAGCCCGGCGAAAAGGTCCCGCTGGACGGAACCGTGCTGAACGGCTCCTCGCAGGTGGACACGTCCCCGCTGACCGGCGAATCCGTGCCGGTGTCCGTGGGCGCGGGCAAGCCCGTTTATGCCGGGACGGTCAACCTTGAGGGCGCGCTGACCGTGGAAGTGACCTCGCGCTTCGCCGACTCGTCCGTGGCCCGTATCCTCGAACTCGTCGAACAGGCCTCCGCGAACAAGGCCCCCATCGAACGCTTCATCACCCGCTTCGCCCGCTACTACACGCCCGCCGTGGTGCTCGTCGCGGCGCTGGTGGCGGTCATCCCGCCGCTGGCCGGGCACGGGACCTTCGACGAATGGCTGTACCGCGCGCTCGTTCTGCTGGTCATCTCCTGCCCTTGCGCGCTGGTCATCTCCATCCCGCTCGGCTACTTCGGCGGCATCGGCGCGGCCTCCAAGAAGGGCATCCTCGTCAAGGGCGGGCACGTGCTCGACGCCCTGCACCACATCAAGACCGTGGCTTTCGACAAGACAGGGACCCTGACCCGGGGCGTCTTCGAGGTGACCCGCGTCCTGCCCGCCAACGGCTATTCCGAGGACGACGTGCTCGGCGCCGCCCGGCTGGTGGAAAGCCGCTCGACGCACCCCATCGCCCGCGCCATCATGAAGACGGCTTCCGGCTCGCACGGCTTCGCGCTGGAGGCGGTGGACGCCAAGGAAATCCCCGGCAAGGGCCTTTCCGCGGAACACAAGGGCCGCACGCTCCTCGTCGGCAACGCGCTCCTGCTTCAGGATGCGGGCATCGGCGTCCCCGCGCTCCCCGCCGGTCAGGGCAGCGTCGTTTACGTCGCCGCCGACAACGCCTATCTCGGGGCCATCGAAGTCTCGGACGTGCTGCGCCCCGAATCCGCCCCGGCCATCCGGTCCCTGCGCGGCCAAGGCATCGAAAAGCTGGTCATGCTGACGGGCGACCGCCCCGAAAGCGCCGCCATCGTCGCCAAGGAACTGCACCTCGACGAATACCGCGCCGGGCTGCTTCCCGAAGGCAAGGCCGCCGCGCTTGAATCGCTCGGGGCCCAACAGTCCGTGCTCTTTGTCGGCGACGGCATCAACGACGCCCCCGTGCTGGCCTTGTCCGGCGTCGGCGTGGCGATGGGCGGCCTCGGCTCGGAAGCGGCCATCGAGGTGGCGGATGCCGTCATCCTGGACGACTCGCCCTCGCGCCTGCCCGAACTGTTCTCCATCGCCGCCAAGACCCGCGTGGTGGTCTGGCAGAACATCTTCATGGCGCTCGGCATCAAGGGGCTGTTCATGGTCCTCGGTGTCGCCGGGCTCTCCGGCCTCTGGGAAGCCGTTTTCGCCGACGTCGGCGTCGCCCTCCTCGCCGTCCTCAACGCCACCCGCACGGCGCGTTAAGAGGGGAAGGGGAAAAAAACATTGGGGAGGGGGAGGGGAAACTTTCT
>USCL01000015.1 GCA_900553145.1 uncultured Desulfovibrio sp.
CCCGCTATCTGGATACCCAGCCCGAAACGATCCGGTTCCGCTCCGGGCCGGACGGCAAACCCCGGCTTGCACACGGTTCGCTGCACTTCAACCTGGCGCATTCGGATTCGCTGGCCCTGCTCGCCGCGCGCCAAGACGCCCCGGTAGGCGTGGACGTCGAACCCGTGCGCCCCCTGCCCGAGGCCATGCTCATCGCCTGCCGCTGGTTCTCGGCTCCCGAGATCCGCTGGATCGCCGCGTCCGACGATCGGGATCGCGCCTTCCTACGTTGTTGGGTCTGCCGCGAAGCCTTCCTCAAGGCCACGGGCGAAGGCCTTGGGCGGCCTCTGGACAGCTTCGCGCTCCACCCATGCGGCGATACGCTCCGTCTGGACGGGGCGGCCCTCGCGGAATGCACCCCCCTTGCAGGCCACGTCGCCGCCGTGGTCTGCGAAACCCTTTTTCCTTCATGCTGATACGAGGAGATTCCATGCAGTTCATGTTTTCACGGAAATCCGGCATCGTCCTCGCCGCCCTGCTCGGCGTCCAGCTCACCCTCCCCGCCTCGGGCTGGGCGCTCACCGGCAGGGATGTGGCGCTCAAGGCGGATCAGGTCGACACCAGCCGTACCTCCGACATGTCTATGGCGATGATCATCAAACGCGGCGATCAGCAGCTTGTCCGCTTCATGGCCATGAAGAAAAAGAAGTTCCCCGATTCGGAAAAGCAGCACATCCGCTTTCTCGAACCGGGAGACATCCGGAATACGGCCTATCTCACGTGGAGTTACAGGGATATCAATAAAGATGATGACATGTGGGTCTACATGCCCGCCGAGTCGCTGGTCCGCCGCATCAGCGGAGGCAGCAAAAAGGGCTCCTTCATGCGCAGCGACTACGCCAATGAAGACATTTCGCGGCGGGAAGTCGACAAGGACACCTATACCCTGCTGCCCGACGAGGCCCTCTCCGGCGTGGACTGCCACGTACTGGAGGCGAAAGCGGTCTTCCCTGAAAAGACGAACTATTCCAAACGGATTATCTGGATCAGGAAAGATATCTGGCTGCCCGCGAAAATCGACTTCTACGATCAGGGCGGGAACCGGTGCAAGGAACTGGTTTTCGGCGGCTACAAGGAGATACAGGGCATCTGGACCGCCACCCGCCAGCGTATGCGCACCGTGGGATCGGACTCGGAAACGATCATGGAAATACGGGAAGTGACCTACAACACGCCGATCGCCAAAGATATCTTTCTGCCGCAGGATCTCAAGAGGTAGGCATGAAAACCCTGTTCCGGGCCTGTGTCGTCTGCCTCTTCTGGTTCGGTTTCGCCCATGCCGCCGTGGAGGGCGATCCCTTTTCGGACGGACAGGCCTTTTCCGATCTACATGCGATTGAAGCTTCCGATACGTTCCTGCTCGGCGGGTTCGCGGAATCGCGCAACCAATTTTCCCTGAACGATCCCGAAACCCCGATTTCCCTGCGGCAGAAAGTGCAGGTCGAGGCGCTCTGGCGGCGCGATGTCTTGTCGCTTTTCGGCAGCCTTGAAGGCAGCTACGAAGGGGCCGCCCACACGTGGCCGGGCGACCATTCCCCGTGGAAAGCCGATCTCAGGGAATTGTATCTGACCTATGATACGGACAATATAGATATCTTTCTCGGACGGAAGACCCACCGATGGGGGACGGGCGACGGCATCAATCCCATGGATCTCATCAATCCGCTGGATACGCGGGACCCGGTCACGACCGGGCGTGCCGACAATAGACTCCCGGTATGGCTGTTCAGCGGCACGGTTTCGGGGAACGGGATCAGTTTCGAGGGAGTGTTCCTGCCCAAGGCCGAGGTCAATGCCCTGCCCCGCTCCGGCAACCCGTGGGAGCCGCGCGCCCTGCGCGAACTCCGGCGGCAGCGGGACGACGGCCTCTTCACGATCTCGGATCCCGACGAACCGGACAGATGGTTCCGGGACGTGGAATACGGTGGGCGCCTCTCCGCCAATCTCGGGGGATGGGATCTGGCGCTCATGGCCTTCCACGGTTTTGTCGATAACCCGATGTTCGTAAGCAGGAACAAAGGCGGCGGGATGCGCTGGACTGCCGAATACCCCCGCTTCACGGCTTTCGGAACCTCCTTCGCAAAAGGCTTCGGCAGCCAGACCGTCCGGGGCGAGGTCGCCTACAAGCCGCGTTTCCCGGTACAGGGAAGCTTCGGTTTTCACCGGGCCGATCTGTGGCAGGGCGTCCTCGGCTGGGACTACGACATCGACAGCAAGTATTACCTAAACTTCCAGCTTTTCGGGGATATTCAGGAAGGCTCGGAGGCTTCCGGCAGCCGGACATGGCACGGCGCGACCTATGAAATCAGCGGCAAATGGTTCCATGATGCGCTCAAAACGGGGGTCCGAGGCAAACTCTACACCAGCGGGGAGGGCACGCTTACCGAAGTATTCCTTGAATACGAACTGGACGATCATTGGAAGGCATCCACGGGCGTCATGTTCTGGACGGGCGGGGAGAACACCATCCTCGGCGAATACACGGACAACGATTTCGTCTACCTGACCCTGCGCTACGCCTTCTGACGTATCCCGACCACGCCGCAGCGACGCGCCTTTCTTCGGAACATCTCCGAAACCGAGTGAGACTGATGACGCCTACGAGTATCCACTCCACCTGCACCTGCCGCTTTTTCCATCAGGGGCAGTGCTCCTGCCCCGACGTGACCCTGTTCGTCATTGATGACGACTCGCACGCCGCGGGCCCGTTCCGTCTGCAACAGGACGGGGCGCGCATGACCTTCTTCTATTGCCTGAACGGGCAGGCCCGCATCGACGCAGAGGCCGTAGACGGGAACGCCTTTTCCGAAGAAGTCGGCAAGGAAGACAGCCTGTTTTTCTGCCTGAACGGGGGCTTTTCCATCTCACGCACCGGGAAGCGGCTCCAAGCCGTGGGGCTTCAGCTTCGCCCGGAATGTCTGCGCCTGTTTGCCTGCCGACTCGGCTTCGTTCACGATGGGCTCAGAAAAAGTTCATCCCGGATTCTCAGAGGCGGCATCCCGCTGCACCTGCGCATTCTACTGGAGCAGATCCTCAATTGCCGGGACGACGGTCTGTTGCGAGACGTATTCCTGGCACACAAGAAATACGAACTGCTCTATCAGCAGATCGAACTCTTGGACAGGGAAAACAGCCACAAATGCGTCAGCCCGGCGGAGTGCCGGGCCGCGCACCGAGCCTATGCCATACTGCTTCAGGATATAGGAAAGCCGCCGAGCCTGCCCGAACTGGCAGCCGCCGTGGGGGTCAACCGCACACGGCTGACGGCCTTGTTCAGGATGCTCTTCGAGGACACTGTCTTCGGCATCCTGCGCCGGGAGCGTCTGGAGTGCGCCCGAAGGCTTCTCAACGAAAAGGGGAAAAACATCACCGAAATAGCGTATCTGTGCGGGTTTTCCAGCCCGAGTCATCTCACCAAGGCTTTTTCCGCCCAATTCGGGATCTCCCCAAAGCAATACCAGATTGCCAGGCGGCACGGGCACCCTGCCGCTTCCGTTTCATGCGGCGAGCAGCATACATGAGCCCACCCTGCCGATTTCTGACCTACCATACACCTTATATTGGATCTTCGTCGGCTTTCCCGCTTGCAAAGCCCCTCTCCCCATCCCGTCGATCCGCGCAAGCGGGATTTCCGGAAGAGGAAACGCCGAAGCTGCCCTACACGATGGTATAGCCGCCGTCAGCCATCCACAACGCGCCCGTGACGAAACTGGCTTCATCGCTGGCGAGGAAGGTAATCACCGACGCGATTTCCTCCGGTTTGCCGAAGCGTTTGAGCGGCTGCAGCGCGAGGAAGCCCGCCATGCCCTTGGCCTCGTCGCCGGTATCTTTCGCGCCGTCATGGAGGCCGGGGGTTTCCGTGGTCCCGGGCCCGACGGCATTGACGCGGATCTGGTGCGGCATCAGGGAAACCGCAGCCGCGCGCGTGAACGAGGCCACGCCGCCTTTGGAGGCGTGGTACGCGGCATAGCCGGGCGAGCCCACCACGGCGAAGGTCGAGCAGACATTGACGATGGCCCCGCCCGTTTTCTGGGCGATGAACAGGTTCGCCGCCCCTTTCGTGAACAGGAACATGCTGGTCAGGTTCGTATTCAGTACGGCATTGAATTCCTCAGCCGTGGTTTCCAGAAGCGTCTTGTTGAGCTGCCATCCGGCATTGTTCACCACGATGTCCAGTTTCCCGTATATGCGGACGGCCATATCCAGAGCCGCCTGCACGTCGGCCTCGCATCCCACGTCGCACCGGCAAAACACGGCGTCTCCGCCTTCCTTGGCGATGGCTTCGGCGACTCCATGCCCATTGGCCTCATCCTTGTCGGCCAACACGATCCGGGCCCCTTCGGCGGCAAAACGGTAGGCCGCGGCAGCCCCGATTCCTTTGGACGCCCCAGTGATAATGGCTGTTTTTCCTTGTAATTTCATAATGCTCTCACAGTTTGTTGCGGTATACGGAAAGGTTCTCTCCCTTATACGCGTTCAGTCCTCCCTGACAAGCGCGGCCCCGGAAACGGAAACCGGAAAGGAATACACCCCTTTCTTGGAACCGCCGCAGGGATGGAACGGAATGACCGTACCGGCCCGTATCCGCGTCATCAGGCGACGCTTTTTCGATATGCCGGGAAACGAACCGGCGAAGCAAAGGATATCCCCACAGTGCGGGGCAAGGCCCTTGCCCGATATGCTGTTATCTACATGAAACAAAAATGTTTTTTTAAAAAGGGATTAGGCGGGCGTCACAAGACCGTCGGGAAAGCGTCCCCTATCGGCCCTTGCGCGGATCGCCCGGCTGGATTAAGCAGCAAGAGACATTCAGCCCGGACAGCCCGGGCGCAGGAGAAAAACAGTATGGGCAAGATTCTCGTTACCGGCGGAACCGGCTATCTCGGCACCCACATGCTCGTGGAACTCGTCAAACAGGGTTACGAGCCCCTGTGCGTGGACAACCTTCACAACAGCAACCCGTCCGTCCTCCTCGCCGTAAAGGCCATTTGCGGCAAGGAAATCCCCTTCATCAAGGCGGACGCGGGCGATGTCGCCGCCATGAAGGCGCTGTTCGCCGAATACCAGATCGATGCGGTCATCCATTTCGCGGGCCATAAGGCCGTGGGCGAATCCGTAGCGCACCCGCTCATGTACTACCGCAACAACTACGACTCCGCGCTGACCATCCTCGAAATGTGCCTCAAGCACGGCAGCGCCCTCGTTTTCAGCTCGTCCGCCACGGTGTACGGCGTGCCCCATTTCCTCCCCCTCACCGAAGACCATCCCCTGAGCGCGGTCAACCCCTACGGGCGCACCAAGCTGTACATCGAGGAGACGATCCGCGACGTGGCTCTGGCGCATCCCGAATTCAACGTCTCCATCCTCCGTTATTTCAACCCGGTGGGCGCGCACGAATCCGGGCTCATCGGCGAGAACCCCAACGGCATCCCGAACAACCTCATGCCGTTCGTCTGCCAGACGGCGGCGGGCATCCGCAAGGAATTGCAGGTGTTCGGCGACGACTACGACACTCCCGACGGCACGGGCGTACGTGATTACATCCACGTGACCGACCTCATTTCGGGCCATATCGCCGCCCTGAGGAAACTGGAAACGAAACCCGGCTGCATCATCCACAACCTCGGTACGGGCAACGGAACCAGCGTCCTCGAAATGGTGCGCCGCTTCGAGGCCGTCAACGGCGTGAGCGTTCCGTACCGCATCGTTGCCAGACGTCCCGGCGACGTGGCGAGCTGCTACGCCGATCCGGCCAAAGCGTCCGCGGAACTCGGCTGGAAAGCCGTGAAGGGCCTTGACGACATGGTCCGCGACAGCTGGATGTGGCAGGTGAAAGGCGCCAAGAACTAACCTCCCGCGCAAAGGAGCCCCCATGCAATGTCACTTCCATAACCCCGTGAGCATCCACGCCGGCCCCGGCATGCGCCATCAGATCGGGACGCTGGCCGCCCAATACGGGAAAAAGGCGCTCATCGTCACCACCGGCAGTGCGCACTCCCGGAAACTGGCCGAAGAGGCGGGCGCTTCGCTGGAAGCCGCCGGGATCGGCTGGGCGCACTACAACGGCATCCGCCCCAACCCTCTGGGCTCGATGGCCTCCGAGGGCGCGCAGGCCGCCCACGGCAGCGGCTGCGACATGATCATCGGGATCGGCGGCGGCAGCGTCATGGACGCGAGCAAGGGCATCGCCTTCGCCTACTACAACGACGCGCCGATCTTCGAGTACATCTATGGGCGCAAGCAGGGCACGCAAGCCCTGCCCATCCTCTTGATCGCCACGACGGCGGGAACGGGCAGCGAGGGCAACTGGACCGCCGTGTTCACCGACACGGACCATGTGAAGAAGGGATTCGCCCTGCCCGCCCTGTATCCCAAGGAAAGCATCGTCGATCCGGAGCTCATGACCACGCTCTCCAGCAGGGGCATCGCGGGGCCCGGCTTCGACGCGCTGGCCCACGCCATCGAGTCGTTCCTCTCCGTCCGCGCCAATCCGTTCAGCAAGCTGTATTCGCGTCAGGCAATCCTCTGGTTGAGCGAAGGACTGCCCAAAGTACAGGCCAACCCCGCCGATCTCGAAACATGGGAACGGGTGACGCTGGGAAGCACGTTCGCGGGCATCGCCATCGGCAGCGCGGGCTGCACCGCCCCGCACGGCATCGAGCACCCCATCAGCGGGCTGCTCGACGTGGCGCACGGCGAAGGCCTTGCCGCCATCTACCCTGAATACATGCGGTTCATGCGTCCCCACGCGCAAGCGGATTTTGCCGAGCTGGCCCGGCTTCTGGGCGCGGAGACCTCCGGCCTTACGGAAGAGGAAGCCTCGCTGCGCGCCGTCGAGCAAGTGGACGCCCTTCTGAAAACGCTAGGGATCACCTTCACCCTGTCCGATCTCGGCGTGCAGGAAAGCCAGCTCGGCTGGCTGGCGCAGACGGCGGTGGACAGCATGCCAGCCGTTTTCGGCAACAACCCCGTACCCATGAGCGCGGCCGACGTCAGGGGGCTTCTGGAACGCCGCCTGTAGCGGCATACGTTTCATAGGCGTGCAGCCTTGGACTCCGGGGAGTCCAAGGCTGCTTTTTTCCGGCCCTTCGCCGGAAATTCTTATCCTTCAAAAGAGAGAAGCAGGGGAGAACGGGCCGTTCCATCGGAAAGCCTTTCCCCGCGTCACGCCTTAGGAAAAATCTTTCCACACCTGCACGCCGGTGTAGCACTCCACAGCGACAAGGATGATCAAGAGGACGTTGATGGCCCCGTGGATGAGCGGCAGGATCTTCCGCTTCTTCTTATAGCGGTTCATGATGTACCCGGTGATCAGCCCAAGAACGGCAAGCCCGATGATCGGCCACGCCAGTTCGGCGTGCAGCCCGGTAATGTGGGTGCTGCCGAACAGATCCAGCGTCACGTAAAAGCCGAGCGCCCCAAGGATCCACAGCACGAGAGCCAACGTCCCGAGCTTTACATGCTGTTTCCACGGAAAAAGCGTCTTCTTGCCGAGCAGCATCGCCACGCGCTTCAATCCCTGCCACATGGCCCATACGCCGAGAACGGCGGCACATACCTGCATCAACGGGTGCAGCCACAACAAAACGTCACTCATGCCCACTCCTTGTCTGAACCGCCCCTTTTTTCAGGAGAGCGATATTTAGTAATAATTACTGACAGCGAATTATTAGATCATTTAGTTCCCGGAGGCAAGGGCTTTCGTGCCTCGTCACGGCGATCCGGCCAACAGCCAACCCAACAGGCCGTCATTTCTGTAAACGCCCAAAAAAAGTTTGCGCCACATACAAAAATCCTCCCGATCAACCGACCGGGAGGATAAGAAACTGCTCTGCGGAAACCCTATTCGTACATGGGCAGATACTGCAGCACGAAAAGGATATGGCACATCGCGGTAATACAGCCGTATATGAGCAGGACGTAAATGGTCAAGGAGCCGCCCGGCGCGCTATAGGCCGCCGCCGGGAACTTCTTGCGGCTGGCCCGCAGCATGAGGGCCGGGACGATGACCGACCAGATGGTCGCGGCAAGGCCCGCCCATCCGATGGCGGCGAGGAAGCCGTCCGGCTTGATGAGCCCGCCGAGCAGGGGCGGCAGGAAGGTCACGAGGGTCGTTTTGGCCCGGCCCATGACGGAATCGTCGAACTTGCATAGGTCAGCCATGTAGTCGAAAAGCCCGAGCCCGGCGCCAAGGAATGAGGTTGCCACCGCGAAGAAGGAAAACGCCTCCAGCATGCGGAGGATGAAGCTGCTGTCGATGCCGGAACCGGCTGCACGGATGAGGTCCCCGACGTTGCCGCCCGCGGCGATGACGGCCTTAAACTGCTCGCGCGAGATGATCCCGTCGGCGGCCACGATCCACGCCACATAGCAGACAAAGGCGATCAGCGTGCCATAGCGCAGGCACTTGTTGATATCAGCAGGCTTTTTGCCGAAATATTTGACAAGGCTGGGCACGGAGGCGTGGAAGCAGAACGAAGTGAGGTAGGTGGAAAGCGCGCACCAGATGAAGATGACCGCCCCGCCGCCGGAGCCGTTCTCGCCGATATCGAGCAGCACGGGCAAACGGATCTGCGACAGCATACCGGTCATGGACAGGATGAAGGTAAGCACCATGCCGCCCATCAGGATAACCGAAAGCCGATCCACGAACCGGGTGCTCCACCAAACGAAGGCTATCAAAACCAAAGAGAAGAACAGGCTTGAAGTCAGCATCCCGGGATCATTGCCCGTCACCGCCATGACGGTCTGCTGAACGGTGGACCCGCCCCCGCTCACATAGGCATATACCAGAATATACAGGACGAAGGCCACGGCAAGCCCGTTGATCGCGCTCCAAACCGGGCCAAGCGTATCTTGGACGAGCGTGTGAAAGCTGCTGCCCGGCTCATAATGCAGATTCACTTCCAGAATCGCCTGACTCGCGCGCAGCATCAGCATCCACGTGAGGACCATCAGCAATAGGGACCAATAAATCCACATGCCCGCCGAAATCATCGGCAGCGCCAGCATCCCGGCGCCGATAGCCGTTCCGGCGATGATCATCGTGCCGCCCAAAACATTGCCTTGAGAACCCATGCCTTCTCCCGATTGTTCCTGCATCGCGGCAGGTTTTGGGGTGAATCCCTGCGGCGACAAATTCTCCGTGCCGCACGGGCTGCTTTCTGCGGGGCATCCCGGTTACAAAAACGATAAAGAGGCGCGAGTATCCCCCAAAACAGGCGGCAGGTCTATACGTTCAGAGGGCCCGACACCCATATGGCCCGGGCAGTATCGTATAACCCCGCACCGTCACTCCCTTTGCCGTATGAAAAAACAGAAGGCATTGCCGCTTTTCGCCCCTTGTGCGGCAACAGCCCGTCCATACCGGAGGCAAGCGGCATATCGCCCCGGCAGATACAAAAACATACGTACGACACGCGCCCTTGCCCGACAGCCATATCGCCGTCAGCCAGAAACAGGGGGATCCCACCCCATTGCCCCCGCCAGACCCTGCACGCCCGGAAATCCAACAGGCTTCACCCAGCCGGACGTCATGCCATCCCGTCCGCCGCGACAAGAACGGGAACGATGAGAAGGGGCTGCGGGCACCTGCGCCCGAACTTGAAGGCCGCATATTTTCCTGATATATAAAAGAGATACATGTGAACAAGAGTACATGCCCAACACGGCTGGCCCCATAGCGGACATGAAAAACAAGGCGGCGTGCATTATGAGCTTTTCCTTACAGAAACTGGCTGGGCTGCCCGCCATCGCGGCGGCCGCCTTCTTTATGCAGGCACTGGACGCTACCATCCTCAATACGGCGCTCCCCGCCGTGGCGCGCAGCCTTGGCCGTTCCCCCTTGGCCATGCAGCTTGCCGTGGTGGGCTACACCCTCACCGTGGCCATGCTCATTCCCGTGAGCGGCTGGCTGGCCGATCGGTTCGGGACGCGGCGGGTCTTCATCTCCGCCGTAAGCTTCTTCATTTTGGGTTCCCTGCTCTGCGCCCTGTCCGTCACGCTTCCCATGCTCGTCGCCTCACGGGTATTGCAGGGCATCGGAGGGGCCATGATGATGCCGGTGGCGCGCCTCGCCGTGTTGCGGGCCTATCCCCGCACCGAGCTGGTCGCCGTGCTCAACTTCATCAGCATACCCGGGCTCGTCGGCCCCGTGGCCGGCCCCCTGCTCGGCGGCTGGCTGGTAACCTATGCCACGTGGCACTGGATCTTCCTGATCAACATCCCCATCGGGCTCATCGGCATCCTCTACGCCTACCGCATCATGCCGGACTTCACGGCCCCGCGCCGCCCTTTCGACGGCATGGGCTTTGCCCTGTTCGGCCTGAGCCTCGTTTCCTTTGGGGACAGGGTCGGCCCCGACTTCCTCCCTCCCGTGCTGCTCGGCGGCGGAATCATCCTGCTGGGGCTGTACATCCGCCACGCCCGGCGGCATCCCTCCCCGCTCATCAGGCTGTCGGTTTTCCGCACGCGTACCTTTTCCGTGGGCATCGGCGGGAACATCGTATCCCGTCTGGGCACAGGCTGCGTGCCGTTCCTCATGCCGCTCATGCTTCAGGTCGGGCTCGGGTACCCCGCGCTGGTGGCCGGGGCCATGATGGCTCCCACGGCCATAGGCTCCATCACCGCCAAGACGTTCGCCATGAAGGTCCTCAACCGGTTCGGCTACCGGACGACCCTCACGGGCGTCACCGTCTGCATCGGCCTCATGATCGCCCAGTTCTCCCTGCAAACGCCCACCCTGCCCTTGTGGATGCTCATCCTCCCCCTGTTCATGCTCGGGATGGCCATGTCCACCCAGTTCACGGCCATGAACAGCATCACCCTCGGGGATCTTTCCACCGAAGACGCCAGCACCGGCAACGGGCTGCTCTCCGTGACCCAGCAGCTTTCCATCAGCTTCGGCGTGGCGAGCAGTACCGTGGTGCTCCGGTTCTACAACTCGTTCACCGCGGGGACCCTGCTCGACCATTTCCACTATACGTTCATCACCATCGGCGGGATCACCATGCTGGCCGCCTTCGTCTTCATGCTCCTGCGCAAGGACGACGGCGACAGCCTGCTGCCCGGCCGCAAGAAGCCCGTGTTTGAGACGACAAGCAATCCCACCCCTCGCAATCCCTAACCATCCACGTTGAGCGGAAAGCCGCCGAGACAAGACGCGAACAGCGCTAGTGGATCAGCCCGTACCTCATGTGCAGAGGCGACGCGCTTGCCGGGGCCGGAGCCGAACCTCGCTTATACCATCGGCCGCAAAAGAAGGCGCCCTCCGTCCGTTCACGGAGAACGCCTTCAGCAGGGAGTGGGAGGCAATGGTTACAGCGTGTCGGCGTACAGCTCGATGGTATGCTTGACCCGGGCGCGGTCGCCGTTCCGGGCCAGCATGTCGGACAGCTGCATCATGCACGCCGGGCATCCGGTCGCCACGACGTCGGCCCCTGTGGCGACGATGCTGTCGCGCTTCTTCTGGCCGATCTGCTGCGAAATGTCGTAGTGGGTCAGCGTGAACGAACCGCCGCAACCGCAGCAGCGGTTGGCTTCGGCCATTTCCACGAGGCTGTACCCCGGGTTCATGCGGATGAGATCCCGAGGCTGCTTGCTCACGCCGAGGGACTTCTGAAGATGGCAGGATTCGTGATACGTCACCTTCAGCCCGCCCTTCGCGGGTTCCTCGGGGCGCACGCCCAGCACGTCCACGAGGAAGGCATTGACGTCGATGGCCTTGGGGGCAAACCGTTTAGCGGTTTCCTGCACCGAAGCGGGCAGGTTCCGCGACATTTCGGGCCAATATTCCTTGATGGTCATCGTGCAGGACGAACAGGGGGTCACAATGTAATCGAAACGGGTCCGCGAAAGGATGTCGAGGTTGTGCCCGATCATCTTTTCGACGCCCTCGCGGTCGCCGGACACCAGCGCGGGGATGCCGCAACAGGCGTAGTTGTCGGACAGGAACACCCCGACGCCGTGGTGCTCAAAAACCTTGAGGCAGGCTTCGGACACGCCGGTGTAAATCTTGTCGCCCATGCAGCCGGGGAAAAACGCGACGCGCAGGCCGCTCTTTCCGGCGGGCTTGTCCACTTTTCCAACCTTGGAGCGCAAGGGCTTGTCCGCCAGAAGCGGCATGTGCCGATCTCCGAAAAGGCTCTTGAGCAGAGGCGCACAGGCGGTTTTCTGGGGATTTTGCTCATCCTTCAGCAGCAGCTTCTGGAACGGCGAACCGGCGCGCAGGAGCGTATCCACCACCCGCGGGTTGGGGAGGAGCCTCCTGAAAATGGCCTTCTTGACCGGGGACAGCCCCAAGTAGCCCGTGACGATGGCCCGCGCCTCCATAAAGATTTCCAAGGTGGGCACGCCGGAAGGGCAGCTGAACTGGCACCCGCCGCACAACAGGCAGCGGGACAGTTTCTCGTTCACCGCTTCCGGGTCCTGAAGGATAAGATGCGCCAGATTTTCGACCAGAGCGATTTTGCCGCGGGTCACGTCGCCTTCCTTCCCGGTGGTGTCGAAAACCGGGCAGAAGGCCTGACAGAAACCGCATTTCATACAGGAAGCCAGTTTGTCGTCCAGAACCATCAACGACTTGGCAAGACTTGAAATCTCGTCCATGAATCAGTCCCTTTCCCGGACGCCCGCCGGGTGGCCGCCCGCTTCCTTCAAGGCGCGGGCGCTTCGTTCTGTGCCGGATTCGGAAGGTTGACCGCAGAGGAAACGGCAAGGGCCCCTGTCATTGGCTACGGAGCAGCGAAAGCGCCGTTCGGCCTCAACACCCTTCATGCCGCCTCCCCTACCGATCAAATCCTTTGAGGGCGGGCCGGGAGAAACTCGCTTTCCAACGCCCTTTCTCCCGTCCCCTTCCTTCCTACAGCTAATCCCCGAAGCCCACGATCTTGCTCGGGTTGAACAACCCCTTCGGGTCAAACGCCTTGCGCAGACGCCGCGAGAACATGATCGTCCCGTGGGACGTCTCCTGCTCCAGCCACTTGATCTTGGCTGTGCCGATGCCGTGCTCGCCGGACAGCGTGCCGCCGAGCTCCAGCGCGGCGTTGAAGAGATCGTCCACGGCCCGCTCCACGCGCGCGAATTCTTCCTTGTCGCGGCGGTCGCAGAGGATCGAGGGATGCAGGTTGCCGTCCCCGGCATGGCCGAAGGTGGCGATGGTAACGTTGTGGCGGGCGGCGATCTCGTCAAGGGCCTTGATCATGGCCGGGATCTTGGAGCGCGGCACCGTGGCGTCCTCAAGCATCAGCGTGGGACGGCAGCGGGCCAGCGCGGGGATGGCCACGCGGCGGGCTTCCCAAATCCGGCTCTTTTCCACGGCATCGCGGGCGACCACGATTTCGGAAGCGCAGTTGTCGCGCAGCACTTTTTCCACGATCACGGCTTCGTCCTCGACCTGCGCGGGGTGGCCGTCCACTTCGATGAGCAGCATGGCCCCGGCGTCACGGGGGAGGCCGATCTTCACATAGTCTTCGATATAGTTGATCGAGGCCCGGTCAAGGAATTCCAGCGTACAGGGCACCACATGCGCCGCGATGATCCCGGCGACCGCCTGCGACGCGCCTTCCATGTCCTTGAACAAGGCCATCATGGCCTTGGAAGCCTTCGGCGGCGGGACGAGCTTGAGGGTGACCTTGCTCGTGACGGCGAGCGTGCCTTCGGACCCCACCAGCAGCGGGGCGATGTTGTAGCCCGTGGCGCATTTCACGGTACGGGAGCCCGTCTTCACCAGATCCCCGGTGTTGGCGAACACTTCCATGCCCATGACGTAGTCTTTGGTCGTCCCGTACTTGAGCCCGCGCAGGCCGCCGGAGCTTTCAGCCACGTTGCCGCCCATGGTGGACACGGACATGGAACCGGGGTCCGGAGGATAGAACAGGCCCTTGGCGGCTACGGCGGCGGCGAATTTCGCCGTTATCACGCCGGGCTGCACGGTGGCGTACAGGTCTTCCGTATTGATTTCGAGGATCTTGTCCAGCCCCTTGGTCAGGATGACGATGGTGTCGGAGCTGTCCGGGATCGTGCCGCCGGTGAGGTTCGTGCCCGAACCGCGCACGGTCATGGGGATGCCCTCGTCGTAGCAGCGTTTCACCACCTGCCCGAGCTGTTCCACTTCGGTAGGCCGCACCACGAGGCTCGGGATCATGGGCTTCAGAACCGCCGCGTCATACGCGTAGCTCTGGCGATCGGCCTCGCTCGTGAAGACATTTTCCTTGCCGACAAGCTGTTCAAATTCCTTTATGAGAGAAGCGCTGGGCATTGAAGTACTCCAAAGGTTGAACGTAGGGGAAAGGGCTCAGGCCGGTTACGACAGGCGCTTGCGGAGGTTTTCCGCCACGGACTGCGGGGCCACGGGGTTGCGGGCGATGCCGCTTTCGATGGCGGCCCTCGCCGTCGCCGCGGCAACGGCGGGCGCAACGGCGGGATCCGTCGCGGAGGGGATGATGTAGTCGGGGCTGAGCTGCTCGGGCGTGACCAGATCCGCAATGGCGTGGGCGGCGGCGATCTTCATGGCGTCGTTGATGTCCGTGGCGCGCACGTCAATGGCGCCGCGGAAGATGCCGGGGAAGGCCAGCACGTTGTTGATCTGGTTCTTGATGTCGGAGCGGCCCGTGGCCACGACCTTGGCCCCGGCCTGCGTGGCGCGCTCGATGGGCCAGATTTCCGGGATGGGGTTGGCCTGCGCGAAGATGATGGGATCTTTCGCCATACTGCGGATCATGTCCTCATTGAGGGAATCCGGCACCGAAACGCCGATGAACACGTCCGCGCCCTTGATGGCGTCGGCGAGCGTGCCCTTCACCTTGCCGGGGTTGGTCGCCTTGGCGATGGCGTCCTTGTACTTGTTCATGCCTTCGGGGCGGCCGTCCCAGATGGGGCCCTTGGAGTCGCACATGATGACGTTCTTGAGGCCCACCGCCATGAGCAGCTTGATGATCGCCGTACCGGCGGCACCCGCGCCGCTGGTCACGACTTTAATGTCTTCGATATCCTTGCCCACGATCTTGAGGGCGTTGAGGAGTCCCGCGAGGGTCACCACGGCGGTCCCGTGCTGGTCGTCGTGGAAGATGGGGCCCTTGAAAACGCCGCGCGCCTTCAGGCTGTCCTCGATCTCGAAGCACTCGGGGGCTTTGATGTCCTCAAGGTTCACGCCGCCGAACGTGGGGGACACGAGTTCCACCAGCTCCACGATCTTGGCGGTGTCCTTCGTATCCACGCACAGGGGGAAGGCGTCCACGTCGCCGAACCGCTTGAACAGCAGGGACTTGCCTTCCATGACCGGCATGGCCGCGCCCGCGCCGATGTCGCCGAGGCCGAGCACGGCGGTGCCGTTGGAAACCACGCACACGAAATTGGAATGGTTGGTGTAGACGTCGAGCATGGCGGGATCTTTGTTGATCTCCTTGCACGGCTCGGCAACGCCGGGGGAATAGGCCAGCGTCAGGTCATCGTTGTCGCGCGCCGGAACCTTGATGCGGATATCAATCTTGCCGACGTTGTCCTTATGCAGAGCCAAAGCTTCTTCACGGAGATTTTTGATGCGTGACATAGGGTCCTCTTCAGCAGGGTAACGGCAGAGCGCCGGAAAAAGGGTACGACAAGAGAGCGCCGTCCCCCACGGCGATACACCTTTGTGTTCGGAATGCGGATCCCCCGTGCCGGGCGCGATCCGAGACCTCAAAAAATATGGAGCAGTTCCGCCGCCCTTCCCGATCCTGCCGGGAAGCGCGAACGCATCAGAGAATTATGAACGGTGGAAACCGGCTGCCGCCGGGAAAACGGCCTTGACGGTATGAAGAGACGTTCCGGGAGTCCGGCGCAGCCCCGAAAGAGACCCCCATCTCCCCGGGAAACAACTGCTTCCGGAGGCGGCCCGTCCCCACGCGCAACGGCGGGGACGGGCGTGCCGCTTGTCGCGCCGCAACGCCCAAAACGTCCTTTCAAACCGTCAAGGGGACGGGGCATGCCCGGCGGGACATGCCCCTTGGGGGAACTTACTTCTTTACTTTGGCGTCGATTTCGGCCTGAGCGGCCAAGATGTCCTTCGCGTTCAGATACACCGGGGTATCGACCATCTTGCCGAGGTAGGAAACGGCGGCCTTGCCCTTGGCGAGGCCTTCTTCCTCGAACACCTTCACGACGCCGTTGGCCCATTCCACGTCGGCGGGATCGGGAGCGTACAGGCGGTTGGAGGGTTCCACCTGGCTGGGATGGATGATCATGCGGCCTTCATAGCCCATCTGCTTGCCTTCCATCACGTTGCGCTCGAAGGCCGGGATGTCCTGATAGGCCACGAACGGGGCGTCGATGGCGACGATGCCGGCGGCGCGGGCGGCGATGGCCATCTTGGCGCGGCCCCACATCTGCTCGACGGCTTCGGAGGTCAGCTTGACGCGCATGTCGCGGCAGTAGTCCACGGCGCCGAAGATGGCGTTCACGTTGCGGGAGCTGGCCATGCAGCATTCATAGGCGTTCATGATGCCCTTGGCGGTTTCGAGCAGCATGGAGATCTTCACGGTCCCGACCGGGATGCCGCGGCGGCGTTCCAGTTCTTCGAGCTTCCAGTCAAGGCGCTTGACGTCATCGGGATGACCGGTCTTGGCGAGGGTCACGCCGTCGAGGCCTTCCCACACGACCGCTTCGAGGTCGTCGTTGGTCATTTCGGTTTCCCAGTTGTTGATGCGGACGTACACCTGTGCGCCGCCGGAACCGGCGTATTTGAGCTTTTCGGCGACGAGCTTGCGGGCCACTTCCTTTTCGGACGGGGGCACGGAATCTTCGAGGTCGAGGGTAATGATGTCGGCGGGGATGCTGGGGGGTTTTTCAACCATCTTGGGGTTATTGCCGGGAACATACATGATAGAACGCATAACGGCCATGGGGATTCTCCTTTGAGGAAAAAAGTTGGTTGAAAGATACCAATCGGACCGAAGCTATTTCTTCAATTTCTCGTGCAGGATCACCGGGATATCGGTAGGCGTCATGGCGACGTACCCCCCGGCCTTCGTGATCGCGTCCATTTTGCTCTTGGCCGAGCCGCGACCACGCTCCACGATATTGGATGCATGGGAGAAGCGCTGGCCTTCGGGGGCCCATGCGCCGGAAACGTACACCACGAAAGGCTTGGTGAACTTCCCGGAGGCGATGACCTCGGCGCACTCCTCTTCCTGCGAACCACCTATTTCGGCATAGACCGCCACGCCTTCGGTTTCGGGGTCCTCTTCGAACAGCGGCAGCAGATCCGCCATCGAAGTCCCGAGAACCGGCTCCGTGCCGGTATGGATGACCGTGCTCACGCCGAAGCCGCCTTCGCGAAGCACCCACGGGATGGTCCCCGACTGGCCGCCGCTGCGCGAGAACACGCCGATGGACCCCCTCTTGAAGAAGGTATTGGCCCATTCCACATTGCCGCCGAGCCAGCCGACCACGGCTTCCCCCGGCGTGATGATCCCGATGGAGCCGGGCCCGAGCAGGCGGGTCCCCTTGGCCTTGCAGTAGGCGATCATCTCCATGATGTCGTGGATGGGGGTGCCCTCCACGCAGGGGATCACGTTCTTGACGCCCGCGTCCGCCGCTTCCATGACCGCCGTCTTGAGCACGTGGCCGGGCACGAAGATGACGCTGAAGTCGATCTCGCCGTGTTCGCGGACGATTTCCTTCACCGTGTTGTAGACCGGGACGCCGTGAACGTCGGACCCTTTTTTGCCGGGGCTCGTGCCGCCGACGACGCGGGTCCCGTAACTTTTCATGTATTTTGTGCGCACGGAACCTTCACGGCCCGTGATGCCCTGAACGACCACTTTCGTATTCTTGTTGATCAGTATGCCCATACCCCAATCCTTTTTGTCAAAGATGGTTGCCCGGCCTGACGCGGGGCATCAGGCCAATCCGCGCTTGGCCAGATATTCCGGCAGCCCGGCGACAGGGACATCGATGGTGATGGCCTTGTTGCCGTGGAAGGTACAGGCGAATTCGCAGGCAAGGCATTCCGTACCGAGACGGAGCACTTCTTCCGCCGTCAGATGCTCGATCGAGGGCACGCCGTCCTTCAGTTCGAGGATGCCCCGCGCGTACTTCTTGCAGGCGGCGACGCACGCCTTGGTCTCGCAGGAGAGGCATTTGCTGACATCAATCGTGACAGTCGAGGACTTTTCTTTGATTTCCAAGAACCTACCCTGCCTTCTGAGACTTCTTCTCAGCGCTGTATTCTTTACACAGAGCAAGCAGCCGTTCGCCGATGAACTTGGTGTCCGTGACGTGTTCGCGCCCGTAGATCTCGATGCGCCTGCCGATGCCGTCCGGGGTCATCATGTCGGCCAGCCCGGTGCGCAGGATCTCAAGGGATTCGTCTTCACGGTTGCCGCACAGCAGCAGCACGCAGGGGAAGCCGGGTTTCTTGGGCAGCATCTCGCGCAGCACCTTGACCAGCGCGTGGGCGTGGTGCCACTGCTCCTGATTGGCCATCATGAAGCCGCCGAGCAAGTACCCTTCGATGTTGGGCTGGGAGAGGGTCGCCTTGGCGACGCGGTAGATCTTGGCAGCGACGGGGTTGCCGCTGGTGTCGGCGTAGTTGGCGGCCTTGAGGCCCACGGCGTTCAGGGCGTCGAGGCCCATCATGGCGGAACCGCCGCCGATGGGGTGATAGCCCACGTAGCCGGGGCTTACCTCGTCATAGCCCATGTTCATGAGGAAGCCGGTGCCGCGGGCGTCGGTTTCTTCGATGCCCCAGCCGATGACGTCCAGATCCGTGGGCTGTCCGGGCAGGTCGCGGGCGATCTTGATCCCGAATTCGGGATGGCGGAACACGGCGCTGTTGTCGATCTCCATCTTGCAGTCGGCGCAATAGAGATTGCCGTCCCCGGTCATCACGAAGGGATTGATCTCAAGCGTCTGGCAGTCGTACTTCTTGTACAGCCGGGACAATTTGGTGAGGAAAGAGGCAAATTTGGAGAGGTCCGCCGGAGCGATCCCGGCTTGGGTACAGACATCGATGGCGTCGTAGGGCTGGAGGCCGTACTGGGGATCGATGTTCAGCCTGAACAACAGGCTTTCGTCCACGCTTTCGATGTCCATGCCGCCTTCCGCGCTGAACATCAGCATGGGGCAGCGGGCTTCGCGGGCGTTGTTGATGACGAACGAGCAGTAATACTCTTTTTTGATGTCCAGCTTTTCTTCGATGAGGACTTTCTCGACCGGAAGGCCCTTCACGGTCTTGGAGAGGATTTCTTTGGCGAGGGCGCGCGCTTCTTCAGGCGTATCGGCAAGCTTGACAATCCCGGCCTTGCCGCGCCCGCCGGCCTGCACCTGCCCTTTGACGGCTACGGGGCCGCCGATCCAGCGGGCGGCTTCCTCCGCTTCTTCAAGGGAAGATGCCACTCGCCCTTTGGGGACGGGCATCCCGCCTTTCGCGAGCCATTCCTTACCCTGATATTCCAGAAATTTGGCCATGTGATGCCCCTTCTTCAGGAATTCATGTTCTCAATGCCACCATCAACTCAACATTCCTTTGTTCATCAAACCAGCAAATCAGTGCTTAAAGGCAGCCCACCGTGACGCAATGAAGGAAACATCGGCCTTTCCGGCCTTGCGTTTTCCTCGTGAGCTTATTTTTAGTTTTATCTAAAAAGAAAGTCAAATAGATCTTTTTTATTTTTTCAGTAAGAAAAATACGATTTTTCTTTTCAAAACAAAAGCTATTCGCTGAAACAGCCGCTTGTGGAATTGTCTTTTTCCGCCTTGTGACATTTAGTACATTAATAATAAACGGCTCTCGTAAAAAGAGATATGGATAAAAAGCATTTTTACGCAAATAACGATAAGTGTACGAAACTTTTCCGAGCATTATCTATATATTTTATGCGATCTTTTTCCAAATAAATATAAAAAAATATGCAAAAATTTTTCTAATGATAGAAATTATTTCTTTTCTTCATAAGCAATATTCCATTTTGGAATAAGAAAAGTTTATTCAAAAATGCATTTCCCATTAAGAAACATTAAAGCGTCCCTTGCCCGAACAATCAAGGCGGAATGCGGGTTCCGGGGCGGCTGGGCACACCGGGAGGCCCCCAAAAGGGGCGAGGCGAGGCCGCCACGGCGCCTCCGCCATCCTTCCCCATCCCTGAGCGGCACCGGGCGTTTGAACTTCATCGCCCTATCATGTATGAACAGAAACCGTTACGAAGCCGATCGCGGGCAAGGGGCGCCGCCCCACGGCGCCAGCCGCGCGTTCCGCAAGCGTCAACCGAAAAAACGAAACAGGCGAGAAGGAAAGCTGTAATGGAACAGATTATATTAACTGGAGATCGGCCCACCGGAAGATTGCATGTCGGCCACTATGTTGGTTCGCTGAAGCGCCGGGTGGAACTCCAGAACTCCGGAAAGTACGACAAGATCTTCATCATGATCGCGGATGCGCAGGCTCTGACCGACAACGCCGAGCATCCCGAAAAGGTGCGCCAGAATATCATCGAAGTCGCCCTCGACTACCTCGCCTGCGGCCTTGACCCGGTAAAGTCCACAATGTTCATCCAGTCGCAGATCCCCGAACTCTGCGAATTGTCCTTCTACTACATGAACCTCGTGACCGTGGCCCGGCTCCAGCGCAACCCCACCGTGAAATCCGAAATCCAGATGCGCAATTTTGAAGCCAGCATCCCGGTCGGGTTCTTCACCTATCCGATCAGCCAGGCTTCCGACATCACGGCCTTCAAGGCCACCGCCGTCCCCGTGGGCGAAGATCAGGCCCCCATGCTGGAGCAGACCAAGGAAATCGTCCGCAAGTTCAACGCGGTCTACGGGGATACGCTTGTCGAACCCGAAATGCTGCTCCCGGACAACAAGGCCTGCCTGCGCCTGCCCGGCACCGACGGCAAGGCCAAGATGAGCAAGTCGCTCGGCAACTGCATCTATCTGGGCGAAGACGGCGACGAGATCAAAAAGAAGGTCATGTCCATGTTCACCGACCCGAACCACCTGCGCGTGGAAGACCCCGGGCAGGTCGAGGACAACCCGGTGTTCATCTATCTGGACGCCTTCAGCCGCCCCGAGCACTTCGAGCAGTATTTCCCGGACTACCAGAACCTTGACGAGATGAAGGCCCATTATGCCCGCGGCGGCCTCGGCGACGTGAAGGTCAAAAAATTCCTGAACAACGTCATCCAGCACGAGCTGGAACCCATCCGCAACCGCCGCCGGGAGCTCGAAAAGGATATCCCCGCCATCTATGAGATCCTCAAGGAAGGCAGCATGCGGGCCCGTGAAGCGGCCGCCCGGACGCTGGACGACGTAAGGCGTGCCATGAAGATCAACTATTTTGAAGATATGGATCTGATTAACGAACAGGCGAAGAAGTACGCCCGCTGATTGCACGGCCCAAGGGCCAATCGGGGCCGCCCCCATAAAAGGGGCGGCCCCGATGTTTGCAATCGTCCCGCCGCCGTCGCCCGCGCCCAAACGGCCTATCCGCCTCCATCCCCCCTCACAGGACGCTTTCCTCAACAGGAAACGCCGTACCGTTTACCGCTGCTGCGGGCGTATATTAGGATTGCGGCAAGGGAAAGAACCGTCGCGGCCCCAAAGGAAACCTCGTTCCCGGATCGCCCCCCTGCCCTCGCCTAAACAAAAAGGCCCCTTTGCGCTCCCCCCATCAGACGGGGAAGGCATCGGGACCGTTTTTTCCATTGGCGGCACGGCGTTCAGCCTATCGTTTCCCACCAGCGGGAAAAGGGGGGCTGTTCCCCATCCGAGTCCAGAGGCAGCCGGATCGGCCCCCCGATCAAGGGCAGGAGCAGCCTGTAGGGCTTGTCCCGGCTTGCCGCCACAATCCGTTTGAACGGGTCATCCCACGTATGGTAGGCGATGGCGAACTTCCCCACATGCGCCGGGAGCAACGCGCGGGCGCGCAGGTCTTCCGCGGCTTGCGCCGTATCTTCCGGCATCATATGGACATACCGCCAATTATTATCGTACTGCCCGCAGTCAAGGATGGCGAGATCAAACCCGCCGAAGCGCGCCCCTATTTCCGCAAAATGCTTGCCGTACCCGCTGTCGCCGCTGAAAAAGATCCGGCGTTCCGGCGTGATCAGGGCAAACCCGGCCCATAGGGTTTTATTCCGGGTGAGCGAGCGGCCTGAAAAATGCCGGGCCGGCAGCACATGGATGGAAAAACCTCCCTCTTGTTCCAAAGCCGAAAACCAGTCCCCCTCATAAATCTTCTCTTTGCCGTATCCCCACGCTTCCAAATGGGCCCCGACGCCAAGGGGGCAGACAACCTGCCCCACTTTGGGCAAAAGCGCCGTCACCGTAGGATAATCCAGATGATCCCAATGATCATGGGAAAGGATCAGGTAATCGATGTCCGGCATTTCCTCGGCGGTATAGAGGTTCGTGCCGTCGAAAGCCCTGTTGGCGAAAAAGACCGGCGAGGCATAGGCACTGAACACGGGATCTATCAAAAGGCGCCTGCCCCCGAGCTGCACGAAATAGGAGGAGTGGCCGAGCCAGACGACGACATCCGTGTCCCTGTCCAGCGTCCGCAGGTCGGTTTTCGCCGAAGGTACGGGGCGCCCCGGCCTCTGCCCTTCCGCCGACGAAAAAACATATTTCACCAGCGCGCCCACAATGCCGCCGTTTCCTTTCACGGGCGGCAAGGGTTCCGCATTGCGAAAGGCACCGTCGACATAGTGCGGCGACTGCAAGATCCTGTTGAGGCGGGCGGCTTCGGGCAATTTTCCGAATCTGGTTTGCAACATAAGGGCATAACCTCCCCCTATGAGGAAGCAAAGAACAAGAATCAAACAAGAGACGATAAACAGTCTTCTCACGATGCCCCCATGCGGATCGCAACGCTTTGTTCACAGATCATTCCAGTCTATTCCAGCGCCCTCCGTCCATCTCCGGATAGGGGCTTCCACAGCAAGCCGATCGGCGTCTTGCCACCCGGAACGCCGATCGGTTTCTTGCCCTGTATCCGGGGATCTCATGGGGAGGTTCACACGGCGATCAACTCATAGCGATCGGTCCCCATACCTTGAAGCTTCATATACTCAAGCTGCCGCAGGCCACTGCGGGACTCTATGCGTTCCACAAGATCGTGCCTCTGCGCTTCGGGCAGCGCATAGACCATATCCACCGAAGCCTGATCAACGGCAAGGATATCGGTTGAGGCGACGATGCCCAAATCCGGCGTGGCAGGCGCCGCCGCGCCGAGCCCGGCGCAATCGCAGTCCACGGACATATTCCGGAGCACGTTGATATAGGTAATATGCCGCCCAAAATGATTGGTGATGGCTTTGCCGCCCTCCACCATCCGTTCCATGAACAACGGGCCCCCCGGCCAGTTCCCGTCGCTGGAAGGCTGATGGATCTGCCGCTTGCCCACTTTCCCCGAAGCGCAGCCGATGGAAATATTCTTGAGCGAGCCGCCGAAACCGCCCATGGTATGCCCTTTGAAATGGGTCAGGACCAGCATGGAATCGTAGTTCAGGATATGTTTGCCCACGGACACCTCCGTGAGCCACTTGCCGCCGGGAATGGGGAGGCTCACGTCGCCGTCCTCATCCATGATGTCGACGGGGCAGAAGGTCCAGCCGTTCGTTTTCAATGTCTCACGATGCCCTTCCGTGGTCTGCCTCGGGCTGGGGTACAGGACATTGCATTCCACAATGCTGCTGTCCGGCACGCCCGCCTGAAACCCCTTGACCATTTCGCGGGGCAAGATGTTCGGGCCGTTCGGTTCGCCCGTATGCAGCTTGATGGCGATCCTGCCGGTCATGTCCCGATTGACGCGGGCATACACCCTCATCAGGCCTTCCAAGCTGATATCCTTCGTAAAAAAGACCTTGGCCTTTTCCTGCTGCGCGGCCATAACGGAAGCGGCCTTGGGAAAACCGCCCAAAGCGAGAGCCCCTACAGTGAGCGCCCCGCCCTTCAGGAAATTCCGGCGGGAAACATATTCGGCCATATTTCGAACTCCTTGATTGTCTTTCCGCAACGACGCTTGCGGCCCTTTTCCGTCGCGCTTCATTTTCGCAATGCGCCGTAGCATGCGGAACCGCATTCATCGCCTTTCAGCGCAACGTCCTTCATTTCCCATGTACTGATCTTCAGTCACTTTTTCCAGCCACTCGACGTTGTTCCCGTCTTCTTCCTCCGCTACGGAAATATGCGTCATGGAGACGCCGGGCGCGGCCCCGTGCCAGTGCTTGACCTGCGGCGGGAACCAAACCGTATCGCCGGGGCGCACCTCTTGAATCGGGCCTCCTTGCACCTGCACCCTGCCGACGCCCGCCGTGACGATCAGCGCCTGCCCCAGCGGGTGGGTATGCCATGCCGTGCGGGCCCCCGATTCGAACGTGACGGAAGCGCTTGAGGCACGGGCGGGCGCATGGGCGGGAAACAACGGATCGATACGGACCGTACCGGTAAACCATGCATCCGGCCCTTTGACGGAAGGCTGTGCGCCGGCGCGCAAGATGATCGGTTCGTCCATGATGGCGGGAAGCGTGTCTTTTTCCATGTCGTGAACTCCGTTGCTGACATTCTTTTCACGGGGGGAGACGGATCGCCCCCATGCTGCGGGACAGAAGGCATCTGTTCCATTTCTTGCCTTCTTCTCTCAACAGGCTTCACAAAAACCGAGGGTATCCCTCCGCGGCTTGGCCTTCTCGTCCGCACCGCATCACTTGCCGTTGTATTGCTCGTCAGTCACTTTTTCCATCCACTCCACGACCTTGCCGGGTTCCTTTTCTTCGCAGATAGAAATATGCGTCATGGCATTGTCCGGGGCCGCGCCGTGCCAGTGTTTGATGCCCACGGGGCATATGATCACGTCCCCAGCCTTCACTTCCTGCACAGGCTTGCCCCATTCCTGCGTCCGGCCGACGCCGGAAGTGACGATCAGCACTTGCCCTACAGGATGGATATGCCAGTTCGAACGGGCACCCGGCTCAAAGGTGACGCTGCCGCCGCTGGAACGCATAGAGTTGTTCGCCGCATATAAAGGATCGATACGTACGTTGCCGGTAAAAATCGTATCCGGCCCCTTGATGGAGGCCTGTTCGCCATTCCGTATAATGATCTGCCCGGACTTGCCTGATTCGGCAGCCGTGGCCTGAACACCAAAAGCCCCCTGAGAAACGGCCAAAAGCAAGGCCAACATCATTGCCGAGAGTCGGTTCATCGTATATCTCCTTAATGTTTAAGCGGTGATGGAGCATACGATAGCGTTACCAAAGGCCCTGCGATAGATACAATCCTCTCTTAATATTGCCTGATTCTCTCCGATCACGGGGAGGGGCGCCGTTCAAAACGGGGGAAGAAAACAGCCTCCGAGAACCTCTCGATCAGAGGAGCTTTCCCCGAGCCGCCTTTCCGATACCCTGAACAGAAAACGGGCAAAACGCATGCGGGCCGCCGCTCTGGCAGCCTTCCAAGAGATACGCCATGCCACAGCATTATTGGTATGAAGGCATGGTGATGGTGAAGGAAATCGTTGGTAATCAGACGGGGTTGCATGACGCTATGGCGGAAAAGCAAGGTCATTGCCGATTTCCAGACATGCAGCCAGAAAAGGAACCAGCTTCAGACGCTCCAATACTTCCGGGAAAGAGCCTTTTTTCTGTCATGCCGGCAGAAAGAACTCTACTGTACTTCAGATGGAGAACAGCGATTCAGAAGCCTGACCTGAGGATATGCTCCAGTGATGCGTTCGCCAGATTCTGTCAATCATCAAGAAGATCAGGATGGACAGGGCCCGAAAGAAATCAGCTGACCAGCATCTCCCAAGAGACAAGGAAGAAAACTGTCGAATATATCTCTCGTGCAAGAACCTGCTTCATCGGCTCGTGATGCCCGATAAAATAGGCAACAAAAAAATAGAAGGCACTGTCACAGTAAACGATTGATATTTTATTTCATAAGATTTTAGGTAAATACTAAAAAGGACTTCCTTTGCTGTGGAACTTTTTTCAACAAAAAATATTGTACATTCAGTATATTATGGATGCATATCAATCAAATGCCCTGACAGGGCCAAATAGAATATCAGCATAGCGGATATTCCCTGTTTTGGGCGCTCTCTCCCCAGCGGGGTAACGCCTTAAAACAAAAACGGGCCGACAGATTACTCTGTCGG
>USCL01000016.1 GCA_900553145.1 uncultured Desulfovibrio sp.
CTGACTGGCGACGACCGGGTCATGCATCAGAAGCGTCCCCGGACGGCCCAAATCCCCGGAGAAGACGACGCGGGTCGTCTTGCCGTCTTCAGTTACGGTCAACTCCAAAAAAGCGGAACCGAGGATATGGCCGGCATCCTTATAGGTGACGGCAATGCCCGGATGGGGCTCGAAGGTCTTGTTGTATTCCACCAAACGGAATTGATCCGGGACTTTCCGGGCATCTTCAATCGTGTACAGCGGAACGATCTCTTTACTTTTGCCATTCTGGCCTGAGTGCCGCTTTTGCTTCTTCTGCTTCCATTCCGCTTCCATTTCCTGAATATGCGCGCTGTCCTCAAGCATCAGCCCGGCAAGAGCCGCTGTCGGAGGCGTGCAATAAATGGGACCTTTGAACCCCTCATGCACAATGCGGGGCAAAAGGCCGGAATGATCGATATGAGCGTGTGTCAGAAGGATAAAATCAATATTTCCGGAATGGTAGATATTGGTATCGAAGTTGCGAGCCTCGATCTCGGAGTTCCCCTGATGCATGCCGCAGTCCACGGTAAACCGAATCCCGCAAGCCTCAATGAGATAGCAAGAGCCGGTGACCGTCTGCGCCGCACCGAGAAAATGAACTTTCATAGAGCCTCCTGATGCAGAGTATATTCCCAAACAAGGGTTCATACTACCTGCAACCGGCATCCCATGACAAGAAAAACTATGCATCCTCAAAGGTCAGAATTATTCTCATCATGCCGATAAGATATAAAGGAAAAACGTTTGTGTGCCCTCCCCGCCCGCACGTTTTCCCCGGATCGCTTGCGCCATCATGCACACCGGGCTATAGTCCCCTTCATACCCCAAAAGGAGCTACCTATGAGCCAATCTCCGATAGACATGCTATCTATCCGTGAATCATGGCGAATGTTTAGGATTCTCGCTGAAATTGTCGACGGGTTCGAAACGCTCAGCGATCTTGGGCCTTGCGTTTCCATTTTCGGTTCCGCACGGGTCAAGCCGGATAATCCTTTGTATGCCGAGGGAGAAACCATCGCCAAGTTGCTGGTCGAATCCGGCTATGGAGTCATCACCGGCGGCGGCCCCGGCCTCATGGAAGCGGGCAATAAGGGAGCTACGGAAGCAGGAGGCACGTCCGTCGGCCTGCACATCCAGCTCCCTCACGAGCAGGAATGCAATAAGTACGTAAAGATACGCAGCGATTACCGCTACTTCTTCCTGCGCAAGCTTATGTTCGTAAAGTATGCGCTCGCCTACGTCGTCATGCCCGGCGGCATGGGCACCATCGATGAACTCTCCGAAGCGTTCGTCCTCGCGCAAACCAAGCGCATCAGGCCGCTTCCCATCATTCTGTACCAGAGCACCTTCTGGAACGGTTTCCTTGACTGGGTCCGCAGCACAATGGTTTCAGGGGGCTACATCAGGGCTTCCGAAGTGGAAGATCTCGTCACTGTCTGCGATACGCCCGAACAGGTGGTTCAGCAGATCCGCAGGCGGGTCATCCTGTAATGACGGCATTCAACGGGCCGCCCTCAGGAGCACGGCATCCTGGGGCGGCCGTTTCCAAGACGGCGTGCGAACCTCGCGCCTATGCCGCATGGGGCCCTATCCCTCCCCCTCCTCCCGGCTGGTCGTGGGAAGGGTTGATGCGGCAGGCGCTCGTGAAAGCGCGACAGGCCCCCCTGCAGGGCGAAGTCCCAGTGGGCGCGCTTGTCGTCGATCCCGCGGGGACGATCCTCGCCGCAGAACACAACCAGCCGATTGCCCTTTCCGATCCGTCGGCCCACGCTGAAATCATGGCCATACGCGCAGCAGGAACCGTTTTAGGCAACTACCGCCTTGAAGGATGCACGCTCGTCGTTACGCTTGAGCCTTGTCTGATGTGCACGGGCGCTATCGTCCATGCCCGCCTTGACGGCGTCGTGTATGGGGCTGCGGACAACAAGGCCGGGGCTGTGGAGTCTTGCTTCAACGGGCTGGATCTCCCTTTCCACAACCACCGTGTATGGCATATGGGCGGCATCGCCGCACCGGAGTGCGCATCCTTACTGCAGGATTTCTTTCAAAAAAGCAGATAGCATTGTTGCTTTATTCCCATTGACGCCCTTCCGACGCTTTTCGCATCGCTGCATTTCGTGATCCTGCCTTTCTCATGGACAGCCATCGTCTACTGCGCTATTTTGGGAAAAGGAGGAATACCTATGAATCCTACTCTCAATATCCTCGGCATCTCCGGAAGCCTTCGCTCCCAATCCCGCAACACGGGGCTCCTGCGGTATGCCAAGCAATGCCTGCCCCACACGGTGAATTTCCAAATCGCCAATCTCGCCGACGTTCCTTTTTACAATGCCGACCGTTGTGATTCCAAGCCCGAAGCCGTGCAAACGCTGATCCGGCAAGTGACCGAAGCCGACGCCCTTGTGCTGGCTTGTCCCGAGTACAACTACTCCATGGCTCCGGCACTGAAAAATGCCCTTGACTGGGTATCCCGCGAGCCCGACTGTGCGCCGTTCAACGGCAAACCGGTCGCCATCATGGGCGCCGGCGGCGGCATGGGGACATCCCGTGCGCAATACCACCTACGGCAGGTCTGCGTTTATTTGAACCTCCGCCCTTTGAACAGGCCGGAATTCTTCTCCAACGCATTCTCCGCCTCTTTCAGCGAATCCGGCGATCTCATCGATCCCTCTTTGCAACAGCAGGTCGCTGCGCTCATGGATGCCCTGCTCGCTTGGCATAGCCAGCTGGCCAAATAACATCGCCGCAACGCCAATAAAAAAGGCACCACATCGGGTGCCTTTTTTATTGGCCAAAAGAGCCTGTTATTTCATCGCCCTAAAGGGAGAGATCGCCCGCAGCTGCTTGATGATGGGCGGCAGTTTTTCAAGGACATAGTCGATCTCGGCATCCGTCGTATACCGGGACAGCGAGAAACGGATCGACCCGTGCGCGAAGGTGAAGGGAACACCCATGGCGCGCAGCACATGGGAAGGCTCCAAGCTGCCGGACGTACAGGCCGAACCGGAGCTTGCGCAGATACCGAGCTGATCCATGAGCAACAGGATAGCCTCACCCTCAACATACTGGAACGCGATGTTGGAAGTGTTCGGCAAGCGGTTTTCCACATCCCCATTTACGATAGCATCGGGAATGGACGCCAGAAGGCCTTTTTCCAGCTTGTCGCGGAGAGCGGGCACCCTCGTGTTTTCATCCGTCATGTGGTTCATGGCCAGTTCGCACGCAGTGCCAAGGCCCACGATGTAAGGCGCGTTTTCCGTACCGGCACGGCGTCCGCGCTCCTGATGGCCACCTCGGAGGAACGGGATGAACCGCGTCCCCTTGCGGATATACAGCACGCCGATCCCCTTGGGGGCGTGGAGCTTGTGGCCGGAAAGCGCCAAAAAATCCACCGGCATCTTGGCCAGATCAATGGGGAGCTTGCCCGCTGCCTGTACGGCGTCGGTATGGAACAGGATACCCCGTTCCTTCACCATTTCGGCGATCTTCTGAATCGGGAAAACGGTACCGGTCTCATTGTTGGCAAACATGATGGAGACGATAGCCGTATCTTTGCGCATGGCTTCCGAGAGTTCGTCCAAGTCCAGACGTCCCTTGGAATCCACCCCCAGATACGTCAGCTCATACCCTTTCTGCTCTAGATGCTGCCCAAGGGCGATAAGCGCCGAGTGCTCGACACGGGTCGTGATGATATGCTTTTTTTCAGGCTGCGCCTGCAAGGCGGACATCACGGCCGTGGAATCGCTTTCCGTACCGCAGGAGGTGAACACGATCTCTTCAGGCTGCGCGCCAAGCATCGCCGCAATCTTTTCGCGCGCGTCCTGAATGCTCTTGCCAACCTGCCCGCCGAACGTATGCATGCTGGAGGCATTACCGTATTTTTCCGTAAAAAACGGAATCATGCTTTCAAAAACTTCCGGCGCTACGCTGGTCGTGGCGTTGTTATCAAGATAGACGACGCTCATGCCTTCACCTCTTCAACCACGATTTCCGGTTCCACCTGTTCGCGGAGTATCTTTTCGACCAAATCCTTCAAGGTCACCGTACGGGAGCTGCAATTCGAACACAGGCCGCGCAAAGCGACAACGACCCGATGGCCATCGACATCCACCAGTTCAATATCGCCGCCGTCGGCGGCAAGGCGCGGGCGGACCTCATCCTGGAGGACCTGCATGACCTTTTGCATGCGCTGCACATTGGTCATCGTGGACTTGGGAACGGGATTAAATTCCTTCAGCTTGGGCTTGCCCAGTTCTTCATCAAGAATATCCTGAATGGTGTCGAGGCACTCGCCGCACCCGCCACCAGCCTTGGTGTAGTTCGTAACCTCTTCCACCGTCTTGAGGTTGTTTTCCTCAATGGCACGGCGAATCTGGACATCAGTCACACCAAAACATTTGCAGACCAGCTTGCCTTCATGCTCATGCTGCTTCTCGGCGGGCTCGCCGCGCCAGTTGCGCAGAGCCGCTTCCAAGGCTTCCTGCCCCATGACGGAGCAATGCATCTTTTCGCGGGGCAATCCACCAAGATACGCGGCGATATCCTTGTTGGTCACCTTGGACGCTTCTTCCACCGTCTTGCCCTTGATCATCTCAGTCAGCGCGGAGCTCGACGCAATGGCGCTGGCGCATCCAAACGTCTGGAACGAGGCGTCTTCGATAATGCCTTTATCGTTGATCTTCAAGAAAAGCTTTAAGGCATCGCCGCAAGCAAGGCTTCCGACCTCGCCGACAGCGTTGGCATCAGCAAGTTCACCCGCGTTACGCGGCTTCAGGAAATGCTCCCGAACGGTATCCGTGTATTCCCGCATATGCTGTCCTCCAAAAAAGCTGGTCACCAATCCGGGGTGCAACCGGAGTCACGCCCGGAGAGCATAACGATTCATTAAGGGATTTCTCCCGACAGGTACCATATAAGCCCTAACCTCCATAAAGGAAGGGGGGGCAAGGTATTTTCTTGTCATCCGTTCTACTCGGAAATCTATGCACCGCTTCACAAGGCAGGTCAAGCCGGGCTCACACAAAAGTCCATATCCGTATCTATCCGTCATGCAAGAGTATTACCCATCACCTTCCCACTGGCTTTAAAGATATGTTCTCCAGAACAACAGGCCATCCATCAAAAAAGGGGCCGTGAGTCTCCTTGGGGAAGATCCACGGCCAGCCTTACGTTTTCTCCACTGCGCCATTCATTACTCAATGCGCAGGAGCATCTTACCCGGCTTGCCGCCCCGCGCGATGATGTCGCCATGAGCCTGAGCCGCCTTCTCAAGAGGCAATACGTCGCCAAGGACAGGACGAAGGGCACCGCTCCGCAGCGCGGCCGCAACAGCGGCTTCCGCCATGTGCGCTTCTCCCGGGGTCGCATGCCAGATGGCCATCCCCATCACCACTGATTCCTTGGCCATGAGCAGGCGGGGTGTCATTTCGAGGCCGCCGCGGCTGCCGATGACGACGATGCGACCATGCTTGGCTATCACCCCCATGTCGTTCTCAAGGTTCTTATCCGCAAGCATCTCAAGAATCACATCCGGCCCCGCCCCATCCGTGAGCGCAGCCAGATCATCAAGGTAGCCTGATTGCGTATGATTCAATACGGCGTGTGCTCCGATGCGGCGGACAAGCTCCATAGATGCGGGGCTCCCCGCAGTGCCGACTACGAACGCCCCGCATGCACGGGCCAGCTGTACGGCAACGGTCCCCACACCTCCGCTTGCACCGTGTATGAGAATACGCTCTGCGGGCTTGAGGCCCGCGCAATGGAACATGGCCCTATAAGCGGCCATCCCGGGGAATCCCACCGCCGCGCCGTGTTCAAATCCAACAGCATCGGGCAAAGGATGGACAGCCTCCGCATCGCAGACAACCTTTTCGGCGTAGGTCCCCGTATTGCGCCGCGCCATGAGCGCCGCCACGAAAACCCTATCGCCCGGTTTGCAGCTTTGCACGCCCCCGCCTACCTTATCCACAACGCCCGCGCCATCAAATCCGGGAGTATAGGGCAGCGTGGGTTTAAAGAATGCATACTGGCCCGTCCTGATATAGGCTTCCGCAGGATTAACCCCCGCGGCGTACAGCCGGACGCGGATCTGTCCATACTCCGGTTCGGGTTCCGGAACCTCGGTAAGGCACAGAACCTCTGGGCCACCAAACACCGTCATGACAATAGCGCGCATAGCGATACTCCTTCAGTGAGAGACACGGGCTCTTCCGCTGCAAGAAAAAAAGTTCTCATAACACGGCTGTCGGCAATCCTTATGCCTGTGAGGCTTCTTATTAAGACGCACCTTGTCGCAAGTATATGATTTCCAAACGAACAGGCTATGGGAAACAGGTTATCCTCTGACAACAATCATGCCTCTTGTTCGATTCTTTCCATGCGCCTCACAGTATTATGAGGGAAACATTGGATCAGAGGGGACATCTTAGGCCTTGCGCTCCAGATATCTCGCTGTTATTTTAAAGTATAACTGAAACGTTGATGCGTATTCCCTCATGGAGGAATCGACGGGCAACATGCCGAAGCGCACTGAACGTTTTGCACCCAATGATGGCGGTTCATTACGATGAGGCTGATTACAAACAGGAGCACAGCATGGCAAGTACGGAATCCGGTCGTCAGATGTACCCTTCGTTTAAAGAAGCCCACGAGGCCTTTGTGGCGGAATATACCGCCTTATACCACGGATTTCCCAAGTACCTCGAAGATCTCGTGATTGGTTTCGGCTGGGGAGAAGACGCCTCGGGGAAACGCTGGTTCATTATTTCGGCCAATCCGCAGGGGCTGCAGCACTTGACCTATCCCGAACTGGTAAGCTGGGATTTTGAAGGCTTCACCGATCTCCCCGAGCTCATCCGCCATGCCCGTCTGGATAGCATAAAACTCTGATCCGCATATTCCGACCTCTGCATAGACGAAAGGCCCGCTAAAGCGGGCCTTTCTTTTACAGCGTCAGACAACGGCGCATCAAGCGCGCTTGTAAACGGTATTACCGCCCACAATGGTTTCTTCCACCATAATGTCCTTTAACGTGACGGGGTCCACCTTGGTGGGGTCCTTGTCCAAGATAACCATATCAGCCAGCTTGCCCTTCTCCAGAGAACCGATCTTGTCTTCAAGCCGCTGCATGTAGGCGCCGTTGATGGTCACGCCACGCAGGGCCTCCATAACATCGATACGTTGATCTGGCCCAAGGACCTTACCCGACGAAGTCAGACGATTGACCGCCGAAAACACGTCCATGAGCGGGCTGATGGGCGTCACGGGCGTATCGTTATGCAAGGCGAAGGTTATCTTATGATCCAATGCGGCCTTAAGCGGGCTGATATGGGCCGCACGCTCGGGGCCGGCCACCATGTCGCGGTGGATATCTCCCCAGAACCATGTATGCGTCACAAAATAGGAAGGTACAAAGCCCTTTTCGGCAATGGCCACCACCTGATCGGGACGACAGAATTGGCAGTGATTGAGGATATGGCGATGATCCTTGCGCGGGCTCTTTTCCAGAGCGGCGCTGTACGCATCAATCATATCCTGAATAGCTTGGTCGCCATTGGTATGTGTGGTGATCTGCCAACCCGCGTCATGCAGCTTCTGGACCAGAGCAAACAACTCCTCTCGCGAGTTAAATACCGGAAAACCGCGAAAATCTTCCGGCTTTCCGGGCAACTGCTTGAAGTAGGGCTTGGAGAACCACGCCGTATAGCCTTGCGGGCTGCCATCGGCAAAAAGCTTGGCGGGGCCAAGGAATACCTTACCAGACTTGTCCAGTTGCGTACCCTGCCGCTTCTCACCATAGCTTTCTATCAACTTGGCATTGCGCCCGTTGGGCCAAATGACCACACGAATGCCCAGATCGCCGTTTTCGCTGGCCTTGAGGAAGAAATCGTCCACGGTGGGGCTGCCGCCATTATTGGCCGTGGTAATGCCCGCAGCGGCATAGATCATATTGTCACGGCGCACGGCCTCTTCATATTGGGCAGCCGTAGGCTTGGGCCGGATGGATGAGACGGGGGCTTGAGCCGCAGGCCCTTCCAATACGCCGTCCAACTTCCCGTCCGGGCCGCGGCGGAACTTGCCGCCTTCCGGATTAGGCGTCTCTTCCGTAATACCGGCCAGCTCCAGAGCCTTACTGTTCGCCACCCCCAAGTGACCGGACACATGCTTCACAAAAATGGGATGCTCAGTGGATACCGCATCCAGATCGGCACGGGTAGGATGTCGTTGCTCCTTGATGGCCAAATCGTTATAGTTATAGCCGACAATCCACTCGCCCTTTTTCGTTTGGGCGACGCGCTCCTTAAGCAGGTTCTGCATGTCGGCTATCGACTCCGCCCGTCCAAGAGGCGGCACGTTGAGGTTGACCATCGTCAACTCATTGAACGCCCCAGAGGGGAAATGGCTGTGCCCGTCGATCATCCCAGGAATAAGCGCCTTGCCCTTAAGATCCACCACAGCGGCATTCGCACCGGCAGCGGCCATGACCTCGGCCTTGTTGCCTACGGCCAGAATGGTTTCGCCCTTCACCGCGATGGCTTCTACGATGTCGTTGTTCTTGTTCATGGTGAATATGGGCCCGCCCATATAAACACGCACAGAATCCTTGGCAAAAACCGTCAACGCTGGCGAAACCATGAGGGAAAACGAAACAGCAGCCGCACCTTTTAGAAACGTTCTACGAATCATGCATACCTCACGAAAGGGGGTAAAAAGGAGGGGAAGGAGTCTAACATGTTTTTGACACTACTTGTTCTTTTTTTCACTGTCAATATATCTACTATAACCCCATTTACATTATTTATAGTAACATATCGTTACGTATAATATTTTTACTTTTCCACAATTGCATCTTCGCCTATATCTTTATTTCAAAATACAGCTCTCACAAAAATTAACTACGACAAAGTCGTTGCTCCTTTTTGTAGGTTTTGTTATCGGAAAATCTCTATACCGATAAACAAAGGGGGAAAAATGGCTCAAGATCCTAAAGTAGTACAAGAAAAACTCAAGGAACTCCGTGAAGATCGACTGACATTTGTCAGAGAAGAGCTTTGGCAGCTCCCTAATCAACTTGAGGAAGAGGAAACTCTGTGCGCTGTTGCCTCCGTCCAAGGTGATAACGGAAAGACTCGCTTACTCGCTGTGACGAGCAAACGAATGTTCTTCCTCTATCAAGAAGAAAAGCTTGAAGTCGTATCCTATCCCCTCAAAGAAATCAGAGGATGCCAGATAAAAAAAGGTATCTTACTAAGCACACTGATATTCTTTCTTAGAAGCAATGAGTTGCCCCTAAAGTGTGGTGGAATGGATTCCATGCATGCAATAATGGTTTTCAATGCTATAAAAATGCTACTAAATACAGATTCTAAATCTTTTACAGAGGACACCATCACTCGGCTTGAACGTCTTGCATCACTCCTAGACAAAGGTATATTGACCAAAGAAGAGTTCATGGCACAAAAACAGTCTATTCTCACCGAAATACCTCATGAAAAAAAGCCTGTCTCTCAATCTATTGCCTCTCCTCTCCTTCCCACCGTTGAGCCATCTCCCCAATCTACCTCTCCAACGATACAGGGGCAAAAAAAGAAAAAAACGTTCGTCTGGGTAAGTGTGCTCTTGGTTTTTATTATTGTAGGAAGTTATGCCTTTTTCAACAGATTTCATAATGAACCTACGCGAGTAGAGGAACCGAAAACGCCCTTGCATGCTCAACCCGAAGTGAATCAACAGACATCATCACTTGTTGGGCACCCTCTCGCCGTCAAAATTGTCAATTACAAGAAATATGAACGGAACAGACGCTACTGGGCTGAAATCACTATCATCCCCACCGAGGACCAAAGCAAGGCCACACAGGCCGATTTTGCTGCTACAGTCATTGCTGTGGCCACGCAAGCACACAAAGAAACAGACGCTCCCATTGTCAGCGTAACGATGCTCTGCCAAAAAGCTCCCAATGCTTCTGGTGAACTGCAACTTGCTTATGTGATCTATATCGCGGATGGTCATGGTTTAACCGGAAAAACACCTGGAAAAAAATGGGAATTCCTTAGTGCTGTCCCACGCGGTTTTACCAAACAAGAACTTAAGTACCTACAGTTATGGGCCGAGATGGGTAAAAATTATATGGACGAAAACGGGCTATTACAAGAGGACAAGCTGGAAGCTGCCATTGCCAAAAAAATGAAAATCAAGCCAGATACTATTAACCCACATCAAATTTACCCCCAACCCATTGAAAGTAAGCCGAACATCGAGGGCAAACTAAAAATCACCCGAAACGACGAAGAATGAAAAGGATATTTTAGCGCGATTATGTAATTATGTACTTTTGAGATAGGGCTCTGTTGGCCTTATCTAAAAAGTACATAATTACCAACTATTGCGCTTTGTCTAAGACAGCCGAAGGCGCTTTTTTCCACTTGGATATTTCCTAAGGGTGATAGAATGGTTCCGAGATATTTTCCATGGGGTGCGGCCTCTTGAGGTTCTAGATCTTCCTGTGAGCATTCTCTGCCCCCTGAAAGGCCTATTCGCCCCACATTTCATCAATAATCCCATGTAGTTTCTTTACTTCTCCAAGGAGAACAGCATGCCTATCTTCACGGTGGAACATTTATCTCCCCCCGCTCAATAAGGAGAGCTCTCTTTTTGAACTCCATCTTGTACCAGTACCTACTGTGCTGCACAGCATAATTCATTCCATATCGAGCGCGCCGAAAAGTTGTAACTGTGGGGGCCGGGAAGCGTCCACGGTTTCGTCCTCAAGCTCCTTTTGCGCCACGACATGTACCTGCTCCAGCGTCGAAGGCGCGGGAAGCTCGCGGAGGGCCTTCGTGTACTCCTCGACGGTGATGGAAAGGGCGTCCTGCGCCATGGTCATGCACTCATCAACCTCTGCTTGAGACGTTTTGAAAGAAACTTTAGATATTGACTTTCATTTTCATATAGATATAGTCCGTTCCTGAATAATGACCCTTTTTCATGGACGGCTTCATGACACCTTCTCAGATTTTTTCAGCGCTCCATACGCTTCTTTCCGCTCACCAACCGGTATTTCTCTGGGGCGCACCGGGCGTGGGCAAAAGCCAGGTTGTGGCCAAAGTCGCTGCGGATCGCGGCATGGCCTTGCGTGATATCCGTGCGGTTCTGCTCGATCCCGTCGATCTCCGTGGGCTTCCCCGTCTTGAAAACGGACGCGCGGAGTGGTGTCCGCCCGCTTTTCTTCCGGGACCGGACGATCCGGAACAGGGCATCATCTTCCTTGATGAACTGAACGCTGCGCCGCCATTGGTTCAGGCCGCCTGTTACCAGCTCGTACTGGACAGGCGAATCGGGGAATACCGTCTGCCCGACGGCTGGAGTATCATAGCGGCGGGCAACCGCGAAAAGGACAAGGCCGTTACCCACCGGATGCCTTCCGCGCTGGCGAACCGCATGGTGCACCTTGAATTTGACGTTTCGCCTGACGACTGGATACTGTGGGCGCAGCAAGCGGGCATCAGGCGGGAAGTCATCGCTTTTCTGCGATTCCGCCCAAAACTGCTCCATGACTTTGATCCGCTCTCCTCCGGCAAGGCGTTCGCCTCTCCTCGTTCATGGGCTTTTCTATCAGGCATTCTTGATGCCAACCCTGATCCCGATGTGGAATACGAACTGTTCCGTGGAACGGTGGGGGACGGCGCCGCTGCGGAGTTCATGGGATTCCTCCGTGTCTGGCGCGAACTCCCCTCAGTGGAAGACATCCTTGCCAATCCGGCTGACGCTCTCGTGCCCGATGACCCTGCAGCGCTGTATGCCGTGTGCGAAGCCCTCTCAGAAAAAGCCGCCGATGGAACGGTCAATGCCCTTGTGACCTATGCCGGACGCCTGCCCTCCGAATTTGGTGTCCTGCTCATGCGTGACGCAGTATGCCGCGACGAGCGCATTGTCCGCACATCCGCCTTCGCCGACTGGGCTCAAGCCAACGCCCATGTATTGATGTAACGTTATGACAGCACTCGAACGGCAAGCCCATCTCGCCATGATCCGCGCCCGGGCGGCGCTCGTGCTGGACCATCCGTTTTTCGGTTCCATCGCCCTGCGCTTGACGCTGAAACCTGATCCCACATGCGGCGACCTCTGGACTGACGGGCGCACGCTCGGCTTCAATCCGTCCTACGCAGCCGCATTGTCCGAGGCCGCGCTCATAGGAGCACAGGCACACGAAGTCATGCATCTGGCTTGTGCCCATCACGTCCGCCGCGAAAAACGCGATAGAGTGCTCTGGAACAAGGCCTGCGACTTTGTCGTCAACCAGCTTTTGCTGGATGCGGGATTTTCCCTCCCTCAGGGTGCCGTGCATGATCCGGCGTATGCCGGGTTTTCCGTTGAGGCACTGTATTCGGAGTTGGCCCGCCTTCAGGACGAGGCCCCTAATAAAGGTGCCGAGCGACCGGAAGCGCAGGAGGAAACCGAACAAACGGAAGGAGGCAGCGGGCAGCCGGGCGAAGGGAAAGGCGAAGGGAAAAGCCAGAATGATTCCACCGAAGGCGAACGCGGCGAGGCCGAACTGTTGGGTGGGCACGGAGCTTCTGAAAGCAGCCGAGACAAGGGGAAAGGGCAACGTACGAAGCCCGTGGCCTTTACGGGAGAAGTACGTGATCATCCCGTATTGGACGGTGGCAGCGGGACAGCCCAAAAACAGGCGGAACAGGAAGCCGACATTGAACTCGTCCAGGCCATGCAACGCGCCAAGCATATGGGCGACATGCCGGCCGGCCTTCTCCGTTTGTTCCGAAAGCGGCTGCACCCAACTCTGGACTGGCGGGGCATCCTTCAACGCTTCCTCGAAAACTGTGCGGACGGCGACTCCACATGGACCACTCCAAACCGCCGCTATCTTTACCAGGGCATCTACCTCCCTTCGCGGCAGGAGCCCCGTATCCCCCATATTGTGCTCGCCGTGGACAGCTCCGGTTCCGTGGACAACGCCCTTCTTGAAATGTTCTGCACCGAGCTGTCCGGTATTCTGGAAAGCTACAACACGCTTCTGACCGTCTTGTTTCATGATACGCGGGTCCAATCCGTCCAGACGTTCACCCGGCAAGACCTGCCGTTGCGGTTGGCCCCGGCAGGAGGCGGCGGAACGGATTACAGGCCGGTTACCGCCTATATCGAGGAAAACGATCTCGCCCCCATCTGCATGATCTGGTTTACCGATCTGGAATGCGACAGGTTTCCAGAGGAGCCCGCCTTTCCCGTCCTCTGGCTCGCTGAACAGCCGAACGGGACAACACCCCCCTTTGGGGAAACAGGGTATCTCAAAGAACGTCCATCCGCCTAGCGACACAGGAGCAACGCCATGCATATTGAATGGAACATCACCAAGCGGCGCGGCAACATCCGCCCTGTTCTTCATTACACGGTAACGCTTGAGGAACACGAACGGGAGTTGGCACTGCCGTTCATCCGCGTCGTTTCGACCATCCCGGAACCGCCCGACTCGTGGCAGGAGTTCTGCTATCCGGGGCAGCACGAACGTGCGGAGAATCCGGCATCCGGAAAAACTTATGATTTGGAAATCCCTTCCCATAAAGGGCGCCTCTGGAAACAGAGCTTACGCCTTCCTTGGCGCGAAGAAAACGACTATCCCGAAGTCGAACAATCATTCAAAAAATTGCGCGACGCTTTCGAAGCGGAATTGAAAGCGGCCTACGGAAGTCTGCCAATGGATGAATCCAACTCTCTTGAAACCAGCTTTGACGCTCGCCGCTTCATCGCACCTGGAATTCTAGCGGAACGTTTTCTCATGCTCGCCAGAAACGCCAAGGCATCCTGAACCGGACTCGGACGAGGAATCCTGCTTCTTGCCAGAAACATTGACTTTCCTTCCTCCTTGACACAGCGTTCGACCTGCCCCTTGTATTTTCCACTCATATATCATTAGCATATTAATTTTATTATATTAAAAACAACCAATTCTTTAGGCAGCAGCTAAGAACCCGGAAAAGCATTCCGCAGGTCGCGGCTACAGTATAAGGTCGAACTGCCGTTGGAAGCTTCCACGAACCGGAAGCCCCCGCAAAGCGCACGGTTGCTGTAGACTTCACCCAAAGGGCTCTTGTGGGCGTGCTTAATCTATGAGAGGGGATGGAGGAAGAGAGCGAACCTTGCTCGGAAAAACTCTGGTTAGCAAAAGGAAAAACTGATATCTGTAAAAGTATTTTATGCAGCTGTGGAAGCAGATCTTCGGGGAATCCCAGAAGCCATGTCCCCAGTAGCGTCTTCAACAGTGTTTATAACGCTTCTTTGACAACGCAGCTATTTTAATATAGATTTTCTCCGATAAAATACCCCAACATTTTTTTGCCTTGAAGGCCGGAAAAAATATTGGGCATACCTGTTAGCGACACGTAATAACTCGAGGTTATTCCATGAGAGAGAGAGAGAGAGAGAGAGAGAGAGAGAGAGAGAGAAAATTTACAAATAATGATACCCTTGCCTGCAAGGGGATCGCCATACTCCTAATGCTCTTTCATCATCTTTTTTTTATGAAAGAAACAGTCGAGTTTTTTGGAGTCTCTCCAATTCTGATTTCTCAGCGTTCCCTCATCAACATTGCATTGGATTGTAAAATCTGTGTCCCCATTTTCGTTTTCCTTACAGGTTTTGGATTTTCTCGCTTTATAAACAGATACAATATATCTTCATGGACATCTGGATTCAGCTCTCAATGCGTCCTGTTTCGATATATAAAGCTGATATTTCCCTTTTTATTCATTTATATCTTATCCGTCATAACCACATTTCTCTACTCTTTGCAGGGTTCCGAGTATTACTCCCTCGGAACCGCTTACGGTACGGATCAAATTAGGTATCTCATCTCCCGCATGGCCATTGATGCCGCAGGGTTAGCATGGTTTTTCAAAACACCTACGCTCAATGCGACATGGTGGTATGTTTCTCTTGCCACCTGTTTCATTTTTTTTCTCCCCTTATGTCTTGCCGGATGGCGAAAATTTGGTATTGCCTGGTTCGGTTGTCTGATTTTAGCGCCGCGCATCTTATTTGGGCTCTCCGATGCGAATGCCGATCTTTTTCTTGTCTATTTGCCGACACTCATGTGCGGAATCTATTGTGCAGAAACAAATTTCTTTGAAAAAATGGCGAGTATTCCCGTATTCAAGGGAAGGCGAAAAGACAGTGCCATAAAATTTGTTTTATGCATAACCATCTTCTCTCTTTCGCTATGGCTTAGGAGAAAATATCCGTATGACGAAATCATGAACATTCCAGTCGCAATGACGGTTTCATTTTTCTGCTATCTATTTATCGGGAAAATCAAATATCTATATAGATGTTTAGCTTTCTTTGGAATTCATTCTATGAATATATTCCTTGTCCATACTCTTGTGCATGGATATTTTTTCCCAAAATTCTTTTACTCATTTAAACATCCTCTTGTCATTTTTATATTGGTTTTCGGAGCATCCTTGCTTGTATCAATCGCCAGCGAAAGCATGAAGAAAGGTATGCATTTCAATAAAATTCAAAATCACATACTAAAAAAATATTGCCCGTTGCTATACTCACCAGCACAGCTTCGTCAGGAAAAATCATCCATGAGTTGTTCAATGAACGGGCATGTTCCTGTGAACGATAAGCCCCTCGCATGAAGCAATTACCTTTCTCCACGATCGAAGAAGGCCTCAAGCGGTTTGCAGTTTTCGCCCCGCCATGCCGTAAGGCAACCACCAGCGAAAGAGCAAGATCACACCACCAAAAGAGCCTTCGGCAACGTTATGATATGCCATGCTATTTTTTGGTATTTCATATGTAACACTTCAATATTTCAAGACTATTTTTATTATATCATCTTTGGCATTTTCCTGCCTTGAAGGCCGAAAGATGCCGAGCATACTTGGAACAGTCACGTAATAGAGGTTTTTGTATGAGAGCATTTACAAACAATGATACTCTTACCTGTAAGGGATTCGCCATACTCCTCATGCTCTTTCATCATCTTTTTTTCATGAAAGAAGTAGTTGAATTTTTTGGAGTCTCTCCAATTTTGATTTCTCAAGGTTCCCTCATCAGCATTGCATTGGATTGCAAAATCTGTTTTCCTATTTTCGTTTTCCTTACAGGTTTTGGATTTTCTCGCTTTATAAACAGATACAATATATCTTCATGGACATCTGGATTCAGCTCTCAATGCGTCCTGTTTCGATATATAAAGCTGATATTTCCCTTTTTATTCATTTATATCTTATCCGTCATAACCACATTTCTCTACTCTTTGCAGGGTTCCGAGTATTACTCCCTCGGAACCGCTTACGGTACGGATCAAATTAGGTATCTCATCTCCCGCATGGCCATTGATGCCGCAGGGTTAGCATGGTTTTTCAAAACACCTACGCTCAATGCGACATGGTGGTATGTTTCTCTTGCCACCTGTTTCATTTTTTTTCTCCCCTTATGTCTTGCCGGATGGCGAAAATTTGGTATTGCCTGGTTCGGTTGTCTGATTTTAGCGCCGCGCATCTTATTTGGGCTCTCCGATGCGAATGCCGATCTTTTTCTTGTCTATTTGCCGACACTCATGTGCGGAATCTATTGTGCAGAAACAAATTTTTTTGAAAAAATGGCAAGTATTCCCTTATTTAAGGGAAGGCAAAAAGACAGCGCCATAAAGTTTGTTTTATGCATAACCATCTTCTCTCTTTCGCTATGGCTTAGGAGGAAATATCCATATGACGAAATCACGAATATTCCAGTCGCAATGGCGATTTCACTTTTCTGCTATCTTTTTGTCTGCAAGATCAAATATCTGTACAGTTGCTTGGCCTTCTTGGGAATCCATTCCATGAACATGTTCCTCACCCATACCCTTGTATATGGTTATTATTTCCCCAAATTCTTTTACTCGTTTAAATATCCTCTCATCATCTTTATACCCCTCGTCGTGGCATCCCTACTTGTATCAATCGCCATCGAGTATATAAAAAAAATTATTGATTTCAATAAAATTAAAAACAACATACTAAGAAAATATTGTCCACTGATGTACCCGTCAACACCACTGCATCAAGAAAAAACATTCGTAAGCCGCTCAATGGACGGTCATGTACCTGCAGACGATAACCGCCACGCATAAAATAAATGTCTTTCCAATATCAAAGGCTGATACCGTAAATAATGCTTTGACAACGTTTGAGCTGGGTTTCCCACAACCTTCCCCGAATCTTTGGACAGACAATCAGTTTTATTCGTCCAAAGATTCGGGGACCACACGCTCCGAAAGCTTCACCTTGGCAACCTCTTTTCCGCCACGCGGCTGTGCGGGGAAACCAACGCATTGCACGCATCAGCTTATTTGCGATAATTGTCATACGAAGCACTTCCACAGACAAGCAATCATAGTGTTTCTCGGCCAACCGCCGGAAGCGTATTGAAAAACAGATCAACGACGAACGGCTTTTCCCCGCATACGATATCGACGGTGATGCCTTGCACTTCTTCCAGCGTCGTACAGGCATTGAGCCGATCTTCCAGCGCCGGACGCCACGGCGAAAGCGTCGGCCTTGGCGATGACGCGCTCCACGAGGTCGGGCACCCGTTCCTTTCCGTCCACCGGGCCGGAAACCTTCCCACGCGGGGATGTGGAAGCCCACCTTCACGGGATGGTGCGCGGCGACGTGGGCCATCATCAAGGCCGGATACGCGGTCTCGTCACTCCCCTGACCGCCCGGTCGCCGTCATCCCACACCGTGCCGCAGTATTCACAGGCGTAATAGGCCAGCCGCTTCGCCAGCACTGTTTCGGCGTCCGGGGACTCCTCATCCTTTTCGGGCCATGCGATGCACTCGAAATCCATGTGCAGGGAAAAGCCGCAGTGCGGGCAACACACCCAAGAATCGAAGCGGGCCCCCGCTTCTTCGGTAAACGCCTTCCAGATCGGGCCGTCCTCCGTGGTATCATGCGGGCCAATACGCTCTTCGCCTCGGCCTGAATTTTCCCATCCAGATACTTGTCTGCCTGACGTTCGAACGGCTCCTTGGGGTCGTCCACGAACGACAGTTCCCATTTCACGATGTGCGCCCGCTGCCAGAAAGCGGCATCCTCCGCCTTGGCTTTGGGCAGTTCATTGGTCGTCATAATCGGCAGGTGCGTCTGGAGCCATGTGGTCTGCTGCTTGTCCATCAGCCCTCGGGCCGTGATGAAGCCGCCGCCCGTCAATTTTTTGAGCTTTGCCAGCGCGAATTTCTGACCATCCTCGGCCTCGTTGATCCACGCGATGCTCATGCCGCGCAGCGCCAGCACGTCCGGCGTTGGTGAGGAACTGCTTTTTGACTGCTGCTGTTGGAGGAACATCTCGACCTGTACGTCACCCGACAGGGCCAAGCCCAGTACATGGGTCACGAGCTTGAGCAGGGTATCTTTCCCGTTCCGGCCATGCTCTCCCCAGAAGATGATGAAGACGTGATCCTTGCGGTCGCGGATCAAGCCGTATCCGAGGATTCGCCAAATGAAGTCGACCAACCTCTGGTTCCCGTTCATGCTTCGCAAGAGGAAGGCATTCGTCTCCGGGCACGGATCTTCGAGCTTGAGCAGCTCGGGATCATACTCGGTCAGGCAGGCGTTCAGGAGGTAATCCTCCGGCCTTCCGTCATGCAGCTCCCCCGTCCTCAGATCGACAACGCCAATGGGGCAAGGAAGCAAATAATATTGGAAGAATCAACAAAGGATTATGGGTACGCCGCGTCATGGTGAGCAGGTCATCCTGACCGTTCTTGCTCCGTAGCCGATCAACGCGCTGGAACCCCTTGTCCGCCAAAGACTTGACCTTCTTTTTCAGGTCGGGATTCTCCTCCTTGGAAATCCCGTCAGCCTCGATCTCCTTCATCTGTGCGGCAGCCAAATACTTTTCGCAGACGCTTTCGATGGCTTGATACGCCTCGTTCCAGTCGTCCTCGCGCCAGTGGTGGCCGTTCCAGACGAGGAACCGCTCCCAATACTTCACGTAAACGATTTCACCCCGATACAGTACGTTATGTAACATAGCGTCATCTATACTGTTTTCTTGAAGGCGAGCTATCAGATCCTCAATCGACAGCTCCACGGAGTTTGACTTTATTAGGGATATATAGAGACTGTTTATAATCCCGATCCACTTCGACTTTCTTGATCAGCTCCTGCTCATGAGGGGTCAGTTGCTCCGTCTCCCGCCGCTGTTCAACCTGATATGTATATTTGTTTTTCATAACAATATATTGAATTTAATATAAAAAATAATGCAAACTTATTAGACAGCAGCTAAAAACTCAGAAAAGCATTCCGCCATTCCGAGGCTCCCATTCCACAAGACGCAGCCAAAGTATGGGGGTCGAACTGCCGTTGTTTTCTTCGCCAGCCCGGAAGGACCCGCAAAGGGAACGGCTGTAGACTTCGCCCAAAGGACTCTTGTGGGCGTGCTTTTTTTGTGAGAGGGGATGTGGGGAGAGAGCTAACCTTGCTTGAAAAAAACTCTGGTTAGCAATAGGTTAGCAAAAAGAAATGACACAAAACGAATCAGGAAAATAAATACTGTAAGGACAACTTGATATATGCAGAAGTGGTTTATGCATGTGGATATGGACGCGTTTTACGCTTCCATTGAGCAGAAAGACCATCCAAGGCTGCGAGGGCAACCGGTTATCGTTGGGGGAGGCGGCCCCCGGGGGGTCGTCAGCGCCGCTTCCTACGAAATCCGGAAGTTCGGCGTCCATTCCGCTATGCCCATAGCGCAAGCCTTGCAGCTGTGCCCCCATGCCATACTCATTCCTGTACGTATGGCGCGCTATGCCGAGGTTTCCCGAACCATCATTGAGGTGTTGCGCTCTTATTCCCCACGGGTAGAAAAAGCGTCCGTCGATGAAGCGTATCTCGACGCAACGGGGTTGGAACGGCTCTTCGGCCCTGTGGAAGACATGGCCCGGCGCATTAAGCTTGAAATAAAAGAAGTAACCGGAGGCTTGACCTGTTCCATCGGATTGGCTCCCGTCAAATTTCTTGCCAAGATAGCTTCCGATCTGAACAAACCGGATGGCCTCAGTATCCTTTATCCGGATAAACTGGACGCCTTTCTTCAGTCGCTTCCCGTGGAGCAAATACCGGGTGTGGGGAAAACAATGGTCAAAGAGCTCCAAAGCCTTGCCATCCGCACCGCCGGTGATGTCCCCCGCTACCCCAAGGCTTTTTGGGAACGCCGTTTCGGAAAAGCCGGGATTGCCCTCTACGAACGGGCGCAAGGCATTGACCCGCGTGAAGTGGAGCCGTATACGCCTCCCAAGTCGGAAAGCGCTGAAACGACGTTCGACATCGACACCCGGGATATACGCTTTCTCAAGAGCTGGCTTTTCCGCCACGCGGATCGGATAGGGCGCACCCTCCGCAAACAAAAACTACAAGGGCGCGTGATCACGCTCAAAATCAAATATGCCGATTTTCGTACCATTACCCGCAGGATAACGCTTGATACCCCCACCTACGCTACGGAAACCATCTATGAAACCGCATGCGGCCTACTCGATCACCTGCGCCTCGAGGGAAAAGTCCGGCTCATCGGCGTAGGCGTCTCCGGCTTCAATAGCCAGCCGCACCAATTATTGCTCCCTACCTTGGGAAGGGACAATCAGGCCACGGAAGAACGCCGCACCAAGCTGGATAATGTCATGGACCAGCTTCAAGACAAGTTCGGCAAAGCATCCGTCGTGCGGGGACGTCTCTTCCAGCAGGCGGCACACCTCAAAAAACAGGCATGATTCCCCTCTTCCGCGGGAAGCGCCCCTATGCCCCTTCCTTTCTCTCCGGCGCACTGCTATACTCTTCCGCCATGAACATCATTATTATGAATAATAGGGCCAGCTTTCTGGTCAGCTTTTGGAGTGTCCTCATCTCCCGCCTGAAGGAGGAAGGGCACCAAGTGACGTGCCTTGTCCCTGCGGGCGATCCTGAAGCCGAGTCCACCCTGAAAGGGCTTGGGGCGGGCATCCGCAACTATCCTTTGGACAACAAAGGGCTGAATCCAATCCATGACTTGAAAACGTGCCTTGCCCTGTACAGGATCTTCCGAGAGGAACGTGCCGACATCCTGTATGCGTCCACCATCAAATCGGTTATTTACGGAATCCCGATGGCGGCGTTGGCGGGCACCCGATCCCGCTATGCCATGATTACCGGGCTCGGGTATATGTTCGAGGCCAATACGCCTGTAAAAAAAGCGCTCACGTATTTGGCCTCTCTCTTATACCGTATTTCGCTTTCTTTCAGCGACGCGGTGTTTTTTCAGAACACGGACGATGTCCGGACGTTTCGGGATTGGCACTGCCTGCCGCATGACGCCCATGTCGTCATGACCAAAGGTACCGGGGTGGACACGGACAAGTTCGCTGTAGCCCCTCTTCCTGAAGCCCCCGTCACATTCCTTCTTGTAGGGCGGCTTCTTGAAGCCAAAGGGCTCTATGAATATGCCGAAGCGGCCCGGCTGGTAAAGAAACGTTATCCCGACGCCCGATTCCAGCTCTTGGGCGCTCCTGAAAGCTCCCGGGGCGGAGTCCCTCTTGAAACGGTGGAGGGATGGGAACGGGAAGGCATTATTGAATACCTTGGCGTCACGCGTGATGTGCGCCCCTATGTCGGACAGGCGAATGTCGTTGTCCTCCCCTCATGGAGAGAGGGCTTGCCTTGTTCGCTTATGGAAGCCATGAGCATGGGACGCCCCATTGTGGCGACCGATGTTCCCGGCTGCCGGGACGTGGTCGCCGACGGGAAGAATGGTTTTCTCGTACCCGTTCGGACTCCTGAGGCCTTGGCAAAGGCGTTGGAGGCGTTCCTGGAGGATGGTGCCCTGACGGCCCGCATGGGGAAGGAAGGAAGGGCCATTGCGGAATCGGAACTCGATGCCCGCAAGGCTGCCGATCTTATCCTCAGCGTCATGAAATTGGCTTCATAACGAGGATTCACTGGAGGTTTCCCTTGCTTATCAGCGGTTATCGCAGAGGGCTGTTCAAGGTTCTGGATGCCGTCTGCATCCTTGCGGCGCTTAGCATTACCGGATGGATCATGCTGCCCGCGGATCTTTCCGTTTTGCACGACTACACGGGGGCGTCGTTATTCACCGTCGCCTCCTACCTTTTCTTCTTTTACGTGCTGGACGCCTATAACGTCGGAGCGGAAGACTTCAAGGACACCACAGGCCGGGTCCTCATAGCCTTCTTCCTCGGCGCCATCGCTTCCGCCTCGGCTTTTTATGCGTTCCAGCACTGGCGCTTCGATCGCAGGACCCTGCTCCTGCTCTTCACCTTGTGTCTCCTGTTCTGCCTCGGCTGGCGCGCGCTCTATTACAAGCACATCGGCCGGTTTGTGCACAGGGCCAGAATCCTGCTCATCGGGACGGACCGTGCGGGGAAGGTGCGCCAGACCATTTCCGAATCCCTGACCGATGCCGACATTGTCGGCTATGTGGGCGACTGCGACAACGACAGGGAAATCCCTTACCTCGGCACCCCCATGCAGGTGGAGGAAATCGCCAAACAGCAGAACGCCACCATGATTGTTTTGTTGCCCGACGCCCCCATCGACGAAGACATCGCCGCCGAACTGCTCCACGCCAAGCTGCACGGGCAGATGATCGTCGATGTCCGGTCCTTCTGCGAACACATGGTCCACCGGCTTCCCGTATCGCAAATCAGTTCGGAATGGCTGCTCACGGAAGAAGGCTTTTCGCTCAACACGCGAGGTTCCCTGCGCCGCCTCAAGCGGGCCTTCGACCTTTTCGCCACGCTCGGCCTGCTGCTATGCACGTCCCCGATCATGCTCCTGACGGCTATAGCCATCCGGCTGGAATCTCCCGGCGCCGTCATCTATAAGCAGCGGCGCGTGGGCCTGTTCGGGCAGGATTTCACCGTCTACAAGTTCCGCTCCATGCGCACCGACGCCGAAAAGGATGGCGCCGTGTGGGCCATGAAGTCCGACCCCCGCGTCACCAAGGTGGGGAAAATCATCCGCAAGACCCGTATCGACGAGCTGCCGCAATTGTGGAACGTCCTCAAAGGGGAGATGAGCCTCATCGGGCCCCGCCCCGAACGCCCTGAGTTCGTCAAGGAGCTGGAAAAGGAAATCCCCTTCTACAGCCTTCGCCATGCGGTCAAGCCGGGCGTCACCGGCTGGGCGCAGGTGTGCTACCCTTACGGTTCTTCCGTCGAAGATTCCCGCCGCAAGCTGGAGTATGACCTGTATTACGCCAAAAACATGTCCATCCTGCTGGACGTCCGGATCATCCTGAAGACCATCGGCGTGGTGCTTTTCCCCAAAGGCGCGCGCTGATCCCTCCCCGTCCCCCCGTCTGAAAAAAGGCATGCCGTGTTTACCCGGCATGCCTTTTTTATATCCCAAGCACATTATAACCCCCAAACGCCTCCAATCCCGCTTTTATCATAGAGATACAGCTATCATGCGGTTGACGGTGCCTCCTAAAAAAGCTTCAGTGTGAAACATATGCGGCGGGAAAAGAGGCCGCTCGGACAGATGTGTCTTTTGCCAAGGACCCGTCTTGAACACAACGCTGACAAAAAGGATGTATCCATGTTCAACCCAGAGGAAACCCAGTACGAAGTGCTGCGCCGCAGAGGCATCTGCCGACGTGATTTCCTGAAATTCTGCTCCATGGCGGCGGTTGCCTTGGGCCTTGGCCCGATGGGCCACCTTGAAATCGCCCACGCTATGGAAACCAAACCGTATTTGCCCGTTCTTTGGATCAACGGCCTTTCGTGCTCCTGCTGCACGGAATCCTTCATCCGAACGGCGCATCCTTTGGCTTCCGACATCATCCTTTCCATGATTGCTCTGGATTATCAGGACACCATCATGGCGGCGGCAGGCGAACAGGCCATGGAGTGTTTTGAAGAGGCCATCAGCGCCTACAACGGGCGCTATATCCTCGCTGTGGAAGGCAACCCGCCCCTTGGCGAAGAAGGCATGTACTGCATTGACGGCGGACGGCCCTTCATGGACAAGCTTCAGCGCGGAGCCGCCGGGGCCAAGGCCATCGTGGCGTGGGGAACCTGCGCTTCATGGGGATGCGTACAGGCGGCCCGTCCCAACCCGACGCAGGCGACCCCCATCCACAAAGTCATCCATGACAAGCCGATCATCAAGGTTCCGGGCTGTCCCGCCATCCCGGACGTCATGAGCAATATCGTCGCCTACATCCTGACCTACGATCAGATCCCCAAGCTCGACTCGCAGGGACGCCCGGAAGTCTTTTACGGCAAGCGCGTGCATGATCAATGCGTGCGCCGCGCCCACTTCGACGCGGGGCAGTTTGTGGAGTCGTGGGACGACAATGCGGCGAGCCTCGGCTACTGCCTCTACAAAATGGGGTGCAAGGGGCCGACGACCTACAATGCCTGCCCCGTCACCCGGTGGAACAACGGGGTTTCCTACCCCATCCAGTCCGGCCACGGCTGCATCGGCTGCGCCGAGCAGAACTTCTGGGATCACGGTTCCTTCTACAGCCGCATCACCAACATTCCCCAGTTCGGAACCAATACGACGGCTGAAACCGAGGGCG
>USCL01000017.1 GCA_900553145.1 uncultured Desulfovibrio sp.
CTCCCCCACACCCCCTCCTCTCTCCCTCCCAAGACTTTTGACCTTATCGAATCCCTCATGGCGGCGTTCCCTTTTTATCGGGAATGCCGCCTTTTTCTGAAAAAGCGATTCCTGTTGCTAAGGCCGGAAGACAGGCTCATTTCGCCTCATATCTATTTGTATCATAGTAAAATCACAGGCTCTGAACAGCATTTGATTGATATGCATCCATAGCATGTTGAATTGTCAATAGTTGTTGTCGGCAAGCCCACAACAAAGGAAGGTTGCCTTAGTAACCATATGAAATAAAATAATAATCGTTCACTGTGACAGAGCCAGATCATGATAGCATTCAAACAAGCTAGGCTTGTTGCATTTTTCTCACCTCCCGCTCCTTTGCCTTCTCCCTCTTCCCAAAGCAAAAAGGAACCTTCCCCGGAAACGGAGAAGGCCCCTTTTCATACGCGCTCCCTGCAACAGGGAGTCAATAAGGTCAAAAGTCTTTGGGGAGGGTGGGGGAAGGTTTGGAGGGGGCGGGAGGGCCGCTTGTCCCCTTTACGGGGATTCTACAGAAAGGGCCTCCCGCCCCCTCCAATCTTTATCCTTTCCCCTTACTCCTTCACCCCGCCCCCAAGAGCCTTGTAAAGCATGATCAGGTTCTGCTCGCGGGCGACGCGGATAGTGATCAGGTTGAGCTGGGAATTGTACATCGCGCGCTGGGAATCGAGCACGGCCAGATAGCTGTCGATACCCTGATTGTAGCGTTCCCCGGACAAACGGTACGTCTCGGAGGTCGCATGGACGAGCGACTTCTGCGCTTCAAGCTGACCGGCAAGAGAGATCCGGTCGATCAGCGCATCGGACACTTCCCGGAACGCGGACTGGATGGCCTTCTCGTAGTCCGCCACCGCTATCTTCTTGTCGGCTTCGGAAACGCGCAGGTTGGCGATGTTCCGCCCGCCTTCGAAGAGCGGCAGGCTGACCTGCGGCAGGAACGTCCAGATGCCCGTGCCGCCGTCAAAGAGCCGGGACAGCTCGTTCGATGCCGTGCCGATGCCCGCGGTCAGCGAAATGCGGGGGAAGAAGTTCGCCCGCGCCGCGCCGATGTTCGCATTGGCCGCCTTGAGCGTATGTTCCGCCTGAAGGATATCCGGACGCTGGAGGAGCACCGTGGACGGCACCCCTACCGGGATATCCGGCCAAACCGGAAGCTCGGAGAGCGCCCTTGCGGGCAGCATGTCCGGGGTCACCTTCGTGCCCGCAAGCAGGCCGAGCGCCGTGATGTCCTTCGCCACCTGCCCGCTGTAGCGGGCGATGTCCACCCGGGCCGTATCCACGCTGGTCTGCGCCTGACGCAAATCCAGCTCGGACGAAACGCCCACGGAATGGCGCCGCGCGATCATCTCATACGACGCCTGCTGGCTCTTGAGCGTTTCCGTGGCGATGTTCAGACGTTCGCGGTCCGCGACCAAAGCCAGATAAGCCTGCGCCACTTCCGAAATCAGGCTCAGGCGGGCGCTCCGGTACGCCTCCTCGGTGCCGAGGTAGGTCTCCAAAGCATTATCTTTGAGGCTCTGAACGCGTCCGAAAAAGTCGAGTTCGTAACTGGTCACGCCGACGCTGAGCGAGTGCTGGCGCGAAACCATGTGCTCGCCCGTGTTGGACAGATCGGCGGAAACCCCTTTGTTGGAGGATTCGCCGGAGGCCTCGACGCCGGGCATCAGATCCGCGCGCTGCACCTGGTACAGGCCGCGGGCGCGTTCGATGTTCAGCGCGGAAACGCGCAGATCCCGGTTGTTGTCCAGCGCAAGCTGGATGAGCCGTTGCAGATGCTGATCGGTAAAGAACGTCTTCCACCCGATTTCCGAAGCCAGCTGATCGGTAGGCTGGGCGAGGACCGTGCCCTTGGGCATGAGGTCTTCAGGCCAAGCCTCCGTCACCGGGGCTTCCGGGCGGACATAGTTCGGGGCCATCGTGCAGCCGGGCAACAGCACCGCCAGTGCGAGCGCCATATACTTTGCTGACATCATTTGTGGGAATCTCCCGGTATGGTTTCAACGATGTTGGCCGTGCGGCGACGCTTCGACTTCTTCCACTTCCAACGGAACGAGAACACGGAAGTCACGACGACGAAGAACACGGGGATGTAAAAAATCCCGAGGGCCGTCGCCGCGAACGTGCCGCCCATGACGCCCGTGCCGATGGCGTTCTGGCCGCCCGCGCCCGCGCCCGTGCTGATCGCAAGGGGCAGGATGCCGAGCAGGAAGGCCAACGAAGTCATCAGGATGGGGCGCAAGCGCATGCGCGAGGCCTCGATGGTCGCCTCGATGAGATCGCCCCCCTTGTCATGCAGCTCCTTGGCGAATTCCACGATTAGGATGGCGTTTTTCGCCGACAGGCCGATGGTCGCAAGCAGGCCCACCTGGAAGTACACGTCGTTGGAAAGCATCCGCATGTTCGCCGCGCCGAGCGCGCCGAGCACGCCGAGCGGCACCACGAGGATGACCGCGAACGGCACGGACCAGCTTTCGTACAAGGCCGCGAGGCACAGGAACACCACGAGGATGGACAAGGCGAACAAGGCCGGGGCCTGCGAGCCGGAGAGGCGTTCCTGATAGGACAGCCCGGTCCATTCATAGCCGATGCCCGGAGGCAGCTGGCCGGCGATCTTTTCCATTTCCAGCATGGCCGTACCGGAACTCACGCCCGGCGCGGGCTGCCCGAGGATCTGCACGGCGGGCACGCCGTTGTAGCGTTCCAGACGCGCGGGGGCGTATTCCCAGTGCGCCGAAGCGAACGAGGAGAAGGGAACCATTTCGCCCTTGGAGTTGCGGAAGAACCACTTCTCCATGTCTTCCGGAACCATGCGGAACGGCGCATCACCCTGTACGTACACCTTTTTGACTCGGCCCTTGTCGAGGAAGTCGTCCGCGTAGGAGCTGCCCCAGACGGTCGAGAGCGCCGCGTTGATGTCGGCGAGGCTCAGGCTGAGCGCCCCCGCCTTTTCGCGGTCGATGTCGACGCGCAGCTGCGGCTGGTCTTCCTGCCCGTTGGGGCGGACGGCCACCAGATTCTTGTTCTGAGCCGCCATGCCGAGGAGCTGGTTACGGGCCTGAAGGAGCTGTTCATGCCCAAGGCCGGACTTGTCCTGCAACTGGAAGTCGAAGCCGGTCGCATTGCCGAGTTCCATGATGGCGGGCGGCGCGAACGCGAACACCTGCGCATTGCGGATTTTCGAGAACGCGGCCATGGCGCGCTTGGATACGGCGTCCACCTTAAGGGACGGATCCTGACGCTCGCTCCAGTCCTTGAGGCGCACGAAGGCCATAGCCATGTTCTGGCCGTTGCCCGCGAAGCTGAACCCGAGGACGCCCATCAGGCTGTCGATGGATTCCTTCTCCTCTTCAAGGAAGTAGCGTTCGACCTGTTCCAGCACCTTGGTGGTTTCTTCCTGCGTCGAGCCGGTAGGCAGCTGAACCTGGGCGAACAGCATGCCTTGGTCTTCGTCGGGCAGGAAGCCCGTGGGCAAGGTCTTGAACATGAAGATCAAGCCGCCGATGAGCACCAGATAGATGATCATGAAACGGCCCGCGCGCCGGATGACGTAGGACACGCCGGACTGATAACGCAGCGTGGCACTGTCGAACCAGCGGTTGAACCAGCCGAAGAAGCCGTGCTGCGAATGCACGTGATCCCCGCCGATGGGCTTCAGCATCGTGGCGCAGAGGGCCGGGGTCAGCACGATGGCGACCACCACCGACAGCACCATGGCCGAGACGATGGTCACGGAGAACTGCCGGTAGATGACGCCCACGGACCCGCCGAAGAAGGCCATGGGGATGAACACGGCGGACAGCACCATGGCGATGCCGACCAGCGCGCCGGTGATCTGGTCCATGGATTTCCGGGCGGCCTCTTTGGGCGAGAGCTTGTCCTCGCTCATCACGCGCTCCACGTTTTCGACGACGACGATGGCGTCGTCCACGAGGAGGCCGATGGCAAGCACCACCGCGAACATGGTCAGCGTATTGATGGAATAGCCGAACGCCGACAGCACGCCGAACGTGCCGAGAAGCACGACGGGCACCGCGATGGTCGGGATGAGGGTGGCGCGGAAGTTCTGGAGGAACAGGTACATGACCAGGAACACCAGAAGAACGGCTTCGCCGAGGGTCTTCACCACTTCGTGGATGGAGATCTCCACGACCGGCGTGGTATCAAAGGGATATACGGCCTTCAGCCCCTGCGGGAAAAAGGCTTCGGCATCCTTCAGGTAGTCATCGATATTGCTCGCCGTTTCCAGCGCGTTCGCGCCGGTGGCGAGCTTCACCGCGATGCCGGTGGCGGGCTTGCCGTTATAGCGGCTGAGCGTGGAATAGTCTTCGCTGCCAAGCTCCACACGGGCCACGTCCTTCACGCGGATGAGCGAGCCGTCGGGATTGGTGCGCAGGATGACGTTGCTGAACTGCTCCGGGGTCTGCAAGCGTTCCTGCACCGAAATGGCAAGGTTCATCTGCTGGCCCGGCACGGACGGCGTGCCGCCGAGCTGGCCGGCGGAAACCTGCGCGTTCTGCGCGTTGAGCGCGTTGATCACGTCGCTCGGCATCAGGTTGTAGCTCTGCAGCTTGTGCGGATCGAGCCAGATGCGCATGCCGTACTGGCTGCCGAACAGCGACACTTCGCCAACGCCGGAGATACGGCTGATCGCGTCCTTGAGGTTGGTCGCCACATAGTCCGCGATGTCGGCGTTGTCCATGCTGCCGTCTTCGGACACGAAGGCGTACACCTTAAGGAAGTTCGCGCCGCGCTTGGCCACGGAAATGCCCTGCCGCTGCACTTCCTGCGGGAGCAGGGGCGTCGCGAGCTGGAGTTTGTTCTGCACCTGCACCTGCGCGATGTCCGGGTTGGCGTCCGCGCTGAAGGTCAGGGTGATTTCCGCCTGCCCCGAAGAGTCGCTGGTCGAAGACATGTACAGCAGGTAGTCGAGGCCGTTCATGTTCTGTTCGATGACCTGCGTGACGGTGTCCTGCACGGTCTGCGCGGACGCGCCGGGATACTGCGCCCTGATGCCGATGGTCGGCGGGGCGATGGACGGATACTGCGAGATCGGCAGGTTGAGGATGGAAATCCCGCCCGCCAACATGATGATAATGGCGATCACCCATGCGAAGACGGGACGATCGATAAAGAAACGTGCCATGAAAAAGCCCCCTACCGCTTCTCGGAAGCAGACGCTTCCTGCTTGATCGGGGTGGGTTCGGCAATGCGAACGGGCGAGCCGGGACGGATTTTCTGGAGGCCCTCGACGATGACCTTGTCACCGGCCTTGAGCCCGTCAAGCACAACCCAGCTGTTGCCCTGCGTGCGTCCCACCTTGAGCGGACGGATTTCAACCTTGTTTTCGGCGTTGACCACATACGTGGTGGGGTTGCCCTTGGCGTCGCGCAAAAGAGCGCGCTGCGACAGCAAAATGGCCTGTTCGTCCACGCCTTCGTTCAGAATGGCACGGACATACATGCCCGGAAGCAGCTCCTGCTTCGGGTTCGGGAAAATGGCCCGCAGCGTCACCATGCCCGTGCTCTCGTCCACGCTCACGTCGGTGAACTGGAGCGTGCCGGCAAGCCCGTATTCGCTGCCGTCTTCGAGCAGCAGGCGCACCGCCGCGTGATCCTGATCGGCGCGCTGGAGCGAGCCGTTCTCAAGCGAACGCTTGAGGCGCAGGACTTCCGTGCTGGACTGGGTCACGTCCACATACACGGGATCAAGCTGCTGCACGGTGGTCAGCGGGCTGGACTGGTTTTCCGTCACCAGCGCGCCCGGGGTCACCAAAGAACGGCCGATCCGCCCGGAGATGGGGGAGGTCACCTTGGTATAGTCCAGACGGATGCGCGCGTTTTCCACGGCGGCCTTGTTGACGCCCACGTCGGCGAGCGCCTGCTTGTAGGCGGCCTCGGCGTCTTCAAACTCCTGCTTGCTGACCGCGCTGATGTTCACCAGATCCTTAAAGCGCTGCATCTTCAGGCGCGCGGGCGCCACATTGGCTTCGGCCCGGGCGAGGTTGGCCTTCGCGCTGTCGAGGTTGGCCTGATACGTCGCGGGATCGATCTGGTAGAGGACATCCCCCGCCTTGACGTCCGCGCCTTCCTTAAAGAAACGCTTCTGGATGATGCCGCTTACCTGCGGGCGCACTTCGGCGATCTGGAAGGCCGACGTACGACCGGCGAGTTCCGTCGTGTAGAGCACCTTCTGCGGGGTCACGACCTCTACGGCCACTTCCACGGCGGGAGCGGCCGGCGCCTGCGCCCCCGTCTTTTCGTCCTTGCAGCCCATGAGGGACAGGCAGCCGAGAATCCCGGCCAACAAAATCATGCCGAATCGGAACGGCCGCCGTTCATGCTTCACCAACATATAACCTCACTCTCAGGTTGTCGGCGCGGTTCAATCATAACGCGCCCATAGAAAATACAAGCGACTTGCGTTCCCCGCAGGTTGCTTGCATAGTTTGACAAAAACAAATTGGATAGAGTAAGCTCTATCCGTTCAAGTGCTATACTTCCCGAAAGGATGACTGTCAAGATGGAAAAACATACGGCCCGTAAGTATTCTTCGCCTATCCGCGAGCGTCAGGCGAACCAGACCCGCACCAACATCCTCGACGCCACGCAGCGGCTTTTCCTTGAGCGCGGGTACGCCAAAACCACGGTGGAAGCCATCGCTCAAGAGGCGGGAGTCGCCAAGCAGACCGTCTATGCCGTTTTCCGTTCCAAAAGCGGCATCGTGGCCGAGCTGCTGGACCGGGCCGTCTTTACGGAACGGGTGTTCGAACTGCATGACCGTTCCCTTGAAACGGCGAACATCCACGAAGCGCTGAAGCTCACGGCGCAGCTTGTCCTTCAGGTTCACGAATCCCAAAGCCCCGTCTTCGACCTGCTGCGCGGCGCGGGGATGCTCGACCCGCAATTGGCCCGCGTCCAGAACGATCTCCGGTGCGTCAACAGGGACAGGCAGGAAAACCATGTGTGCTTCCTGCTCCGAGGGCGGCGGCTCAAGGAAGGCATTGATATGGGGATGGCGCTGGATGTCTTCTGGTGCCTCACCAGCCGCGACATTTACAGGATGCTGGTGCAGGAACGCGGCTGGTCCGGCGAAACGTACGCCAAATGGCTGTACGAGATGCTCGCCAATTCACTTCTCCACGTGAGCGAGGAGCACCCGGGCAGCGGACAGGAAGCACAGCCGGAAGAGTATCCGCCGTTGGCGCAATAGGGAAAGCGGCCCACGCGCACGGGATCGGCCCAATATCTCCCCCGGCGTTCTACAGAACATTAGGAAAACCGCCGCGCGAACGATATCGGCCCAATTCCAGATGGTATCGACGCCCCCTTCCCTGAAAACCGCCGCGCGAACGATATCGGCCTCAAGCCCTTCGCAATCGGCTTCGCGGGCAAAGGAAAACCGCCACGCATATGGGGACATCTTTGACGACTCAAGCTTACTTTTGACGATGGAAAAACCACCGCGCGAACGGGGCATCTTCCAGCCGTTCTGGTCATCATCCTGATCTGCGGGAAAACCACCGCGCACACGGGGACGTCTCTGATCAAGGTGGATATACGTCTCCGGCGTCTTGAAAATCGCCGCGCACACGGGGACGTCTCCATACCGCAGGGGAATGGGGAGGGGCGGGCAGAAAACCGCCGGGGCGTACGGGGGGGTGGCACTTTCAAGGGGGATGGGGGCACTCCGCAGAGCCCAAACGGCCATGCGCACGGGATCGGCCCCGTGACGGGCGGCGGCCTCCCCACCGAAAACCCGGGATGCGCTTTCAGGGGAGGATGGAGAATCCCCTTTCCCTTAAGGGTTTCCATCGGAAAAGGTGCCGTTTCCGGACGGGCGAAGGCGCGGGGCTTACATCGCCTCAAGGCCGCAAGTCCATTGCGCCCGGAGCCCCTGCCCTCTTGGCGCACACGTAAAACGGCACGCTGAAAAACGGGAAGCGTCCCCAGAAACAAGTTCAATCCTTCTTGTTCACGGTGATCCGGCTGACCACCCGCGCATAGTAGGGGCTGTCGTCGCCGAGGACGGGCGCGCTGGGATGGCGGGCCTTGATGCGGGCAAGGACGACCTCAAGCTTTTTCATTTGCCGGACTTTTTCCTGTTCGTCCCCGCACTTCTCCAATGCGTCGACAATGGATTGGGCCTCTTTCCGGTCAAGGACTTCCTCGGGGACATAGCCCGCGTTCTTCAAGAGCTTGTAGGCCATGCGCAGGTCTTCGGGGATATGCGAATCGTCTTCCAGTTCCAACGGCTTGCCCGCGCCGGGCAGGGAATCGAAAACACCCTGCCCGCAGGCTTCCCGGATGCGCTGTTCCGCGATAATGCTGATGGCGTCCATCTTTAACCCCCTGAAACATCGTCTTTTTATGCAGATACCCTTCGCGCGCCTTCCGCGCAAGGGCTGACTTTCCCGGAAGGGGCATGGTGCGGATCGGTTCCGGTATCAGGGCAGAATTGTACCCTTTTTCCCATGGGCCGCGCTGATTTTACGTAAGAAAATTCCCTTCCGGTTCACGTGAAAATGCGCTATAGTCATTATCTTAAGGAAAAGATCTCCAAAAGGCCTTTTCCTTGTTGTCCACACGTACTAGAGCGCTTCCGTATCTCGATACGGAGATCATCTTATCTCAGGAGGAACCGCACAATGAGCTTACTGTATCAAAAACATGCTTCCCGCCCCCTGACGCTGGACAACCGCGTCGAACCCGAACTGTACCGCGACGTTTTCCCATATACGCATGTCAGCCGCATCGAATTCGACGATACATTCCTCGTCCCCCGCCCGGCCGATCCCATGTTCATCACCGACACGACCTTCCGCGACGGCCAGCAGGCCCGCCCCCCCTACACCGTCAAGCAGATCGCCCGCATCTACGACCTGCTCCACAAGCTCGGCGGCAAGAGCGGGCTCATCCAGGCCTCCGAATTTTTCATGTACTCCCCCAAGGATCGCAAGGCCATCGAGGTCTGCCGCTCCAGAGGCTACCGCTTCCCCCGCATCACCGGCTGGATCCGCGCCAACATGGACGACCTCAAGATCGCCCACGACATGGAATTCGACGAAGTGGGCATGCTCACCAGCATGTCCGACTACCACATCTTCCTGAAGCTCGGCAAAACCCGCGAGCAGGCCATGAACGACTACCTCAAGGTCGTCACCAAGGCCCTCGAATGGGGCATCGTGCCGCGCTGCCACTTCGAAGACGTGACCCGCGCCGACATCTACGGCTTCTGCCTGCCCTTCGCGCGCAAGCTCATGGAGCTCTCCCGCGAAGCCTCCATGCCCATCAAGATCCGCCTCTGCGACACCATGGGCTACGGCGTGCCCTACCCCGGCGCGGCGCTTCCCCGCTCCGTGCAGCGCATCGTCCGCGCCTTCACCGACGAAGCGGGCGTCCCCGGCGCATGGCTCGAATGGCACGGGCACAACGACTTCCACAAGGTGCTCGTCAACGGCGTGACCGCGTGGCTGTACGGCTGCGGCGGCGTCAACGGCACGCTCATGGGCTTCGGCGAACGCACCGGCAACGCGCCCCTCGAAGCGCTGGTCATCGACTACATTTCCCTCACCGGCAACGACGAGGCCGCCGATCCCACCGTCATCACGGAAATCGCCCAGTACTTCGAGAAGGAACTCGACTACCGCATCCCGGACAACTACCCCTTCGCGGGCAAGGACTTCAACGCCACCAGCGCGGGCATCCACGTCGACGGGCTGGCCAAGAACGAAGAGATCTACAACATCTTCGACACCACCAAGATCCTCAACCGCTCCGTGCCGATCATCATCAACGACAAGGCGGGCCGCGCGGGCGTGGCCTACTGGATCAACCAGCAGTTCAACCTGCCGCCGGAACGCCAAGTCTCCAAGAAGCACCCCGCCGTGGGCCAGATCCATACCAAGATCATGGCCGCCTACGAGGATGGCCGCAACACGTCCTTCTCCAACAAGGAAATCAAGACCCTCGTCCGCCGCTTCATGCCGGAACTCTTCGACAGCGAGTTCGACCAGATGAAGCGCATCGCCGGGGAACTGGCCTCCAACCTCGTGGAACGTCTGGCCCGCGACTGCCAGTCGACCGCCGATTCGGAAGCGCTTACCACGCAGCTCCAGCAGTTCGTGCGCGACTACTCGTTCATCCAGTATGCCTACGTCACCGACGTGAAGGGGCACTCCACCGCCATCGCCATCAGCGATCCCGGCGATCAGAAGGCCTACAAGGCGTTCCCGATCGGGTTCGACTACTCGAACCGCGAGTGGTTCCTCCAGCCCATGCGCACCGGCAAGCTGCACATCACGAACGTCCATCAGTCTCAGGTCACGGGCCAGCTCATCATCACCGTCTCCACGGTGATCACCGACGCCAACGACGAGATCATCGGCGTCCTCGGCGCCGACATCCAGCTTGAAGAAATCATCCGGCGCGCCGAATCCCTCGAAGCCGAGGAGCCGGTCAACGAGGAAGAATAAAGACTATCGGGGAGAGGAACCTTTCTGAAGAAAAGTCCCTCCCCCTCCAAGCCTGCGGCTCGCGCCCCTTCCCCAAGACTTTTTTGGGGTGAAGGGGGACGGCTGCTTCCCCGTAAGGCAAAGCCCTTTCCCGTTGCGGCGGGAAAGGGCTTTTTCACAGGCTGTGTTTACGTTCACGGCTGATGAAAACCTGCATGCGCTCAAATGGCCTTTGCCTGGCTGGCAGTGCGTCTGCCCTCGTAGCAACGGACATTGCCGATACGCTCGCGGTGACGGGTTTCCAGCCCCTGCCGCGCCAACCGCCTTCTTGAACGCGGCCTTTTCGCCGGGCGCCCTTTGATGCGGAACTCTCCGCATCCATCGCAGCACGCCGGAAAGGTGACAAACGAAAGCGGGGACGGGCAATCCCCTCCTTCACACGCGGCTACCATAATGCCACGAACGACCAGCCGAGCTTCGCCCCGTAGAAAAAAATGACGACCCCGCATATCAGGTTGATGATGCGCAGCAGGCGCGGCGTAAAGCGGCTCTTGAAGAGGGAGGAAATGGTGGTCAGAGCCAAAAACCAGAGGCAGGAGGCGCAGACCACGCCCCAAAGGAACCGGCCGGACTCCCCGGTCGGCAAGGCGACCCGGAAAGAACCGAGCAGCAGCGACACGTCGATGATCGCCTGCGGGTTGAACCATGTCACGACGCAGGCCATGCCGATGGTCTTCACGAGCGGGATGTCCACATTGACCGTCGGGCTGGCCACCTCGCGGGACAGCATGAGCCGAAGCCCCATGTACATCACCACAAGGCTGCCGGCCAGCAAGACGCCTTTGCGGATAAGCTCCGAATGCTCGATCAGCGCGCCGATGCCGAAAAATCCGGCAAGCGCGAGCGTCACGTCAAAGAAGATGACGATGAGCGCGGTCCGGTAGGCCGCCGCCCGGGGTTGGGACAGGCCGGCATTGATGACGAAAAGATTCTGCACGCCGATGGGCGCGACATACGCCAGCCCGAGCGACAATCCTTGAAGAAACGCAAGCATGATTCCCCTCTCCTTTCGTTCCACCGCCCTGCGATATGCCGCGACGGAAAGGAATGAGTCTATAGGGAATCAGACACCGCGCGTCAACCCGTTTTTCTTTTCCGGGCGATCTTCACCCGCCGCGGCAGCGCCCTCTGAGCAAGGGGAAAAGGCGAATCCGGCCCGGACGGAAAACAGGAAAAACAGGCCAGCGGGGACAAGGTGGAAAACGCGCTGGAAACGCTTCTCCCGCAATGCCTCCGCCGCCCCCGCACTATCTGATCTTCTTCAACACGAACGCCATGTTCTGACCAAGGTTGCGCATGTTGGCCATCCCTTCGGCGTCGTTCAGGACATCCCCGATATCCCGCCCGTAGGCCATATTCCAGTAGGTTGAACCGACGACGATGGCCTCTTTGTTCAAAAGGAAATGGTTCATCGTGTCCACGGCGGCCAGCCCGCCGCCACGGCGCACCGCAGCCACGGATACCCCAACCTTATGCCTGAGCATGCCGGGGTTCGTCGCCACGACGACGCCCGCGCGCTCGAGAAAAGCCTTCATTCCAGCCGTAACATCGGCGGAGTAAACCGGGGAACCGAGCACGACGCCGTCCGCTTCCGCCACCTTGGCGAAGCATTCATTGAAAAAGTCGTTTGCCACGACGCATTGGCGCTTGCCCCTGCACCCGAAACAGGCCTTGCAAGGAACAAGCGTCTTGCCATGCAGCTGCACGAGTTCCGTCTCAATGCCTTCCGCTTCCAATTCCTCAAATACGGCCTTGATGATGAGGGCCGTATTGCCGTCCCTGCGGGCGCTCCCGTTGATGCCGACAACCTTCACGGCCTTGCCTCCTTGCCGAAAATCACACGCGTTCCAGCAGCGCCACCGTCTCGACATGCGGCGTCTGGGGGAACAAATCAACGGGCCGGGCGGCCTTCAGGCGGAAAGCCGGAGCCAGACGGGCCACGTCGCGGGCCAGCGTCGCGGGGTTGCACGAGACATACACCAGCCGTAGGGGAGCCGCCCCGGCAAGCTGCTGCGCGACCTTGGCGTCGAGCCCGGCGCGCGGCGGATCGACCACCACCACATCCGGCTTGGGGCCAAGCTTCGCCAGACGCCCAAGCACGGACTTCGCGTCGCCCTGCTCCACCCTGTACGCCTTCCTGCCCAGCGCCTTCGCATTGGCGCGGGCATAGCGCACAGCACCGGGCATTTCCTCAATGCCCACGACACGCGCCTTGCTCCCTATAAAGAGCCCGATGGCCCCAACGCCGCCGTAGACGTCCCACAACACCGGATCGGGCAGTTCATCGAGCGCGGCGAACCGGGCCGCCTCGACATACAGCAGCTCGGCGGCGGGCGTATTCACCTGAAAAAACGCATTGTGCCCCATCTGCAACAGGATATCGCCGATCCGCTCCTCAAGCCGCCCGTCCGCATACAGCGTCCGCTCGCCATAGGCCACGTCGCTGGGGGCCGAGCGTTCCGACAGCGCGAAGCCCGTCACTCCGGAAACCTCGGCCCGCAAGGCCGCCGCAAACCGTCCCCCCGCCTCCGCGCCGCACCCCGGCCCCACGATCAGCTCGACGAAACAGCCGCCCGCCTTCGGCTCCCTGACGACGAGGAACCGCCCGTCCAGATCGCGGAACGCCCCGCCCGCCAATTCCCGGACGGCCTCAAGCACCCGCATGGTCAACGGCGTCTGCAACAGGCACCCCGTCACCGCGACGATATCGCGCGAACCGCGCTCCCGCAGCCCGATCGCCTTGCCGACGCCTTCGGACGGCCCGAAAGCGAACTCCATCTTGTTGCGGTATCCCCATTCGCCGGGGGAAGCCAGAATGGGCAGCACGGGCGGATCCTGCACCTTGCCCACGCGCTCCAGCGCGTCGCGTACGATACGCTCTTTCCATACGAGCTGGCGGCCATAGGCCAGCGATTGCCACGAACAGCCCCCGCACCGTCCGGCATGGGGGCAGGGGGGCTCCTGCTCGTCCGGCGAACGCTCGAGCACCCCGACAAGTTCGGCTTCCGCAAGGCTCTTCCGTACGGCGGAGACACGCGCACGCACGCGCTGCCCCGGCAGGGCATCCTCGACAAGCACGACCACGCCGTCATGGCGGCCGAGGCCGCGCCCGTCGGACACCAGCGCATCCACGCGCAGTTCGAGGAACTGGCCGGAAAGAAAGGGATTTACAAATGGTTTGGCCATGCTTCCTCCGAAGCTCCCGCTTGACTTTTATCGCAAGCCGGGCAATGTAATACTTTAACGTCTCGACCACGTCCGCCGACAGGCCCCCTTCGGCGTTCGAGGCCGAAAGAGCCAAGGAGTCCGCCATGTTCAATGAGCTGGTCAGCAACGCCATGCACTCCACGCCGCAGGGATTTGTGGGCGTATCGCTTATTTTCGTGTATTTCTGCGTCATTGTGGCGACGGCTTTTTATCGTATCAAAAAAGGCGACCACATGCACCACTAAGAGGAGACGCCTTCCCGGCCTCTCCCCTTCGCCTAACCCGGATCAGGAGCAAACCGAATGGATTTCCTTCCCATCAGGCGGGCTCTGCTCAGCGTCACCCATAAGGACGGACTGGCGGAATTCGCAGCCTTTTTGCATGCCAACGGCGTGGAGCTCGTCTCTACCGGCGGCACGCTGAAATTCCTTGAAAACGCGGGCCTGCCCGTCACCGCCGTCAGCGACGTGACCGGCTTCCCCGAAATCCTCGGCGGGCGGGTGAAGACCCTGCACCCCCATATCCACGGCGGCATCCTCGCCGACAAGGACAACCCCGAGCACCTCGCCGTCCTGAAGGAAAAGGGCATCAAGGCGTTCGATCTCATCTGCGTGAACCTCTACGATTTCGAGAGCGCTCTGGCCAAGGGCCTGAAGCCCCGCGAAGCCATTGAGGAAATCGACATCGGTGGCCCCTGCATGCTCCGCGCGGCTTCCAAGAACTTCCACAGCATCCTCGTGCTGTCCGATCCCGGCGCCTACGCGGAAGCCACGGCGGAACTCAAGGCCAACGACATGCGCGTTTCCCTGCCTTTCCGGCAACGCATGGCCGCCCGCACGTTCGCCAAGACTTCACGTTACGACGCCATGATCGCCGAGTATCTCACGAAGAATTAGGTATGATGGGGGAAGGGGGAACCTTCCGGAAAAACGGTTCCTCCTTCCCCAACCCCGCCGGCGGGGCCCGCACCCCCTTCCCTAGGCAGGAAGGAAGGCACCGGGAGAGCCGCTGCATTACACAGGGTAAAACGGTTCCGAGCATTGCGTAAGCCCGTTTCAGGCGGCGAGCTTTGAAAAGAATCCCCATCAGGGGCTATGACGGCAGGCGGCGATACGCCTGTTTTGTTTTTTAAGGGCAAGACAATGGAAGAAAAGGCACGGAAAAGGATTGAAGTGGTGGGCGGCATCTTGTGGCGCGGCGGTTCGTTTCTTGCGGCGCAGCGACCCGAAGGGCATCCTCAGGCCGGTTTCTGGGAATTTCCCGGCGGGAAAGTAGAACCCGGGGAAACGCTGGAAGCGGCCCTTGCCCGCGAACTCGCCGAAGAATTGTCCCTATCCGTCCGCAACCCGCAGCTTTGGCGCACGGTTGAGCACGACTACGATTTCCGCTCGGTGCGGCTCCATTTTTTCCATATTACCGACTTTTCCGGCGAACCCGTCGCCAACGACGGGCAGGCTTTCCGCTGGGTGACGCCCGAAGAGGCCCTGACGCTGCCGTTCCTTGAGGCCGACCGCCCCCTGCTGTTTGACCTGAGCCGCCCGTAATACGGCTCCAAACCTGAAAGGCCCGTCGGAACAAGGGCCTTTCAGGCCAGCACGGGTTTCCGACGGAACACGTCGCCGCGTTCATCCCGTTGTATTTTCACCCTATTCCGAAAAATCCTCGCCAAAGCCCGCCCTTCAAACCATACGCCCGCCCTTCGTCCCGGCTCCCTGCGGCCCGGCACAGGCTGCGCGGCCATCTTCCGCTGAAAGGACTCCATCAATCCCCACCCCGCCAAAAGCCCTTGAAAGAACCCAAAAGGACGTGAAAAACGAGGAGGCATAACCGATACGGCCTCTTCAAGAAGCCCTTCCCTCCAATATGCCGGCCCCTATCGCCTCTCTTCCCGGATACGCCCTTTCTCCATGACATACAGCCGGATGCCGGGAACGGTTCCGCGGAGCATGTCCGCCATGTGCGGGTGGCAAGTGAAGTACAGAAGCTGGTGCCCCGGCGTACCGTTTTGCGGGGAGGCCAAATCGCCGAAGGCCCGGGCCGTACGCCGGGCGCGCTCGGGATCGAAGTTGACCAGCACGTCGTCCATGATGACCGGCAACGCGGCGGCCTGCGCCGCGTGATTGCGGATATGGGCAAGCCGCAGAGCCAGATACAGCTGCTCCTGCGTGCCGCGGCTCAACACTTCGGGGCTGACCGGCTCGCCATGCGGAGGGACAACGCGGAGGGAACTGTCTTCCAGCGAGGCCGTGATGCCGTCCCATACGCCGCCGGTAATGGCGGAAAACAGCGCGGACGCCGTACGGATGACGCCGGGCTGGCGTTCTTTTTCGAATCGCCCGCGCGCTTCAAGCAGCAGGTGGCGGGCCAGCGCATACCGGCTCCACTCCAAGGCCAAATCCCGGATGGTCCCGGAAAGCGACGCGGCCCGAAGGCGCAGACGGGAAAGCGTCTCCGATCCCTCGGCCTGCTCCAAGCGCACCTCCAGCGTGCGCAGGGAGTCGGCAAGGCGTTCCTCTTCATCCCCAAGCACGGACAGGCGGCCCGCAAGCCCGGCGAGATCCGCTTCCAACGCCTCCTTGCCCGCCTCCCCAAACGAGGCGAAAAAGGCCGGGATATCGGCTTCCGGCCCGCACAGATCCCGTGCCGCCAGACGCAGGGCATCTTCCAGATCCTCGCGGCGGCGCTCCAACGCTTCCCGCTCCAGCTTCGCCGCGTGCCTCCGGTAAAACGCTTCGACGTCGGACGCCTGGGCCATAGCCAGCAGGCGCTCGACTTCCCGCGCGGCATCGTACCGGACAGCCTCGGCCTCGCGGACTTCAAGGGCCTGCTCGTCCGACCGGGCTCGGAGGCGCGCGGTTTCGGCGGATTCCGCGCGGGCGCACTCCCATTCGCGCAGGAGCGCCTCAAGCCACCCCGGCCAGTCCGGCTCCTCCGCCGCGGCAGCCGCCCCCGCATCCGGCAGGCGTCCGAGCTCTTGCAGGATACCCTGAAGCGGCACACAGAGGGCATCGCGCTCACGCTCCTGCCGGGCAAGCGCGTCCTCAAGCCGCAGGCGTTCCGCTTCCAGCGCCTGCACGCGATCCATCCGATCCAACGCTTCGCGGGCCGTTGCCGGAGACAGCCCGGCGGCCAGCCCGAGCCCGCCCAGAAACGCTTCCCATGCCGTATCCGCTGAAACCTGTCGGGCACGGGCGGACGCAAGGGCGCCTTCCGCCTCCAACCGGGCCTGCTCCAATCGATCCCGCTGGATGGCCGTGGCCTGAACCGCCTCTTCCAAGCGTTGCCGCTCGCTGCGCAACCGGTCGGCCTCGCGGCACAGGCCCAGCGCGTTCCGGGCCGCCTCGGCGGCCCGTATGTCATCGTTCCCGGAGTAAAAAGCCTCGGGGAGCAGGGAATGCACGCACTCCGGCAAAGCGGCGCGCTCCGCTTCCAGAGCGGCGACATCCCGCCGCCGGGCTTGGGCCGAGGCAAAACGCATCCGGGCACTGTCCACGCGGGCGCAAAAAACCGCCGCCTCACCGGGCGAAGGCGCATCCATACCATACGGCCGGAACCACGCCAGCCAGCGGGCCGTCGCCGCCCGCTCGTCATCCGAGGCTTGCGCCAAAGCGGCCCGTTCCGTTTGCGCCTGACGTTCGGCTTCGGCGCAAAGGCTTTCTTGCCGCCGCACCTCCTCCGCCAGACGTTCCCCGGTGGCACACTGTTCCCGCGCCTGCTCCACAGCGCGCTCAAAGGCGTCCACAGACGCCTCTTCCGCATCGGGGAGGCCAGCCGATCGGCACAGTTCCCCGATCTCCCGCCGCACGGCCTGTACCCGTTGCAGGCAGGCCGACCGCCGCTGCCGGAGACGCTCCGCCGCAGCGGCAAAGTCCTGACGGCGCTCCTTCCGGCGAGGGAAACCGGCCCATACGAACGCCCCGCCGACCAACAGGAACGCGCCGATCAGCCAGCCTTCGAGGGGCAAGGCGACCGGGCCGAGGCGAAGGGAAGGAATCCCCAAAACGCCACGGAACACGGCTCCGGCAAGCCCGAACACCGCCAGCACGGAACCAAGCCCGATAAGGGCCGGGCTGGATTCCGACCCGGAAACGGCTTCGTCGTGTTCGGCGCAGCGGGACTCGGCCTCGGTGAACCGGGAATGCTCCACGGCCAGCCGGGACAAGGCGGAACGCAGCCGCCGCAAGACGGCCCCTTGCGCGTCCACGGCGGATCGGGCGGGACATGCCGTCCGGCGCTCACGCAGGCGGGCCAGCGTTTCCCGTGCGCCCGCCGCGCCGGAATCGGCCAAGGCGGCCCGCCGTTCACATTCCTTCCGCTCGGCTTCCTTGCGCAGGGCTTCCGAAGCCAGCGCGGCAATCGTATCCTGTCCGGCGGCCAGTTCTTCCAGCACCCGGCCACCTGTCCCGGATTCCAAGGCCAACCGCCCCAATCCCTGTTCCAGCTCCCTCTCCGCCTCGGCGGATGCGCCTTGCGCCCCGGGCAAACGGCGGCGCGCCTCGTCGGCCCGCGCCATGGCCTCACGCAGGTGTTCCCGCTCAGCCTCAGACAGCATCAACAAAGGTTCGGGAACGGACGCGGCTTGCCGCATCTGCTCTTCGAGATCCGCCTCAAGCGCCTTTTTGTCCTCCGTGGCGCGGGCCAGTGCGACCTGCGCGGCCTCCACCCCGGAGACGGCGTTGCGCCGCCGCTCGCCCAGACGCTCCAATGCCTCGCGCAGCGACAACGGCCGCTCAAGCCCCAAGACGCGATCCGTTGTCCACCCCGCCCCAAGCGCGGACAGTTCCCGGTGCAAGGCGGCAAGCGTGCGTTCCCGTCCGGCGCGCAGATCGGGGATCGCCGCCAGCGCGTTGCGGCAGCTTGCCGTCAGCCCGGCCAGCCCGCGCAGGCGTTCGCCGCACCCCAGCAACGCCTCATCCTCCACGCGGGAGCCCAACATTTCGCGGGTCAGCCCCAACCGCTCCCGGGCCTGTTCCAACGCCCTCTCCGCATCCGACCGGCGTTCCAGCGCCCGCTCAAGCCGTGCGGGCCCGTCCTGCGGGAACGTGGCGGGCACGGGCTCCAGACGTTCAAGGCGCACCCCGGCGAGCCGCCATTCCTCCCAACGTTCCCAGACGCCGAGGCGGCGCTCCAGCATACGGCGTTCACGCTCCGCCCCGGAACGTCCGGCGCGCAGGGCGGCAAGCTGTTCCCGCGCCCTGTCCCGCTCGGCGGCGAGGCCGTCATAACGGGCGGCGTCCTCTTCGGCCCGGCGCATATCCCGGCGCACATCCTCCCATTCTTTTAGGGCCGCCGACAGGCGGGGCGTGGTCCCCCGCGCCCGGAACAAGTCCTCCATGCCGCCGTTCAGCTTCTTGAGCGCCGCGCCCGGCGACCGCAGGCCCGTCATGCCGAAACTCGCGCCGTATAGGGCGTTGCGCACGCCTTCCGAAGTCAGCGAGGCGAAAGACTGCAATTCCGACAGGCTGAACCCGTACACGCTGGCATAGACCTCGCGGGTGACCCCGCCGAGCAGCCGTTCCCACAGGGCCGGGTCCAGCGGGCGGCCTTCCGCGTCCGTGAGCAGCGGCTCGCCCTTGGCGACATTGGGACGGCGGATCAGCCGGATGTCGCCGCCGCACGCATCGGAAAACAAGGTCAGGCTGCCGCCGAGCAGCCCGGACCGCCCCGCAAGATACCCCCGCTCGCGGGCGTCCCGTGTACGCGGATATCCGGTCAGCGTGGAGCGGAAAAAGTCCAGCAACGTGGACTTCCCCGCCTCATTATGGCCAAGGAAGACGGCTCCGGCCCCGGGCAGATCTTCGACCGTCAGCTCCCCCAGCACCCCGAATGCGTCGACATGAAAGGCACGGATATGCATCAGTCGTTCTCCAGCAGGTCGAGGCACAGGCTTTCCGCGTCGTCGAGCAGGCGGGCCAATTCTTCGTCCGTGAGCGGCTGCAGGGCCTTCCCGGCCCGGCCATGCGCGAACAGCGGGGCCAGCGGGCCTTCCCGCAGGGCCTCCAACCCCGAGGCCGTGCGCGCCGCCTCGGACAGGCGGAAAACTTCCCCGAGCAGATCCTCCCGTTCCAGCAGGGCGGCCCGCTCCACGTAAGGCCGGGTGGCGATGTCCATGTCCTTGATCCATATCCGGGGCACGCCGTTGCCGTCCTCGCGCAGGCGATCCGCCAGTTCGGCGCAGGCCGTCCCCTTGCGCAGCAGCCCGTCCAGATCCGTGCGCCCCTGCAACCGCAGCCGCACGAGCAGCATTTCGCAGCCTGACCACACCTCGGCGGCCGCGCGATCCAGTCCGGCCCGAAGCCGGTTTTCCAATTCGTCCAACGAGGCGACGCCGTCCAGATCCATCTCCAGCGTTTTCCAGACCACAGGGCCAAGGGGCCGGAAAGCCGTGCGCACGCCATACCCGCCCCCGGGCCGCGCCTCCGCCGTTACCAGCAGGCAGCCCTTTTCGCCGGGTTCGTTGATATGCAATCCCTGCGGGCAGCCGGGATAGGCCGCCAGCGGCTCCCCGCACACCTCGCGGCGATCGTGGATATGGCCAAGCGCCCAATAATCCATGCCCGACGCCTTCAAGTCCTCTTGCGAAAACGGCGCGTACCGGGCCTCCCCGTCCGCGTCGCCGGGCGTGGCGTGCAGCAGCCCTACATGGAGGCCGTCCGCCTCCGTACGCCGGAAGAGCGCGGCGAGATTCCGGGTTTCCCGGCCCGAGGCATGGCTCACGCCGTGGATAAAGGCGCAAGGCGTTTCCCCATCCCGCCGGGATACGGGCTCCGCGTGCGGCAGTTCCCCGAACACGGTTACGTTGCCGGGCCAGCGCACGGAGCGCAGCCGGGAAGAAAGGGGATCATGGTTGCCGTGCGCGAGAAAAACCGGGATGCCGAGGGCCTCCAGACGCCGGAACCCGTCGCGCAGGGCAAGCTGGGCCGACACGCTGGCGTCTTCCTGGTTGTAGACGTCCCCGGCGAGGAGCAGGAAATCGGGGCGCTCGCGCTCGCACAGGTCGAGGAGGCGGCGGAGCGCGGTGAAGGTGGCGGTGCGCAGGCGTTCCGCGAGATCGGCGGGAATGCCCCGCGACAGGCCGGAAAAGGCGGCGTCCAGATGAAGATCCGCGGCATGGATGAAACGTATGGGATGCATGTGGCGTTCCTGAAAAAAGAGTGTTTTCCGTCTTGCCGCATTCCCCGGCGCGAAGCAAGCGCGGCGGCTGTCCCGGCATTGTGCCGATAAGGTTCAATGCGGTATTTTCAAAGGATTTTTTTACAACTGGACGCCCTGTGCGTTTCGATATATCTTGCGCCTTTGTCCCTTTGCAGGGACCTTTTTGTCTTTGCGAAAGAGATCCCGAGAGTCGTTTCCGTCAGCCCCATCAACGTTCGCAGAAGCGCCATGTCCGACACCATCGAATCATCCGTCATGTCCGAGGCCGATGCCCCTTCGGCCTCCTCCGCCGTCCTTACAGGCATGCAGCGCGGGTTCCCCATCTTCTTAGGATACGTGCCGCTCGGCTTCGCCTACGGCGTGCTCGCCGTCCAGAACAACATCCCCGCCGTATACGCCGTGCTCTTTTCCCTGCTCGTCTACGCCGGGGCGGGGCAGTTCATCGCCGTCGGCCTCTGGGGGATGGGCGCCTCCGTCTTTTCCATCGTTTTCACGACGTTCGTGATCAACCTGCGCCACGTGCTCATGTCCGCCGCCGTGGCCCCGTGGTTCGCGCCGTTCACCCGCCTCCAGCAGTTCATCATCGGGGCGGGGCTTACGGACGAAGTCTTCGCCATGCACAGCATGGCCATGGCCACGGGCGAAAAGGCGCGCCTGCCGCTGATCTACGCCGCCAACTTCACCTCCCAGAGCGGATGGGTCCTCGGCACGCTCATCGGCGCGGTTGCGGGCGACTTCCTGCCCGATCCCAAGCTGTTCGGCCTTGACTACGCCCTTCCCGCCATGTTCCTCGCCCTGCTCGTCCCGCAGTGCAAGGAGCGGCTGTACACGCTGGCCGCCATCCTCTCGGCGGTGCTTTCCGTCATCCTCGCCATGTGCGACACCGGCCGCTGGAACGTCATCATCGCGAGCGTCGTCACCTCCACCATCGGGGCGCTGCTCGTCACCTACCGCGACCGCAACGTCGACGCGCTCAGGAAAAAGGCATGAACATCGATCTCGCTCTCTGCATCCTCGGCATGGCCCTTGTGACGCTCATCCCGCGCGTGCTTCCGGTCACGCTGCTGGCGGGGCGCAACCTTCCGCCGCTCCTGACGCGCTGGCTGTCCTTCGTGCCCGTTTCCGTGCTCGCCGCGCTGGTGGCACCCGATCTGCTGCTGGCGAACGGCAAGCTCAACCTCAGCGGCGACAACCTGTTCCTCATCGCCACCATCCCCACCCTGCTCATCTGCTGGTACAAGAAAGGCAGCCTGTTCGGCGCGCTCGCCGTCGGCATGGGCACCGTGGCGCTGATCCGGTACTGGATGGCATAGCAAAGCCCATTGGGAGGAGGAAGGGAAAACTTTCTAAGGGCCCCCACCGCGTTCCCCGCTCCCCCTCCAAGCCTCCCCCCATCCTCTCCAAAGGCCTCCGGCTGACGGAGAGGCCGCGCGGAAGAAGGCCGATCCGGCGGAAGAGCCTTTGGGGACGCGGGCATAGCCTTCCGGATTTTCCTGTAAAAAGGACGCCGGGAGTATCCCCGCCCCTCCATTTGCGCATCACGCGAAGATTGGCTATGAACAAAAAGCCGGGGGTTCCCCGGACACTGCCATGACGAAGGAGTTTCCCATGCGTGCTCTTTATTGCCTATTGCTCATCTGCTCCCTGCTTCCCCTTTCGGGATGCGCGGACCTCAATATTTCCAATCCGTTCGAGACGAAATCCTCCGACGGAAGCGAAGTCTACTTTGATCAGTTCCCCGACGTCCCGATTCCCCGCGACATGTCCGTCGATGCCAAGCGCAGCCTCATTTCCGTGGCGCAGGACGGCACCAAGACCGGCCTGATCACCGTTGAGGGCCGCGTGGACAAGCCTTCCCTCGCCAACGCCATGATTTTAAACATGAACCGGCAGGGCTGGAACCTGCGCGGCGCGGTCATCGGCTCCAAGACCATGCACCTGTATGAAAAGGGCGAACGGTACGCGGTGATCTACTATTACGATCAGACCACCACAGCCGCCATGGAAATCTGGATCATGACCCGCCTTGCCGACGGCGTCCTGCCGACCATGGGCAACGGCGGGACCTCCGCCGGAATGGACGCGGGCGGCAGCTCCACCCCGTCCTTCTATCTGACGCCCAACAGTTCCGCGGGCGGCTCCTCGGGCGGCGTACAGCAGCAGGGCTTGAGCCAGTAATGGACGCCCATCTCGCCTTTCGCGGCGTCGGCGGGCCCCGCCTCCATCTTGGGGTGTGCGGGTCCGTCGCCGCCTACCGCGCGCTCGATCTCGTGCGCCAGTGGCAGGACGCGGGCGTTTCCGTCAGCGCGACCCTGACCCCTGCCGCCCAGAAGTTCGTCACGCCGCTGACGTTTGCCGCGCTCGGCGCGGTCCCGGTATACACGGCCCCCTTTGACGATCCGCAAGCCCCCTCGCCCTTCGCCCATCTCGAGCCGGGGCAGGTGGCGCAGGCCCTCGTCATCGCCCCCGCCTCCGCCGCCACCATCGCACGGCTGGCGCAGGGGCAGGCCGACGAACTGCTCGCCTGCCAAGCCCTCGCCTTCCGGGGCAAGACGGTCATCGCCCCCGCCATGAACCCGGCCATGTGGAGCCATCCGGCCACGCAAGCCAACGTGGCCACCCTCCGGGAACGGGGATGCGGCATCGTCGAACCGGGCTGCGGGCGCACGGCATGTGGCGAAGAAGGGCAAGGGCGCCTTGCCGATCTGCGGGAAATCTATCTCGCCGGGCTGCGCGCGCTGGCCCCGCAGGATATGGAAGGCATGCGGGTCATGGTCACGCTCGGCCCCACCCGCGAACACTGGGACGGGCTGCGGTTCTGGACCAATCCGTCCACCGGAACGATGGGCGCGGCGGTCGCCGTGGCCGCATGGCTGCGCGGCGCGCGGGTCGAAGCCGTATGCGGCCCGGGCACGCCGTGGCTGCCCGCCGGAATAACCCGGCACGACGCCGTTTCCGCCCGGCACATGCTGGATGCCGCCGCTTCCGTATGGCCGCAGTGCGACGCCGGCGTCTTCACCGCCGCCGTGGCCGACTTCTCGCCCGTGCCTCCGGCACAGGGCAACGACAGGAAATTCAAAAAAAGCGACGCGCCGGACGGATTCGACGTGCATTTCGCGCCCAACCCGGATATCCTGAAAACGCTGGCCGCCGATCGCCGGGAGGATCAGAAGGTCGTGGGCTTCGCCGCCGAATCGCAGGGGCTTGAAGACTCCGTGCGCGGCAAGCTGGTTTCCAAGAAGGCCGATATAGTTGTGGGGAACCTGCTCCAAGACGGCTTCGGCACGGCGGACAACACGGTTTTTGTAGCCGACGCTTCCGGGCGCGAGGAACGCTGGGCGCACCTTTCCAAAACTGACGTCGCATGGAGACTGCTCTCGTGGCTCCTGTCCCGCTGAACATCTCTCCGGCCTTCCGCCCATGGCGTCAGGCCGGAATCACGCACCTGCTCCTCGACGACGAGGTCAGGGAACGTCTGC
>USCL01000018.1 GCA_900553145.1 uncultured Desulfovibrio sp.
TTTTTCTTGGTGTTTTCCCGGTGGGGATGGAATCACTTAAAGAGAAAAGAAGCTGAAAAGGCGTGTCTGTTCTGTGCAGCGGGGCCCTGTGGAACGTCGTGACGGTGCCGTGCCGGTGAGGAAGAGAAAAGGGCAGGCCGGTCTCATAAGGCTACGGCTGCATGCACATTCCGCGGGTTCGCAAGGGGGAAACGCCATGCTATGGAAGGGATGGCGGAAACTCTCGAACGTGTCCGGAATCAGATTTTGAAGTGAATTGCGGCGATCGGGATACCGAACAGAGTGGAATGTGCTGCTTGGTCGATGCCGGACTGTGCGAGCCCTGTAACGGGGGGTAAAGGAGATCCGTGTACGGGAAGCCGATCCTTGGTTTTTGGGCTTCCGGCACTATGACGGAAACGGTGCGTATCCGGAGGCTGATGGCGGCACGGAAGCTAATCCTTCAGGGCGTTGCGCAGTGCCTCGGGCAGGAAGGGGAGCAGTTCGGCAATCTGGGTTGCGGGCGTCGGGTTCGCCAGCTGCCCGGTGAACCGGCTGGCCCGCGCTGCCGTCAGGCACGCCGAAGCCATCTCCATGCCGCCGGCGAGGAGGCCGGTCACAAGGCCGGTGACGAGATCCCCCGTGCCTCCGATGGGCTCCAGTGCGGCAACCTGCGGTTCGGAAACGTTTCCGAGGAACCGCCCCTTTTCCACAAGGTAGTCTACCTTCCCCTTGATGAGCAGGAAGCGTGCGGCGTTCCCGTATTGGTAGGCTCGTTCGACGAGGTTCGGGACATCCTCGTCCGCGGCCAGCAAGAAGCCTCTGGTATAGAAAGGATGCGGGGCTTTCTCATCGGCAAGGAAGGCCAGCTCCCCCGCATCAGGGGTGAACAGATCGTAGGCGTCGGCGTAGCCGCTCATCTTGGCGGCGTACATAAACCCGGCATCGGCGAAGAGCACAGGCTTCGGGGCGAGTTCTTCCAGCGCCATGAGGACGCGGTTGTGCCCGTCGATGTCGGGAAACAGATAGTGGAACGTGATGCCCCGCACTCCGGATGTTTTCAGCGATGCCGCAAGATGGCGGTAAAGCTTTCGGCTCCCGTCCCCGTTGCCGATGTCCCCGACAAGCAGCGCCGTGGGCGGTTCCACGCCAAGCGTTTCGCACACCAGCAGCGCGGTCCCGAGCAGGGCGGGGGTCCCGCGCTGTACGGAAAGCGGGGGTATCCCTCCGCCGTCCTGGCCATCGTCCAGGCGCCAGCGGCCCTCGGTAAGAGGAAAGGACGCATCCGGCACCGTACCGCAAATCATCCACGCCATAGCCGTCTCGCCTCCTCAAATGCGCGCTGCAGCGAATAGGAGCACAAGGTCTGCCCCTTGATGCGCGGTTCCTCGGCATCGCCGATGCATTGCCCCGTGAGCAACGCCGCCAGATACGGCACATCGGGGCATCCGCCCCCCGAGACGTTGACGATTTTCCCGGTGGCGCGCTCCACGGTAACTTTCATGTTCGCGGCCCGCACCATAAACCAGTCCCCGTAGTCTTGAACATGGAACAACGATACGGGTTCGAGCAGGGCATCACGCATGGGGACGCACTGGACGGGGACAAGGCGGACGGCTTCCAGAGCGCTGCGGACAAGCGGTTCCTGCATCAGATCGAACACGATGACCATATCGCATCCCGTACGCAGTTCCGGAGGGGGCCCTTTCACCTCGGCCATAAATCCCGCTTCCCGCAATGCCCGTTCGGCCTGAATGACTTCGCCCGTATGCTGGAAGACAAGAAAGCCGCGTTCCACGGGCGCGCCGGGAGGCGGGGGGGAAGCCCCTTTCCGAGGCTTCCCCTGAAACATCCCGGCCAGCCGGGAAAAGAAGGTCTTCACTTACGGAGTTCCAGCCGGAAAACGCCTTCCCCTTTATCTTTGGAGGTGACGTTCCAGCCCTTTTTTTCGGCCGCGCGAGTGACGTTTTCAAGGCTGGCTTCGTTGTCCACCAGCACGTCCAATGGTTCGGCCGTATTTTCCGCTATGGCCTGATGAAAGAGGATCAGCGGCTGAGGGCAGGAAAGCCCCCGGGTATCAACGGTACGCATGGCAATCTCCCTTACGCTTTCTTGGAATGAACAAAACCGATGACGAGGCAGATGATGAAGCCGATGATCGTCGCCTGCATGCCGTATACGCCGATCCCCGTGCCGGAGCTGGCGGTGCCCAGATTATGGGCCATAGCCGCGCCGACCAGCATGCCGAGGGCAAAGATGCCCGCATCACTGTCGCCTTCGCCCGCCATAAACAGCTGACGGCCGGGGCATCCGCCGGCCAAAGCGAAGGCAAGGCCGGCGGTGACCATTCCAAGGTAGTTCCACAGGAAATCGCTGTGGGCCACAGGCTGGCCTTCAAAGCCGAACTTGAGGCCGCCCGTCAGGGCGTTCGCGACAAACGCGGCGCCGAACATTGCCGCCAGACCGAGGAACAGGTGCGTATAACGGAAAAGGAAAAGGTCGCGGAAGGCGCCCATCGTACAGAAACGGCTGCGCTGCGCGATGATGCCGATCACGAAGGCCAGCCCCAGCGAGGCGATGAAGGGCGCGTGCTGGGAACCGGGGCCCTTCACGGAATAGAAGATGGGGCCGCTTTGCGGCTGTTCCGGGATTTGTGGGAAAATGAGATAGAGGAGAAGCAGGCAGACGACGATGACGGGGAAAAAGGCCCCGGATACGACGCTCTGGCTGTTATTGCGGCCGAGGGAGTAGCCTTTTTTGAAAAAAAGCGTCCCGAACCAGATGCCCGTCGCCAGACCGGCGATGCCGAGAAGGGCATTCCCGTCGCCCCCGGCGAGGCGGAGAACCGCACGCCACGGGCACCCCAAAAACACCAGCGCGCCCATGGCGGCGATCATGCCAAGGACAAAGCGGACGATGGGGGCGGAACCGCCGCGCGGCTTGAATTCCCGCGTGGCGATGGCGGCGACCAGCGAACCAAGCACCAGCCCCATGATTTCCGGGCGCAGGTACTGGACGATCGCTGCGCGGTGCAGCCCAAGCCCTCCGGCCATGTCGCGCTCAAAACACGCCACACAGATGCCCATGTTTGCCGGGTTGCCGAGTTTCTGCAACCATACGGCAATCAGGCCGATGACGGCACCTACAACGATGATGCCCGGCGTTGTCGCGAAAGGATTCTTCATGCTCTCCTACTCCTTCCCAAAAGCGTTTTGGCGGATGCTCCATGCTTACGAAAGCTCCATCCTAGACGCGGGGAAGAGAAGGATCGCCTACCTCCCTTCAATCAACATATCAGAAGGGCGGCGAAAGGCATGCTCTTTCCGCGTCCGTGCAGACAATGAGAACCGCACACCGTGGGTTCCGTTTGTCTTCAATCAGTTGCGCGTATACAGCATTGGTGCACCACCCTTAGAATTGTCGTTCATGAGCATTTCTCATGAATGGCTTTCTGTTACACTGCCGGGAAGCCGGGGTCAACAGGCATGAGAAAAACGTATCCCTACCGGAACCGTACGCGAGGGCAAACGAGGGGGCTTCTCCGCATGCGCCTGAGGATGGGACGGAAAAGGGAGGGAGCCGCGATTCTCCATCTCCCGTATGCAAAAAAACGGGACGGAGGCGCAGGCGGAAAAAGGATTTATGGATTATCCATCGTCATTCCTTGTATCCCGTGGAGCCTTTGAGCAGAATGGCACTGCTGCTCTCAGCCTTGCCGTGGATAAAGCCATAACATTTTCAGAGAGTTGACGAATGCCGCTCCCCTTTATGGCTGGAGTCGTATTTTCTTCATCTCTTCATTGATTATGAAGAGATGTACCTTCGCCAGCGGGAACGCTCTTCCACCTTGCATACGAAAAAAGTGGGGTAGGAATCGGGAGGCGGCTGGTCATGGCGGGAAGGTACCCCCTCACGGTATAGTAGTGTACAGGATCGGGAAAACGCAACGTGCGGACAGGGCGTCAAACGGATCCACACTTTGCGCGGAGGACGGAAGGCGCAATCTTGCGTTGTCTTCCTGCCGCTACCCTGAAGCAGTTTTTTGTTGCCGGGGCATGGTGCGGCGGATACCCTGCACGAAAAGGAGGGCTTCCCACGATGAAGAGACTTGCGCGCCAGCTTCCGGCCTATGTGGTGGGCGTCTATCTGGCTACGGGCCTTACGGACGGAACATGGAACCCGCTCGAATGGAAAGGGCGGCAGTGGGCGGCGGCCGTGCTGGCCGGCGTCATCGTATTGATCGGTTCGCGGGCGTGGAACCGATGGAAGGCGAAGAGGGCTGCCCCCATGAAATGAGAGGCTGGCCGGATAGGCAATGCATTTCGGGAGACTGCGTCCCTTTTTTCAGAACAACCTTGTTACCCCCATCTGGGATGCCACGCGCAATAGGCTGGCTGCCTCGCCTTCAGCCGGAGGTTGGCGGGCGGTTCTCCTTGCACGGCCGTTTCCACGGTTCAGGTGAGCCGTCAGGCGGTGCCAGATGATGCCCGAAAAGACGGTGCCACTATGAATATAATCGCTCGCATCCATAATGATTTTCAGGAAAAATTTGGTATTCCCCGGCAAAGCGGCGTCGTGGGGACGGCTCTGTCCGAGATTGTTTTTGAACCGGCCTACCGGAGTGCTGAGGCGTTGCGGGGGTTGGAAGGTTTTTCCCATATCTGGCTGATTTGGGCGTTTTCCGCATCCGTGGGCAAAGGCTGGTCGCCTACGGTCCGGCCTCCGCGTTTGGGCGGCAATGCGCGGGTGGGCGTTTTTGCCTCGCGCTCTCCGTTCCGTCCGAATCCGCTGGGGTTGTCGGCGGTGAAGCTGGAAGATATTGTGCTGCAGTCCCCGGAAGGGCCGCTGTTACGGGTTTCCGGGGCCGATCTGCTGCATGGAACGCCGATTTTCGATATAAAACCCTACCTTCCCTACGCCGACTGTATCCCGCAGGCGACAGGCGGTTTTGCGGGGGCGAAGCCGGAGCCCCGGCTTGAGGTGCACGCCGCGCCGGAAGTTGTGCAAGGACTCCCCGCAGGCAAGTGGGCGACGCTGCGCGAGGTGCTGGCTCTTGATCCGCGCCCCTCCTATCAGGATGATCCCGAACGGGTTTATGGGTTTGCCTTTGCCGGGCGCAATGTCAGGTTCCGGGTGAACGGTTCGATGCTTGAGGTGCTTTCCATTGATGCGGCAGGAGGAACTTTTTCGTGATGGAGAAGCCTCACGGGAGGCCGTGCAGCCGTCAACAAAAGGCCGATCCGTGAAGGCGGGGCACAATGGAACCGGTGGAAGGCGAAGAGGCCATGGCGGCCACGGTACGGCGGCTGTACGGCGGTCGGTTTTGCCATGAGGGGAGGACTGCACACAGTACCGGACTGGGCCAGCCGGACCCGGCAGAGGCCACGGTTTCAGGGATAGAACCTTCACGGATCTTCACGCCCCACGAGAAAAAGCGGGACAGGAGTGGGGCTGGGCGGCACACAACGAAAAAAGCCCTCACGGCTATTCACCGTAAGGGCTTTGATTTCGTGGAGCCTTTGTCCAGAATTGAACTGGAGACCTCATCCTTACCAAGGATGCGCTCTACCAACTGAGCTACAAAGGCATCTTTTTTGTGTCGCGCTTGTTGCTGTCGACGAAGAAGCTTTTAGCTTTATACCGCGTCGTCGTCAAGTTTTTTTTCAATATTTTTTTCGGCGGGGCACAGCCCCCGTTCGCTGTTGCGGACAAACTCTACAAACTCCATCACTTGAGGCAGGTTCGCGTAGTCGTTCGCAAGCAGTTCCAACGCTTCGGAGCGGGGCATTTCGCTGCGCCAAATCAGGCGGAAAGCCTGTTTGAAGGCGGCGATGGCCTCCCGTGAGGCCCCGGCGCGGCGCAGCCCCACAAAGTTGGGGCCATGCACCAGCGCACGGCTGCCCGCGGCCAGCATCCACGGGGGAAGATCCTGCGCGACGCCGGTCATGCCGCCTACGAAGGCGTGCGTGCCGACATGGCCGAACTGGTGCACCGCGGAAAGCCCGCCGATGATCGCGAAGTCATCCACGCGCACGTGCCCGCCGAGGGTGGCCCCGTTGGACATGACGATGTCGCTGCCGAGCCGGCAGTCGTGGGCAATGTGTGTGTAGGCCATGCACAGGTTGCGGTTGCCGATGCGGGTAAGCCCTCCGCCGCCCTCGGTGCCGCGATGGAGCGTGGCGAATTCACGGATACGGTTGTCGTCGCCGAGTTCCAGCCACGTCACTTCGCCCTGGAACTTGAGATCCTGCGGTTCGCCGCCGACCAGGGCGTGGGAATGGATGTGGTTGCCCGTGCCCATCCTCGTGTAGTCTTTAATGACGGCGTGGGCGTCGATGCGGCAACGATCCCCGATGACGACATGTTCTTCGATGATCGCATAAGGGCCTATTTCCACATCCGCGCCGATCTGCGCACCGGGGTGCACGATAGCTGTGGGATGGATTCCCTGAGAAGCCATGCTCATATCACATGTCTCCACGGTCGGTCACGGCGGCGGTGATTTCCGCCTCGGCGGCCAATGCTCCGTCCACGTAGGCCCGGCCTTCCATCTTCCACAGCTTCAGCTTGTGGCGGATGAGACGGCATTCCAGATCCAGACGGTCGCCGGGGAAGACGGGGCGGCGGAAACGGACTTTTTCGAGCCCGGAGAAGAGGAAGAGCTTGCCGGCCGTTTCGCTCGGATCGAAACCGTGCAGCACCAGCAGCCCGCCAGCCTGCGCCAGGGCTTCAATGATGAGCACGCCGGGCATCACCGGGACGCCGGGGAAGTGCCCCTGAAAAAACGGCTCATTGAAGCTGACGCACTTGTGCGCCTTGATGTATTCCCCATCCACAAGTTCGTTGACCCTGTCCACGAGCAGGAAAGGATAACGGTGGGGGAGGAAGTCCAGAATCTTGCGGATGTCAAATGAGGTAGGCTGGTCCATGCTGTGTATTCCTTGAGTCTGAATTGCAAAGAGCTAGGCGTCCGGCTTGCCGCCCTTGAGTTCTTCCAGTTCCTTTTCAAGTTTGGACAGTCGCTTGAAGAGTTCGGGGAAGCGGGGCATAAGGGCCAGCGTGCGCATGTAGGTGCGTTGAGCCACGGCGGGCGTGCCGCCTACGACGACATCGCCGGGGATATCTTTGGCGACCCCCGCCTTGGGGCCGATGGTGACGTTGTCGCCGATGTGCAGGTGCCCGGCAATGCCGACCTGCCCGGCGAACGTGCAGTTGTCCCCGACCGTGGTGGAACCGGAGATGCCCACCTGCGAGACGATGAAGCCGTTGCGGCCTATCTGCACATTATGCCCAATCTGGGCGAGGTTGTCGATCTTGGTGCCGTCGCCTATGCGGGTCGTATCCAGCACGGCCCGGTCGATGGCGGCGTTGGCCCCCACCTCGACGGCATTGCCCACGACGACTTTGCCCACTTGCGGGATTTTCTGGATGCCCGCGGGCGTCCGGGCGAAGCCGAAACCGTCCGCGCCGAGCACGGACCCCGGGTGCAGGATGCAGCCTTCGCCGACCTGCGTCCCGGCCATGAGCACGGCGTTGGGATAGATGGTGGTCCCCTTGCCTATGCGGACGTTCTCGCCCACGTAGACGCCGGGAAAGAGCTTGACGCCGCTTCCCACCTTGGCATGGGGGCCGATATATACGAAGGGGTAAACGGTCACCCCGTCGCCGAGCTCGGCGTCGGGATGAATGAAGGCCAACGGGCTGATCCCGGAAAAACTGCCCTGCGGTGTGGCGAACAACTCCAGAACCCGGCCGAAATCTTGGTAGGGATTCTCGCTGATGAGGGCGCGTCTGACATCCCCGGCGTGTTCGGGACGGACTATGACGGCGCCAGCCCGCGTTGCCGCGAGCTGGTCAGCGTATTTGGGGTTTGCCAGAAAGCTCACTTCGTCGGGTCCGGCTCCCTCCAAGGTGTTGACGCCGATGACTTCGGCGTCGTCGCCTTGCAGGATCAAGCCAATCCGGGCCGCGATTTCGGAGAGTTTACGGGCAATCATTTACTTCTTACCGGTATTGGGTTCCGGGAACTTGCTGCCGCCGGCCTTCCACAGGCGATTGACTTCCGCAAGGACGGGCTTGGTGATGTCGAGCGTGGGGGTGGCGTACATCACGCTGCCGGCAGCGGCGTCGAGGATGAGGTCGAGCTTCTGCTGCTTGGCGATCGTGGTGGCGGCGTCGTAGATCTGCTGAGCCATGCTCTGGCGGATCTGGTTTTCGGTGTTTTCCACCTTGCGGGCGAAGTTGCGGGACTTTTCTTCAAAGGCGCGGCGCAGGCGGAGGAATTCCATCTGCTTGTCTTCGCGTTCCTTGGCGGACATTTTGGCGACTTGGGCCTGCAGGGCTTCACCCTTGGACTGCAGATCCTTCGCCTGGTTTTCAAGCTGCGTCTTTTCGGCGCCGAACTGGGACTGCAGCTTCTGCTGGGCGGCCTTGGCGGCATCGCTGTCCATGGCAACGGCCTGAGAGTTGAACACGCCGATTTTCATGTCGGCGAAAGCGGAACCCGCCATCAGCAAACAAGCCACAAGAGCGAGGGACAATACTCTGAACATATTCTTCTCCTTGGATGTACGGACACTAGCGGGAACCCGGCCCGCAGATCGAAAGGGATAGCCTTCAACGCGTGAGTCGTCAAGACATGTTCCGTTATGGCCATGAACGCGGATGGAGCGCCCTGATTTCCGAAAAGGTTTTTATATCCAGTTATTCCAGAAGATAAAGAAAATGAGGATACTTCAGGGATATTCCCGATATGGGGGAGGGGGCGTTTTTTTCTTTTTACAAGCCTGTTCCGCCGCATAATATACCCTGCCGGGAAAGGTCGCATGGGGAAAGGGCTATCTCCCTTGCGGGCGTTTTATCCGAAGGGGAGAGGGGCCGGAAGGAATGCTTCATGCTTTTGAGGCGTATGCAGGAGAAGCCTGCGGGGGGAGAAAAATGTATGAGAGAAGGGGCTCTAGAGACTGCCGGGGAGGGCGGCCCGGAGGTGCGATCAGCGTTTGCCTCCGTCCAGGCTGCCCAGATGGGCAAGGATGCCGGAAGCGATCCCTTCCGCCAAGGCTTGCCGGTAGGCGGGGATTGCCAGGTTCGCGGCTTCTTGCGCGTTCGAGCAATAACCGACCTCCACAAGGACACCGGGGATATTGGCGCCGAGCAGCACCCTGAAAGGACCGGATTTGACCCCTCCGTCCCGGACGGTGAAGCTTTTTTCCTTCATGACGGAAAGGGCGCATTTTTGGACGGTGTCGGCGAGGCGGCGGGATTCCTGGCTGCGTACCGATGACGCCGAGGCAGGGGATACGTCGCCCTTGTGGCCCCCGTTGGCGTTTTCCAGACCGACAAGCTTGTTCGCGTCGGCATTGCTGGCGGCGGTATCGGGGAAATAGGTTTCCAGACCGCAGGCGCTTTCATTGGGGCTGGCGTTGACGTGGATGGACAGTAGCGCGTCGGCGCGGGCCTGGTTGGCCATATAGGCGCGGGTGGACAGCGAAACCCACGTGTTGTCCGTACGGGTATACCGTACCTGGATGCCTTTGCCCGCGAGGATGTTGCCCACACGTTTGGCGATGTCCAGCGTCACCTCGCGTTCGACTATGCCGTTGTGCACGGTTCCAGGGTCCTTGCCGCCGTGGCCGGGATCGAGCACGACTGTGCGGGCGGCGAACCGGAACAACGGATCGCTCGATTGCAGCCCCTGCCCGAACGCGATGCCGCAGGGCATGGCGGCGTCCGTGGCCGAGGTCGTGACGACGATGCGGAAAGGCGAGGATTCCGTTTTGACCATGAACCGTTTGACTTGCCTGAAGTCGAGCAGGAGCCGGGTCTTGTCGGGCGCGGACAAGTCGAGGCGCATGCGGCGGAGCGAGCTGCCCTGCACCTTGATGCCGGGCCGGATTGTCGATGCCGGATTGACGCCCATGAGATCCACGACCATCCGGTTTGGGGTGTCATTCTTTTTGCTGCCGCTTTGCGTATCAATGGACCAGATGATGGGGCGATCGAACTCCAGCGTGATGACCGCCAGCCCTTTCTGGTTTTCCCACTTCATGTCGGTCAGGAGCGCCGCCGTCTTTTTGCCCGGAGTGCTGTTTTTGGCCGCTTCCAGCGCCGCCTTGAGGCGTTGGGCATACAGTTTGGCTTCCGGCGCGACGTCACCCCGGGGGTATTGGTTCTGGATGGCGTTCAGCGCTTCCTGCGCGCCGGAAAAGTCATTGAACCGTTCCGCCTTGATGCGCGCAACGCCGAACAGCGCGTCGTCGGCCAGTACATGGCCGGCGTAGTTTTTAAGGAATACCCCGTATCGATCGACGGCTGTCTGGGCGTCCTGCCGCAGCATGGAACGCTTGGCCAGTTCCTCCATCGCCAACGCCGAACGGAACAGCGCCGCGGGGCGGTTGCGCCAGCGGGGATATTTCTCGTGCAGGTCAAAGAATGACTGGGCGAGGGCCTCCCACGGCTCACGCCATCCGCCGCGCTTGGAGTCGTTCTTGAGCCGCTCCATATCCTGCTTGGCCTTTTCATACTGCTGCTCAAAGGAGGGGGCCGCGTGCGCGCCGGAAGGCGCGGCCACGATCAGGGCGACGATAAAGACGGCCAGAAGGAGCCTGAGCAGACGCCCCGCGGCGGGGGATGGGCTGTGCGGAGGATGAGGCGGAATCATGAGGAAGGAGCTGTCCTGATGGGCGGCCGTGCCGCGTCAAAAAGGACCGCCCGCCACAGGGGCGGGCAGCCGGGGGAGGTGCGGGGAAGGGAGCCTTCCCCGCACCGTCGTTTTTAGAAGAACTGACCCATGGAGAACTCGAACCGGCCGCCGGGGCGGTCGCCCTTGACGTTCTTGTCCAGCGGGAAGCCGTAGGCGAAGCGCAGATCGCCCATGGGCGAACGCCACCGCAGTTCGAGGCCCACCGATTTCTTCAGTTCGCTGAAGGGATCGGAGGTCTGCTTGGAGTCGATGTTGTAGCCGATATCGAAGAACGGCACGAGGGCGATGCCCATTTCCGGATGGAACGTCCAGATGTATTCGAAGTTCAGGAAGCCCATGCGGTCGCCGCCGATTTCGTCATGGTACTTGGGATCGCGGGGGGCGAGGTCTTCCGAGTCATAACCACGGATGGAGTCGATGCCGCCGATGAAGAAGCGGTCGAACACGGGCACCGTCTTGTCGGAGTTTTCAAAGGCTGCGCCGACGCGGCCGCGCCAGTGGAAGATGTGGTTGGGGTTGCGGAACAGCGTGTGGAACGACTGCAATTCGCCAATAGGCTTGAAGAAGTTGTCGTTGCCGCCGATGCCGCCGCCGCCGTATTCCATGGAGATGCGGCCCACCACGCCGGACGTGGGGCGTTCGCGCGAGTCGGTGGAGTCATAGGTGACGCTGGCGCTCACGACGCTCGACAGGTTCCTGCCTTCGTATTCCTTGTAGGCGCGGGAGGCCGTATCGGGAATGTCGAACAGGGTATAGCGGTCGAGACGATACCCCACGGACGCCGAAGTGTATTCCCCGATGGGGTGGAAGAGGCGGATGGTGTTACCGATGGTCTTCTTCTTGAAGTCGTCCCATTCTTCCCATCTGGCGTAGCTGTTGTTGCTGAAGCCCCAGTCGGTGTCGTAGATGCGCGGGTTGACGAAGGACAGGTCCAGATAGGAGGACTTGCCGGATACGAAGCCCTGCAGGCCGAGCGAATAGCCGCGTCCGAACAGGTTGCGTTCCATGATGCTGCCGCTTACGCCGAACTGGTAGAACGTCGAGTAGCCCACGCCGCCCATGATGGCGCCGGTGCGGTCTTCCTTCAGGTTGACGCGGAGATCGACCTCGTCGTCCTTGTCGGTGGGGACGATGGTGGTGTCGGCCTGCGTGAAGTAGCGGAGGCGGTTCAGGCGCTCGTTGGAACGGCGCAGCTTGGAGCCGTCGAACTGGTCGCCGTCGGCAAGGCGCAGCTCGCGGAAGATGACGTTGTCGCGGGTACGGGTATTGCCCTGCGTGACCACGCGGCGGATATGCACCTTCTGCTTCTTGTGCGGCACATAGAAGACGTCGATGACGCCTTCCTCGGCGTTCTTCGGGGTATCCACATCGACTTCGGCGAAGGCGTAGCCGTAGTTGCCGTAGAAGTCGGTGAGGGCCTTGATGTCGTCCTGAAGGACCGTGAGGGAGAAGTAGCCGTTGGAATCCTTGTAGTCGTCGAGCTTGATCACTTCTTTCAGGCGTTCGTCGCTGTCGATCAGATCGCCTTTGAAGCCGATTTCGCCGAGCTTGTAGCGCTTGCCCTCATTGACGGTGAAGGTGACGGTGATGCCGTCTTCGGAGTAATCCACCTGCGGCGCGGCGACCTGGATGTCCACGTAACCGTGGTTCATGGCGTAGGCCGTGATCGCGGCGGAGTCGCGTTCAAGGTATTCTTCGCGGAGTACGCCCGTGCCGGTGACCCATGACAGGATGCCGTGCTCCTGCAGGGCGAGTTCCTTCTTGAGGTCGCCGGCGTCGATGCCCTGAAGGCCTTCGAGCTTGATTTCCTTGATATAGAGCTTCTTGCCTTCCTTCACGTCGAAGACCAGCACGGCGGAGGCGCTGTTGGCCTTCTGCTCGACGCGGTAGTTCACTTCGGCGAGGTAGAAGCCTTCTTTGCGGTACAGTTCGGTGACCTTCTGGATGTCTTCGGCGAGCAGGCGGTCGTTGAGGACGGACCCCGTCTTGGAGCTCATGGCCGCAAGGATATCCTCTTTTTTGACCTCGTCGGAACCGTTGACGATCACGTCGTCGATACGGGGCTTTTCCTTGACCGTGAACACGAGGACGCGGCCCTGCCCGCCCTGTTCGATGTCCGCGTTCACGTCGCTGAAATAGCCGAGATCCCAGATACGCTTGATTTCTTCATTGAGGGTGGCGGGATCGACCACATCGCCCTTGCGGGTGGACAGGCGCATCAGCACCACGTCGGGATCAAGTATCTTGACGCCGCGGATCTGGATGTCCGTGATGGCGTCGCCCTTGACCGCGCCGCCGCCCATCTTGTCGACGATTTCGTCGACGGCGGGAAGCAGCTCGATCATGTTCTGCTTTTGGACGAAGTAGGGCTGGGCTCCCTGCTGCCCCGCGGCATCCACCATGCGGGCGTCGATGCTGAAGGCGTCGCCGGTCTTGCTGAAGCTTCCGTAGACCGCGTAGTCGGCGCCGACCTGTCTGGCGACGGAACGCGCGGTCGCCAGGCTGAGCTGGCTGATCTGCTGCTTTTTGAGCAGGCGCAAGGTATCATTCGCGGGAATGACCTTAAAGCCCTTCTGGGTCAGCCGTTGCTCGAACAGCTTCGGCAGCTCGTTGTTCAGGTAGTTGAGATCCGCCCCTCCGTTGATCTGGAAGGGGAGCACGGCCACGCGGACAGCACTCGAGGCCGCCTGTTTGGGCGCCGCTTGAGCCGTACCGTGGAACAACAGGTTACACAGCGCCAGCGCCAGCAGCGCGAGTACGCATCTCTTCATACAGTTCTCCAGATCGTAATTCGAGGCAGCGCCCGAGGGTTCCCGCCATTTCACGGTTATGGGTGACGATGACGAGGGTCATGCCGAGTGTGCGGTTCAGTTCCAGAAGCAATCCGGCGACGGAATCGCCGGTCCGCTGGTCCAAGTTGCCGGTCGGCTCGTCGGCCAGCAACACGCGGGGCTCCAGCAGGATAGCCCGCGCAATGGCGGCGCGCTGACGCTCGCCGCCGGAAAGGGTGGTTACCCTGTGATCCCTTCTGTCGGAAAGCCCGACGCGCCCGAGGGCCTGCCGCGCCAGCCCCAGCGCTTTCGACCGGTTCATCCCGGCGATGAGCGCCTGCATGGCCACGTTTTCCTCGGTGGAGAATTCGGGCAGCAGGTGGTGGAACTGGAAGACGAACCCGAGCTTTCTGTTGCGGAAATGGGCTTTTTCCACGGGCGTCATGTCCGGCAGGCTTTTGCCCTCGAACAATACCTTGCCCGCGGTGGGCGTGTCCAGCGCGCCGAGCAGGTGGAGGAGGGTGGATTTGCCCGATCCCGACGCCCCGACGATGGCCAGGGATTCGCCCGCCCGGACGGTCAGGTCCACATTTTTCAGGATGGTGATGCGCTCCGCAGGGCCCTCGCAGGATTTTTCGACTCCGGAGAGTTCGTAAAGCACCGGGGGCACGGTCGCGTGAGAGGTCTGTTCCATCATTCGAACCGCAGGGCTTCGGCGGGCTCGAGGCTTGCGGCCTGCCGCGCCGGATAGATCGTGGCGAGGAAACACAAAACCATGGCGGATACGCCGACCACGGCGATATCGACCCAGTCAAGCAGGATGGGCAGATGATCCACGGTGTAGACTCCCGGCGGAAGCTTGATGAACTGGTACCGTTGGAGGAGGAGCGCCAGCCCGATGCCGAGCACATAACCGAGCAGGGTGCCCACCACGCCGATGATCGTGCCCTGAAGCATGAAAATCCGGCGGATAGTCCCCTTGGTCGCGCCCATGGACATCAGGATGGCGATGTCGTGCGTCTTTTCCATGACCAGCATGACCAGCGTCGTGACGATGGAGAAGGAGCCGATGAGGACGACCATCGTGAGCAGGATGAACATGCCGATCCTTTCGAGCTTCAATGCGGCGAACAGGTTGGCGTTCATATCCATCCACGTCCGCACGGAAGCCAGCGGGCCGAGCTCTTTCTGGAGGGCGGCGGCCACGGTGTCGGCTTTGTACACATCCTTGACGGTGACTTCAATGCCGGAAATCTGATCAGGGGGAAGGCCGAGCAGGTCACGCGCCGCCGCAAGGGAGATGAACCCGAGCGACGAGTCGTATTCGAACATGCCGGTCTGGAAAATGCCCGCAACCTTGTAGGGACGGATGCGGGGCTGAAAACCGGCCGTGGTCTTCTGGCCGGAGGGCGAAAGCAGATTGACGCGGCTGCCCACGGTCAGGCCGAGGCGCAGCGCCAATTCCTTGCCGATGAGCACGCCGGGCGGCGCGCCCTCCACGGAGGGCGTCAGGCCCGCAACGCTGCCGCTGATCAGGTTGTCCAGCATGGACAGGACGTGCGGCGCCGTTTGGGGATCGATGCCCCGCAGGACGACTCCCTTGACGCCTCTGGGAGAGGACAGCATGCCTTCCGCGTACAGGAAGGAGGTGGAGCCGACGACGCCGGGCGTGGCGTCGATGCGCCGGAGGACCGCCGCGATGCCGGAGAGCTCGGGGGCTTCGCCGCCATCGCGCATTGCCTCGAGATCCGCATCCGAAGGCGGCGCGGTGAGCGCCGCCAGCGGGCCGGAAACGATGATATGCGCGTTCGCGCCAAGGATTTTATCCCGGATGTCCGTGGTGAACCCGTTATAGACGCCGAGCACGATCACCAGAGCCGCGACGCCGATGGCCACCCCGAGCACGGACATGGCTGAAATGATATAAATAAAGGCCTGCTTGCGCCGCGCAAGGAGGTAGCGCAAAGCTACGAAGAGTTCAAAACGCATAAGGGTTACGATTCCTGCTTCAACAGCGGGAAGAAGATCACTTCACGAATGGACGGGGAGTCGGTCAGAAGCATGACCAAGCGGTCGATGCCGATGCCTTCGCCCGCGGCCGGGGGCATGCCGTATTCCAAGGCGCGCAGGTAGTCTTCATCCATCGCGCAGGCTTCGTCATCGCCGGCCGCCTTTTCGCGGACCTGCTGTTCGAAGCGCATGCGCTGATCGATGGGGTCATTGAGTTCCGAGAAGGCGTTGCCGTATTCGCGGCCCATGATGAAGAGCTCGAAACGGTCCGTGATTTCCGGGTTGTCCTGATTGCGGCGCGCCAACGGAGAGATCTCCGTGGGGTAGTGGTAGATAAATGTGGGGGCGACGAGCTTGGGCTCGACATCAAGGTCAAAGAGCTTGGCCTGCAGCTTGCCGAGCTTGTCCGTCTTGAGGATCTTTTCGCCGCGTTCGCGGACATAGGCAAGAACCTTGTCGAAGTCGTTGTAGAATTCGGGGGAATGCCCGCCGATCTTCTCCAGCGATTCGTGGAAGGTGAGGCGCTGCCACTTGCCGGGGGTCAGGTCGAGTTCCGTCCCCTGATACGTGATGATCGGGCTGCCGCAGACTTCCGTGGCGATGGTCGAGAACAGTTCTTCGGTCAGATCCATCAAATCATAGAACGTCGCATACGCCCAGTAGAATTCGCACATGGTGAATTCGGGGTTGTGGCGGATGGAGATGCCTTCATTGCGGAAGTTGCGGTTCAGTTCGAAAACCTTTTCGAAACCGCCCACCAAGAGGCGCTTGAGGTACAGCTCGGGCGCGATGCGCATGTACAGCTCCATGTCCAGCGCGTTGTGGTGGGTGGTGAACGGACGCGCCGCCGCGCCGCCCGCCACGGGATGGAGCATGGGGGTTTCCACTTCCACAAAGCCGCGTTCCTCAAGGAAAGAACGGAACGTACGGATGATCTTGCTGCGCTTGCGGAAGATATCGCGGACCTTCGGGTTCGTGATGAGGTCCACATACCGCTGGCGGTAGCGGATTTCGACGTTGGTAAGGCCCTTGTGCTTTTCGGGCAGGGAGCGGAACGACTTGGTGAGCAGGGTCACGTGATCGCAGGCGAGGGTCAGTTCGTCGGTCTTGGTGCGGAAAAGCTTCCCGTGCACGCCCACGATGTCGCCGATGTCGAATTTTTTGAAATTCTTATAGGCCTCTTCGCCCATGAGGTCCTTGGAGGCGTAGCACTGGATGCGGCCGCTGCGATCCATAAGATGGAAGAACGCGACCTTGCCGAAGGAGCGGTGGGAGATAATGCGGCCGGCGCAGGTGAACGATTCGTTCAGTTCTTCGAGTTCGGTGGCGGAACAGGCTTCATATTCGGCACGGATGGCGCCGGCATCGTGGGTTTTGACGAATCCGTTGAGATGGAGGGGGACTCCGGCATCCATGAGTTCGCAGGATTTGACCACGCAGTTCTTGATGACTTCGTTGAGCTCGTCTTTATCGGCGAGGCTTTGAAGCATGGGCATGAAATAGGCTGCGTGGGCCGATTTGGTAGCAAGCTTGACGGGCTTGTGATGCGTACTTTCCTGGTTGCTCAAGGGAATCTCTCCATCAATTAGAATAGCGATTGGCGACCGGCGACAATCTCCCGCGTTTCCGGACAACAAGAAACGCGGTCATGTCCAGAGGCGGGAGGGGGCTTTGGCGGACGGGCTTTCAGCGGCGGCGCATGGCCGATGCTACAAGAAACCCGTACAATGTTCCAACGGGTTAGAGACAGCGGGATCGTTCCTCCGTTCTCGCATTGCCCTCCCGCCTGCGGTGGCGGGACCCCCCCTCCGACCGCGGCGCCCTGTGGACCTGATCGCACAGTTTGTATCCGCAAAGCCGTAGTCCAATTGTGCTGTGCAGTCAAGGACGTGCCGCGGGTCAAAAAGTTTTTTCAGGAAAAACGAAAAAAACGCTTGACGGAAAGGGGCCGTTTCGATAGACCTCTTTTCGCACCAACGAGTGCCTTCTTCCCCGGTGGCTCAATCGGCAGAGCGGGTGACTGTTAATCACTAGGTTGGCGGTTCAAGTCCGTCCCGGGGAGCCAGAAAGCTCAAGGCCTTACAACGAAAGTTGTGAGGCCTTTTCTGGTTATGGGTAACACCGGGGTAACATGGGAAACGCAATCAAAAGCAATTTTGTCCAACTGTTCCGCTTTGGGGCGTTCTCTCTGCCAAGCCTTTTCGTCCTCCCCTATTACCCTTATTTTCCTTTCCACCAGTATACATTTGACTCCTTTACAGGAGATTGGCGCATCCATATCGAAGGAAAGGATTACTCTTGCCGCCACAAGCTTCGGATTGTTGGCAACAGAAAGCTCCTGAAACCGCAAAGTGGCAGCATGTGCCTCTTGAATAAATTGAGGTTGCCATTATTGACGTGATAGGCCAAACTGGGAATTGATAAGAAAATATCTCCCAAGACTCATACTATTTCGTTTATTTTATAAAGAGAGTAACGCTATGAAGGGTAACTTTCATGCGTACTCTCTTTATTATGCTCTTAAATAGGATTTTAAGATCTATAGTTAACAGCACTTTCGATAGTGTTAGATTCTTTAATTATACATTTTGATACGGAAGTCTTTTCGCTTCATAGTTATTTTAAGATACTCTGAAGCAATATAGTCAGCAATCCTTGAAAAAGATAAGAACTTATTGCTTTAACGCAAAAACGAGATGGGACACCATATCAAGCACGATTTTTTGTTTTTCCGGTGGAAGTGAGCCTACGAGTTCGGCAATTGTATCTGAAGTGTTCTTCAGCGTCTCGTCGTTCATTCGAAAAAGGACAGAAACGGGGCAATCGAGTATCTCAGCTATCTCTTCAAGCCGGGAAAAGCGGGGAGCGGCAAGGCCGTTTTCGATTCGGGAGAGAGAGGCGGGAGCTATATTCAAACGTTCCGCTAGTTCAAACTGGGAGATACCGAGACTCTGTCTGCGTTTGGCAATGGTTTGCCCTACCACTTTTTCCAGCTGATGTTTTTCTTGGTCTGCCACATTGGTTCTCCTGTTTTTTAATACAACAGGATACGAGAGGTGGAGGAATCATAAAATAAGGTTATACGTCATATGGATTGATGTTTTAACTAAAACAGCCTATCCTGAAGCCCTTAACAGGGCGACACCTGTCCGGCATGAGCGCATTCAACCACTACGTTCACATTGGGTTGGGAACCGCGAGAGTCCGTATGCCGACGATGCGCCATAGAAAAGGAGAGCTTGGGTATGACATTGTCAAAAGGAGCCGTAGGGAACCTGATGAACAGGTACCGCGCAGTGCTGAAGAAGTGCCATCTGATGAATATGTTCGGTTCGCTTGCCGTAGCGGGGTTGCTGGTAGCGGGGAGTGCCGTGAGTGCGACAGCGAATGAGAACACAGCGACGGCAATTGCCGGTGAGGGCAAGCCGGTTGTTGTGGACAAGGGCGTCATCAATGGACGTGTCATTGGCGGTAGTGCGGCGGAAGGGAATTCCACCGTGATAAACGGCGATACATCACTTACGTTCACCGGCGGGATGCTGAACGGAGAAATTTTTGGCGGTGGCCTCGCCGCCGGGGGTGGAGCTGATGCCTCAGTGACGGGTACTGCGACCATCAATATCACGGGCGGCACTTTTAAGCCGATGGAGAAGGATGTTCAGGCCGACCATGGCCGCATTTATATCAGGGGTGCGGGCGGTGCCTTTGATGGTGGGACGGCTTCCGTGCGCAATGTCGTGATGAATATTACTGGGGGCATATTTGATCCATCCGCGAATGGAAATCCCGGACGTGTGGAAATTTACGGTGCGGGAGTCAGCGACAACCTTTCCCCGGGCTCCAAGGTTGCCGTCAAGAATGTGGAGATCAATATAAGCGGTGTCGATCTGGGAGAAACGAACGGTGACGCATGGGTTTATGGCGGTGGGGACGGCGCAGGCACTTTTGCCGAACAATCCACGATCACGATTAAAGACGCAATGGTAGATCGCGTCTATGGAGGGGGATGGGGAGGCAGTTCCGTCGGTTCCGTCAATATCAATATTATCGACAGCGAAGTTGATCATCTTTATGGCGGCGGGGATTCGGATAAGGATGCTGATGCGCCTGATCCGTACACGACGACCATCGGAAAGGCGAGCATCGTGCTCTCCGGTTCGAGCAGGGTGAACGGTGATGTCTACGGCGGCGGCAATACCGGCGGTGAAGGCAATAAAGCTGTTTTTGAGGAAACCAGCGTCACTATTTCCGGGGGAACGTTCGGAGAGGATGACGCGTCTGGGAATATTTATGGCGGCGGACGCGTCGTAGACGGAGCCTCGGAAAAGATAAATGCAACACATGTAATCATTTCTGGAGATGCCTCCATTAAGGGCGACGTGTACGGCGGCGGGCGTGCGGAAGGGCGGCTTGCCGAAACGAGCTTTAGTGAAGTGGGTACGGCCAGCCTCACTATAGCGGGTGGCCGGATTGAAGGGGCCGTATACGGAGGAGGCGACGCTTGGGAAGCCGTTTCCAAAGTTGGTACGGCAACTACGCTTGTCAGCGGCGGAAAACTGCTGAGTGATATTTATGCCGGGGGCAATGGCAAAGGAACATCTGTTGAGACGGCTCATCTGACCCTTTCCGGCGGAGAGGTCTCAGGCAGTGTCTTCGGCGGCGGCGACGGGGACGGTCAGGGAGCGGCGGGCACAGTACATTCCTCGACCGTTCTTCTCAAGGATGGGGTGCGTATTCTGAGAGATGAAAACGGGGGAGGCATCGTCTACGGCGGCGGGAACGGCGACAAGGGCGATATCGATGACAGCGGCGTAACTTTTAATGTCGATAACACGACAGTCAGGGTGGAAGGCGGTCTGATCCAAGGGGATGTGTACGCGGGCGGCAAGAAAAACTCTTCCACCGGCACCGCTGATGTGATCCTTTCAGGTGGCGAGATCGGCGGGAACGTTTATGCGGGCGGAGGTGCCGGGGATACGACCGGTGCGACCAATGATGCGGCTACCGTCAAGACCGGCACGATCACCGTGGATACCGACTCATTGAATGTCGGCGGCAAGCTGCTGGGCGGTAATGCGGAAACCAGTAACCTGTCCTTGACTTCGAAAGTCACCCGTCTGGACGGAACGAAGTTTGGCGGTTTCGATTTCTTGAAGGCGGAGGGAACGACAAGCGTTATAGGGGGCTTTACTGATGCCAATGTGGGAACGTCCCTTACCTTAAACGGGAAGGGTACGCTCATTGCTCCTTCCATTCAGCTTGAAACCGGTAAGTTGACTCTGGCCGACGGCACGTTGCAGACCATGTCCGCTCAGGCATTCAAGCAAGGGCTCGGAGATGCTGGCGAGGCTGCCGCAACAAATGGCATTGCAACAGGTTTGGCCTTGACGGGCGGGACGTTGGCCCTTCAGGACGCCTCATATAATATGAAGTATGTGGTTGACGCTGAAAAAGTGATAGCGGATGCGGATGGACATACACGCCTCGCAATGCTCGGCACGTTGAAATCCGGAAACCTTGTTTTCGGCAGCCAGGGGAAGGGAGAAGACGTCGGCAATGCGGAAGAAGTGCCTTCAACTTCAGTCAGCTTAGGCAAGATTGATTTGGTGGGCGGCGATACAATCATGATCAACAGTGGGCAGGCCATAACAATCCGTGGCGACGGAGAGAAACTGATCACGTCCGACTCCGGGAATGTGAAGCTGCTTGTCGGAAGCAAGGATAACGGCGCGGGAACGTTGAATCTTGGCGGCACAGGATTGACCAGCGGCGGTTCTTTGGATGGTACGCTTTCCATTGCGGACGAGAGCACGGTAAATGTGCGGGCCGGAATGTTTTCCATATCCACTATGGAAGGAACCTCTTCCTCAGCCATCACTATTGGCACTGCGCAAAACGCTGGCGGACTGACAGTCGGCAAGGCCTCCCTGAATGGGGCGAATGTATTTCTTGATCCCGCGTGGAAGGACGGTGGGAATCTGGTTTCCGATGCTTCGATAGGCGTTTTCGAGTCGTTTGCCACTGGAGCTGTAGACGGTAGATTTGCCGTAGGCCGGAATTCCTTGCTCGTTCTTGGCGACAAAGACAGCGCGTGGGCTCAGAAAGCCGTTCAGGACGCCCTTGATAATGCCGATCTGACGTGGGGCAAAGATTCCGTCACAGCTGCTTTGGCAATCAAGTCCTCGCAGAAACTCTCCGCTAGCGGGGCGCTTCTTGTGGATGGTTCATTGGCTGCCGCCCCATCCGTCGCCGAGAATACGGCAACGTTTGCGGGGCAATCCCTGTTCGTCGTGAATGCCGCCGCTGCCGATGGTGAAGGAGCGTTGCAGGGAGACGGGACAAGCAGGCTTTCCGTTGATGGCGGAGCGAAGTTGCATATCATGGATGTAAAGGGAAGTCAGGAGCTTCAGATAAAACTCCTTCCTGTCATCCATGCACTTTTCAGCGAGGTAAATCCTATTCCTGTAAAGGCAGCAATGAATATGCTTGGTTTCAATGTAGGCTCACTTCGTATGCCGCTTTCAGAAATGGAGGATGCTCATAAGGAAGTCCTCAGACAGGCATTAAAAGATGCAGGATTTAATGTAGTTGCATAATTTTTCAAGGCAGATATATGTTTATTTATTAAAACATAAACACCCGTGAAAAATATGTATAAGCAAGATATTATTGGAAATAATGATAAAAACGGGCAGGTCATTTGGTCTGCCCTTTTAAAAAATGGAGGATAAAATGACAAACATAATAATGTTAGGATGTAACGGCCGCATGGGTCAGATGATAACAGATATAGTTGCAAAGGATGACGAAGCACAGATAGTTGCCGGAATTGACATAGTAAACAACAGAGAAAATCCATACCCTGTCTTTACTGATATAAAAGACTGCGATGTAAAAGCTGATGCAATCATTGATTTCTCATCTGCAAACGGGTTTGAGGAGAGAATGGATTACGCAGTGGACAAGCAGATACCTATTATTGTATGCTCAACAGGTTTGTCAGATGAACAGCTTGATTATCTCAAAGAAGCAAGTAAAAAAGTAGCCGTATTGAAATCAGCAAATATGTCACTTGGTGTAAATCTTTTAATAAAGCTTGTAAAAGAAGCTGCAAAAAAACTTGCAACAGAGGGATTTGATGTTGAGATAGTTGAAAAGCATCACAACCAGAAACTTGATGCACCGTCAGGTACGGCACTTGCACTTGCAGACTCAATCAATGATGAGATGGGCGGACAGTATGAATATGTATATGACCGTTCTAAAGTAAGACAGAAGCGTGACAAAAAAGAACTCGGTATCTCGGCTGTAAGAGGCGGTACTATAGTCGGAGAACATGATGTTATATTTGCGGGAACAGATGAAGTTGTTACATTCTCACATACGGCATATTCAAGAGCAGTATTTGCAAAGGGTTCTGTTACCGCAGCTAAATTTATCAAAGGAAAGGCTGCAGGTCTTTATGACATGGCAGATGTTTTGATGTAATGGAAATCGGAACGATAATTGATGTGGTATTAGCATTTGTATTTATGGTATCTATTGTGAGTGGCTGGCACCAGGGACTTGTCATGAAAGTGGCAAGTCTTATAGTTGTAGTCATCTCATATGTTTTCTCGGGGATGTTGTCAAAGATGATATCCCCTTATATTGCTGAACTTATAACACAGCAGATATCCCCTGATATACAGTTTGTAAAGGGTGGCATACTCAGTGTGACCGAGGCGTTTTCCTATACGGTTATATTTATGCTTATATTTTTTGTTGTAAGGTATTTTTTCAGAAGACTTATAAAAATATTTAAGCTGATAGACCATATTCCGGTAATCGGATTTGTAAATAAGGTCGGCGGGGCGGTTGCAGGATTTCTCGTGGATTTTATGATAATA
>USCL01000019.1 GCA_900553145.1 uncultured Desulfovibrio sp.
GCTCCACCAGCGCCACGGGCTTCATGGTCGGGTGCAGCTCCGAGCGCTGCGGTTTCGGTACCGAGATGATGCTGCTGGCCAAGTCTTCCACCACGACGTCGGTGCCGCTGATCCGCAGGATGCTGTCCCCGCTGGCCACCTGCCACACGCTATCGGAGATGCGCTGCACCACGGCCCCGGCGTAGTGCTCGAACAGCGACGTCTGCTTGCGATTGCCGTACCAGTGGTGCTTACCGGTCGGCTTCCAGCCGTAAAGGATGGGCTCGTGTTGCCAATGGTAGTCGCCGCGGCCCATGACCAGCTGATTCTTGCGCCAGATCAGGCAGCAGGCCAGTTTGAATCCGACGGCCCGGAAGGCTGCGCGGAAGGCCATGCCGTCGCCTGCCTCGCTGTGGGCAACGTAAATGGCCCCGCCGTCCACGAGCACGTCCGCGGCGGAGGTCAGCAACCGACGCAGGAAGCCGTCGAACTGCTCCGGCGACATCTTGTCGTTTTTGATTTTCCCTGCCTTGCTGCTGTAGTCGACGTTATACGGGGGATCAGTCCAGACCATGTCCGCCTGCTCCCCGGACATGAGCGTCACCACGTCGGCGGCCTTGGTCGAGTCGCCGCACATGAGCCGGTGGATGCCGAGCTGCCAGACATCCCCCAGCTTGCATGTGGGCATTTCCGGCACCGGCGGGGCGTCGTCCGGGTCCTTCTCACTGTCGGCCACCGCCCCCTGCAGGAAGATGTCCAATTCTTTGTCGGCAAAACCGGTCAACCGCAGATCGTCCAGCTCCAGCCGCAGCTCGGCCATTTCCGCGCGCAGGGCTTCGTCGTTCCAGTCCGCCCACGTCGCGCTGCGGTTGACCAACAGCCGGAATGTCCGCACCTGAGTCGGAGTCAGATCGTCGGCAACAATGACGGGCACGGTCTCCATCCGCAGCTCGAGCGCGGCACGATAGCGGGTTTTGCCGTCAACGATTTCGCCGTCACCCGTTACCAACAAGGGAATCCGGAAGCCCCACTGGCGAAGTGCGTCCACCATCTGCGGCAACGCCTTGTCCGTGACCTTCAGCTCTCGGCCATAAGGCCGCAGCCGCTCCACCGGCCATTGTTCAATTTTCAGTTCTTTCATCAAGTACCCCTATATATTTGACGGGCAGGCCCAAACTTTCAGCCACCCTGATTTCCTTTCGCACGCCTACGCTGTCCTTCCACCCGTCAAGGCAAAGTACCCACAGCTCGGTCGCCCAATGCTGTAGGAAGCTAAGGTCGTAATCCTGCCAATGGACAAAGCCCCACAGCCAGCTTCCGGTTTCGGTCAGCGCCACCCCGTTGACAATCGGGCTGAAAATGGCCCTACCTCGCTTCAAGTGGGCGGAGGTGAATTGCCATGCAAGCCGGTACCGATAGTCACGCACGGCCTGCTCAGGGCTGCTGTAAGGCGACGCAAGATAGATTCTCTGGTCTTCATTCATCGTCATATCACCAAGTTACGTTAAGGAAATTTTGATCCGTGACCTTGTTACAGGGATTGAGAGATAGCCACTCCCAGATGATGTTATGAGCGTCACGGAACAGAAGGAACTCATGAAATTTTCCCGGGTTGCGCGCTGACCATTTGTTGTCGCAGCTCCAGTCAAATCCGATGCAATTACCTTCTTCATCCGTAAATCGCGTATACACAACCGGCATTTCGCGCCACATGGCATAGAACTGCAGGACCTCCGGAGGCGGTGTCGGACACCCGTTCTCTGCCAGCTTGATCCCGTGATAAGTGACAGGCCCCATCTTTTCGTCGCGCCCTTCTTCCTGCGAGGCCATTTCAGGCGACTGTCCTGTCCGCATTGCCTTGCGGATGCCTGCGGGAATGCCCGCCTGAAGCCACAGACGCAGATTTTCCCCGCGGGAAAAGGCTTCGCCCGGGTCCTTGCCCGCACCCGCGGGAACCGGCCAGCGCTTGGCACGAGGGAAGGTTTCCTGCCACCTCGGCCAGCCATCAGCGCCAGCGGCGTCGCAGTCGAGCGCCACAAGAATGCACAGGCATGACTGCAACTGCTCGTACACGTCCACCGGCAGCCGACGGATGTTGCTCGTCATGCTGGCCATGCAATGGAAAAGGTCACCGGCGAGGATGTGCAACAGGATGGCGTCCAGCTCGGATTCAACCACGACGGCCACGGCCTGTTCGGGACGGGGATTCATACATGGCAGCCACAAAACATCCATGCTGCTACCCTCGACCACATGATACTTGTGCTCGGGGCGGAACAGCTGCCGGTCGGCATCAAGTCGACGGATGCGAAGGCGCTGTACATCCTCGCCGGACAGTTGCGGCACCACGATTCCGCGGGGCAGCCAGAACTGCTTGTCCTTGCCGTCCTTCCGCTTGACCGGAGGTAGTCCCCAGACGGCGCGCGGACGGATGATGCAGTTTCGGCCCTTTTCGCCCGGGTTGTAGCCGAGCCGGTAGCGCCGAGCACTACCGGCGTCGATGCCGCGGGCAGCCAGCCACGCCAGCTGCTCGGGAGCTTTCAGCAGCTGCTCTGAAGCCCACGCGACGAAATCATTGGCCCGGGCGCGCCATTTGGCTGTATCAAGTTGGGGTTTGGCCCCCTCATCCGGACGGACGGGCTCGAAAGGCTCGACTGCCTTTTTCTTCGTCAGCGCCGGTGCGCGCAGGTTGGCCACCGGCGTGACACCAACCCGCTTACAGGCGTCGCCGTAACTCATGTCCGCGAAGTCACGCAAAAATTGAATGCCATCCCCTTTCGCATCGCACTGGCGACACCAGTAATAGCCGCGTCCCTCGCCCTCGTCCGGCCAAATCTGGAACCGATCTTTCCCCCCGCAGAACGGGCAGGGACTTGCCCATTCGGTGGCTGTCTTTTTCACAGGGGAAAATCCATACTCGGAAAGCAGGTCAACAAGATTCGCTGGCATGCGTTTTTCTCCCAAAGGCTTAGAAAGTCCTACCTAATATCCTTTCTCTATCTATTTATTTTTATTTATTAAAATAAAAAATATGACATTATGACAAAGACACGGGGGCATATACCCAAAACGTCATATGCTTAAACGCGTTGGCCCCCCTAGAGAGTTGTCCTTTCGTCATGGCGCACTTATCCCACGGTGATGAAAGTATATTTTGCTAGGCGCTTCGTCTTTCCAAATATCCTAGCAATGGCATAAGGGCATATCGTCAGGCACTCTTCCCAGAGGGCCGGAAGCGCTCTCCTTCTTCTGACAGCTGCACCCCATAGTAGTAGGTATGGCCGCCGACCTTGCGCCGCTCCACCTTTGAGGACAACTGGCGCCCGAAAAGGTGCATGGAAGGAATAGACTTGGGTGAAACATACTTGCGGTACCAGCCCTGATAGACCTCGTACAACTCCGTAGCGTTGATCCTATCTTCCGGTTCGGGAGTTTCCTCGAGACATTGCTCGATGAAGAGTTGCATCGTGTCCTCTTCCACCCGGTATTGCCCGGTGGCCTGTGTGATGCATGCCGGCGGCTGCAGCCCCTCCGCCTGATACTTGAGGCACCCCCGGACCAGCCAAGCAAGAATGCCTGCCAGTTCACCCTCTAGCTCCTTCTCAAGTTTGGGATTTCTTGGACGGTCGAATTCTCCCTTGGGCTGGTCAACAAATCGGTAGGGAAAGTTGAACAGTTTGAGGCGTTCCCAGAAAGCCGTATCGTGCGCTGGGGCACGGGGCAGGAAGTTGGTCAGCAGGAACAGGGTATGCGTAGGCCGAAATTCGGTGTTTTCTTTATCCCAGAGATAGCGGCCCGTTAGCGAGTCGGAACCAGAGAGCAGCTTGACCTGCGAAGTCGAGAACCGCCTGTTTTCATTGGTTTCCGACGCCCAGACAATTCGCAGCCCCTTCAAGTTCATGATGGTAGGGCTGGCCGAGTCCGGGTCCTTGGGTACGTTTCGGTCCAGTAACATTTCGGCTGGCACCGGCCCCATGTACGGTCCCAGCGCCTTTTTCAACGTCTCCATGATGACGGTCTTCCCGTTGCGCCCCCGGTCCCCGTAAAGCATGAGAAATAGAGGCTCGGATGACATCCCCGTGATGGCATAGCCAAGCACTTTATGGAGGTAGTCCTCGACGCCTTCGTATGCGCCGAGGATTTCGGACAGGCTGCGCTCCCATACCGGAGCCGGCTCGTCCAGTCCTTTCCACTCGATGGGGCAGGCGCGCCTGATGTAGTCCGATGGTCGCCCCGGTCGATGTTCCCCTGTTTTGAGATCGACCACGCCGTTAGCCACGCCCAGCAGCCACGGATCGACATCCCACACGTCCGGTCTGGTGATGAGGGGGTCCGTGTTTGCCAAGGTGAACTTGAGGCAGGCATTTACCCCACGGGAAGTATTCAGGTAGCTGGCCCGCTTCCGAAGACGCTCGGCGGAGAAGGAGAGGCGCGTTGCCTGTTCTTTGTCGCCGGCGTCGCTGGCTTCCTGCGCCAATTTTTCGTAGTGGGCCGCAACCTCGCGGTATTTAACCCCGACCTCATCCACTGACGCTTCCACCCGGTGGACATGCGTCTGTTCCCAGAACTGGCCAGCCCACTGGAACCACGTCTTCGTCTCGGGCACATAAACAAATTTCCCTCTGAACAGCGCCGAGTGCAGAATGCCGTCCCCTTTCTCAGCGAAGCCAGCGCACTTGGCCACGAAGTCCGGGGTAACGGCTTCGGCTGGCTTGTCGACTCGGGCGGCTTGTTCCTCAGTCACCACGACGGCCACCCGAGCGGCCATGGCATCAAGTTGGCTCTCATCCGTGTCTTGCGACATGCAAAAATCCTTTGGAGCGCAGGAGGCTCCAGTTTGAATTCCGATTTTCAGCGGGGTTCGTTCCCAAATTCCCACCGATCAAAAACCAAGATTTCCCCGAACTCTCGGGCGAGCATTCCTGCCCCTCGCTAGGGGGGGAGGGAAGGACCCACAGCCCGAGGCCGCCAGCGAGTTCCAGTAGGACATTTTGCGCTGTCTTTTTTATGGAAGAGGGGTGCGGGGAGAGGGAGACGTCTCCCCCGGGGCGCGCTGCACCCCGGGAGAAAGGATGCGCCCGCATGATCGCGGTGCTCCTGAAGGCCCGCGTGGTGGCCACGGAAAGAGCTGTGAACAAAGGCTGTCAGGCGGGCGCGCCCACCAGATGCAGGGCAGGAAAAGAAAGCCAATAGCCCGTAGGCCCCGGTGCGTGAGAAGCAAGCCCACACATACACCTTCGGCGCTGGGGACATGAATAATGCGGGGAGAGAGAGGGGAGAGGATACCGAACAGACACAAACGCAAAACGGGTTAGCTTGGCTTTTATACCAAGCTAACCCGTTGCTTTTCTTGTGGTGCCGAAGGGGAGACTCGAACTCCCATGAAGGAACCTTCACTAGACCCTGAACCTAGCGTGTCTACCAATTCCACCACTTCGGCATGGAAGGGAGGTATATCCAAAAACCCCGGGGCTGGCAAGCAAAAAAACGGCTTTCCGGAAGAAAATTCCGTAAGAAGCAATCTTTCCTCAGTTCCCATGCCACACCGGGTTCAGCGGCAGCCTGCAGACGAAAGCGCCATATTCCGATCCCCGGAGAACATACGGGGCAGGGCAAAAGGTTCCTTGTACAGGGGGAATTCATATAACCCCGGAAAACTAGACGAGAATCTTCTTGAACAGGATATTGTTCTCAAGATGATAGTGCTGCAAGGTATCTTCTTCGATTTCAGCAAGTTTCTTGTACAGTTCACGGAAGGTGTCGCATCCGTCGCAGGGGACGCTGTAGTCGTTTGTGGCGTGCCGGAGCTTCTTGAGCAGATTGCCCGCAGCTTCGTGCTCCTCTTCCAAGATGTGCACCAGCGCTTGGCAGTGCTCTTTGGCCTCATTGTTGGCAATGGCGGGGAAGAGTTCCGTTTCTTCACGGATCAGATGCGGTTCCATCTCATGTGACAACTGGCCGAACAGCTTGTACACGTCATACAATTCGGGATGGCGGCTTCCATGTGCCTTAAGTACATTTACAATCAGTTCATGCGCTTCCGGAAGGGCTCCCCACAGGTAGCTGTGGTGTTTCGTCAGGATAAATTCCACAAGCCGTTCCGCGCTCATTTCGGAAAAAGGTTCTGCTGGCTTTTCCGTACGGGCGGCGAGCTCGTCCAGTGCCTTGTAAATGTTGCTATCGATCAGGCGCTGTTCCTCGATGACTTCGCCGAGCAGACGCCCACCGCCACAACAGTAGTCGATGCCCGCAGCACGGAATATGGCGGAAGACAGGGGGAAATTCACCACGATATTGCCAACGGAGTGTTCATGCCATTTATTCTGCATAGTAAGCCTCCAATGCTTTGGTATGGGGGAACCGTAGCATGCGACAACGAAAATTCCTTTTAGTATAAGGGAATATAATCAAAATACCGCCGCCGTTCCGGCTTCATGGACGAGACGCACGGGCCTTTCAGGCCATGCCCGCGCCATCATCCATGTGCCCATGCCCACGCTGGACGCCGCGGACGAGCCCTGCGGCAGAGAACAAAAAAGGCGGCCGAAGCCGCCTTCCCCATAAGCCTTCCGGCAGACTGTTACGCCTTGGCCTGCTTGATCACCGAGGTGAGGGTGCCGACAAGGCCGGAAATGTTCGCCAGATCCGTGGGCAGGATCATGGTGTTGCCCTCCTTGGCGAGCTTGCCGAACTGTTCGAGGTAGTTTTCAGCAACGCGCAGGTTCGCCGCCTGCGTGCCGCCCGGCTTTTCCATCTGATCCGCAACGGTGGCAAGGCCGTCGGCGGTGGCCTGCGCAACGGCGCGGATCAGCACGGCGTCGCCTTCGGCCTGATTTTTCATGGCCTGCAGCTTGCCTTCGGATTCGGCGATGGCGGCGGCCTTCGCGCCTTCCGCCATGTTGATCCGGGCCTGCATCTCGCCTTCGGACTGCGCAATGAGGGCGCGCTTTTCACGTTCGGCGCGCATTTGCTTTTCCATCGCCTGCATCACCCCGGAAGGCGGCGTGATGTCGCGGATCTCGTACCGCAGCACCTTGATGCCCCACGGCGCGGTGGCGGCGTCCAGCGCGGAAATGACTTCCTGGTTGATGGTGCTGCGCTCCTCAAACGTGCGATCCAGCTCCAGCTTGCCGATGGCGGAACGCAATGCCGTCTGGGCAAGCTGCACGGAGCCGAACATGTAATCGCTGATGCCGTAGGCGGACTTCTCCGGATTCACGACCTGAAGATAGAGCACGCCGTCGATGTCCACGCTCACGTTGTCCTTCGTGATGCAGGTCTGCTTGGGCACGTCCAGCACATCTTCTTTCAGGGAACGGCGGTAGGCTACGGCGTCGATGAACGGGATGAGGATATGAAAGCCCGCGAACAGGACGGCATGGAATTTACCGAGCCGCTCCACCACCACCGCCTGCTGGTTCGGCACGACAAGCGCCGTTTTGAACAGGACGAAAATGACCAGCAGAGCCAGAAAAACAAAAACCGTCAATGAGGAACCTATCAGATCAAGCATGCCATACTCTCCATAGTTGAATGGCTACAAAGGCTTCCGGGGGCCATCCCCGCAAGAGACCACTTCAAGCGTCAGTTCGTCATCGGGGATATGCCCCAGAACACGCACCTGCGCCCCTTCCGGCTGCGCTTCCGGGGACACCGCGCGCCAGAAACTGCCGCCCACCGCGATCTCCCCTACCCCGTTTGCGGGGATAGGCCGGGTCACGGTCCCCGTCTTTCCGGCGTGCAGGTTCGGCAGCCCTGCGGACGCGGCGTCCGACGAAATCTGCGTCCTCCCTCGGAAGGTACGGACAAGCAGCCGCCGCAGCGAAAAAAGGAACACAACGGACGAGGCCCCGAAAACGACCACTTCGATAGCCAGATCATCCACGAACAGCGCCGTCACCCCGGCCGCCCATGCGCCAAGGCCGAAGAAAAACAACACGAACACGGGAGATACCAGCTCCACGGCCAGCAAGACCACGCCCAAAATAAACCACATGGCGGCGACAGACACGGCGCCCTCCTCTTTTTTGATTACGCCGGCAACGGCACCCCAGCGGAAGCCAGCCCGCAAAACGCTACGCATCCCCCCGAGGAAGCCGCACGCCGACGCCGTACCCGGTGACGGTCGCCACGGCGACAAGATTCCCCTCGGCATCGGTCACCCGGACTTCGTATGTGGAAAGCAGCCTTCCCGACCGGAGCACCCGGGCCTCCCCGCGCAACGGGCCGATGCGGCCGGAACGCACAAACGAAATGGCGGTCTGCGCATTCGTGCAGTACAAGCCGTTCGCATTGGAAAGCGCGGCGAACGCCACATCCGCCAACACGAAAACGGCTCCGTCGTGCGCCTTTCCCACCCCGTCGAGCTGGCACCCGCCCAGCGGCATCTCGACGACGCTGTATCCCTTTCCCACTTCCAGCACCTCAATGCCCAGCGAGGAGGACACGGGATCATGCCGCCGAAAATGCCCGCGAATCTCTTCCAGCGTCAACATCACATCTCCCGGCAACACGTTAAGCCCGCCAGCCCCTCTGGATGGCGGGCCCCAGAGCATCAGTCAACCGATTTTCCACGCTCCGGGCACTCCTGTCAATAACAAGCCCCCATCAGCTTTTCCTGCCGGGACGGGGCATACGGCCGTCTTCCCCGCCGTATATGACGAAACGATCCCGTCCGCTCTGCTTCGCGTGGTACAAGGCGATGTCGGCCTTGGCGTACAGTTCTTCAAACGAACTCCCGTGGCTCGGGGCAATGGCCACGCCGATGCTTACCGAAACCCCGCTGTAGCGGGGGTGCTCCACGCGGAGGCCCCGGATACGCGCGCACAGTTCCCCCGCCTTGCGCCCGATGTCTTCCCGGGCTGGGACGCCCTGCATGATCGCAATGAACTCGTCCCCTCCCAAGCGGCCTACAATATCGTTTTCGCGGAAAGAGGACTCCAGTTCCCGGGCGACCAATTGCAGCAAGGTGTCCCCCTCAAGGTGCCCAAGCGTGTCGTTGACGTTCTTGAACCCGTCCAAATCCATGCTGAAAAAGACAAGCAACTGTCCCTCGGAGGAGGCGTATTCGGAAAACCGCTTTTCCACAGCGGACCGGTTGTACAGCCCCGTCAGGAAATCCCGCTCGGACTTGTACACCAGCTCGGCCTCGCGCCGCCGCCGTTCCGTGATGTCCGTCAGGTAGCCGAAAGCCAGCAGATCCCCCGAGGCCGGATCTTTCAGCAGGTTGATGGAGGAGGACACCCAAATGAAGGCATTGCCGCGCAGCGTGCGGTACTCCAGCGACGTTTCGCCCTGCCCCGCCGCGTACAGCTGCAGCAGCGATTCCGTGGAATAGAAACGCAAGACGCCCGGCCGATCCTCAGGGTGCACGGACAGCTCCACAGCCCTGCGGAACAGCGCGGAGGCGGACGCATCCGGGTGTTCCACACCCAGTTCCTCGCCGTCCGCATACCGGGACAACAGCCTGTCCCGGGTCACGTTCACGGAATAGGATACGATTGTCTTGGACAGCATGGCTTCCCGATACCGCTCCTCCCGGGCGAAACGGATTTCCGCTTCTTTCAGCTCGGTAATGTCTTCCTGCGTGCCGAGCGCGGAGTACGGGCGGTTCTCATCGTCGAAAAGATTGGTCAGGGTGATGCGGAACCATCGGGGGGAGCCGTCCCCGGCCCGCACCACCACGGAGGCCGAAGCCTCCCCGGCCCGCAATGTTTCCAAAACGGCTTCCATCGCCTTCCGGCTTTCCCCGTCCATGCCGATCTCGTCCATCATATCAGGCAGCGACACGTCTTTGAGGGCGGCCCCCTCCCCCGCGATGCGCACGATCCGGCCTGTGGCATAGGCATATTCGAAGAGGGTGTCGTTGGTGTGGGAAATGGCGATCAGAAAACGCTCGTTGCTCATGCGGAGCTTCAATTCCGCTTCCTTGGCGTCCGTGATGTCGGTCATGCTGCAATAAAGGCACACCTCCTCGCGCCGATCCGCCGCAAGGCGCATACGGTGCAAGATCCACTTCACTTCGCCGGAACGCGTCACGATGCGGTATTCGCACTGCAGCGGCTCCATGCCGCATTCCCGCATCAACGCCGCGAGCTGTTCCCGGTCGTCAGGATGCACGACCCAGATGAACTGGTTCCCGAACGCGTCTTCCAGCTCTTCCCGAGAATAGCCGGCAAGATCCAGGCACCCCTGGTTGATATAGAGCATCCGGAAGCCGTCGCGCGTACACTTCACGATGCCGCCGGGAGAAATGTCGGCCATCGAGTCCCTTTCCTGATTCACGCCCGCCACCTCCCGCCGGGTGCGGAAGATGACGAAGCTGATGAGCACGGCGCACACCGCAAAGGCAAGGAACAGCTTGATGGAGAAGGACAAGGCGCTCCGGTTGATCGGGTCGCAGATGTCCTCGGTGACGGCATCGGGGATGATGGTCACGAGACGCCAGTCGTTGATGCCTATCGGCGTGATATAGGCCGTGCGCCCCTGCCCGCCCACGGCGAACCTGATAAAGCCCGATGTGCCGTCGCGGAGCATAGCCCGGTGCCCCTCAAAGGTGCTGCCGTCCAACATCACGGCGTGGGCTTCGAATGCTTTCAGGCCGTTTTCGCTGCCGCCGATGATGTTCGCCGTGTGGCGCGAGGTCGTGACCGACTCGCCGCTGGAAGTCAGGATATTGCTGTAGCCGCGCTCGTGGAAGTAGCTGAGATCCATGATCCGGGAGAGGATGGCCATATCATACACGCCGGCCACTACGCCGACGATCTCCCCGTTTCTGACGATGGGCGAATAAAAAAGCAGATTGTCCGGGCCATGCGCGTTGCGGACGAAACGCACGCCATGCCTGCCGCGCAGGGCCTCATGGAACCATGGCTCATCGGGCTCCACGCTGACGGTGCCTTCCGGATCGCGGCCCTTCCCGTCGGGCAGGAACACGCGGACATCGTGGAAGTCGTAATGGCCGGCCATGCTTCGCAACAAGCCCGCGGCATCCGATCCGGTCAGATCCTTGACCGATGAGAAAAGGTCCGCGAACATCGCCGTATAAGCGATGCCGGCGTTGATCCTTATGGAAATACGGAGATTGGACTGGCGGGCGATCTCTTCAAGATAGGCATTGTTGACGGCCTGAATGCGTTCCCTGTTTTCTCGCCTGAAGCTCAGGAAAGAAAGCGCGACCATGACCGAAAGCGCAAGAATGCCAAGGAGACACAAGACGTAGACGTTTCTCTCCCGAAACGTTCGGACCGTTCTCACAATGTCCTCCTCCATATCCGGCGGGTTCCCCGGAACCGCCTCCAGTACATCCGGCACAACAGGCCGGGAAACCTCACTCAGGCGCAACGGGATCATACCTGTCCCGCCCGCATTCCACAAACGCTCTTGCCCTGTTTTTTAACACTTTTCCGCCGCCGCGCTCCTCCGGCAACGGAAAAAAATACCGCCATCCCCGGCAAGAAGGCTCCCTTCTCCGCTTTTCGCCTTGCTGAAGGCACGTTGCGCCGCAGCCCCTCCCCTGAGGCGTTCCCCGCATCCGCAACCCCGCTATGGATACCCCCTGTACCGCCGCACGTTTTTCTCCTAAGAACGGAGCGCGCACCCGCGCAATCCGCCAACAGGGGGCCGCCGGCCATGTCCGAACAACTGCACCACATCCGATCGGAAGCCTACAGGTACCGTTTCGATCTCCTCTTCGCCGCCCTCTTGTGTACGATAGTCGTCAACATCTTCTTCCCGGAGGACATCTACGACGGCGTCGCACAGACCATCTATCTGCCGTTCCAGCTCCTCGCGGGGATTATCCTCTTCGACATCCGGCGAAAGGGGTACCTCTTGACCCTGCTCGTCGCCCTCGGCGCCCTGCTCATCGCCGGACGCCTGCTGGACGTCTTTACGCCTCTGGATCTGCGTGAATCCCTTGTATTCTTTTATGTCCTCTTTTTTGGATGGGTGATGCTCGAACTCTTCCGGCAGATCTACACGGCCCCGATGGTGGACAGGGAAAGCGTGCTTGCGGCGCTGTGCGGCCTGCTCCTCATCGGCTACTGCGGCTTTTTCGTCTTCGTCGCCGTGGAGTTCCACCAGCCGGGATCGTTTGCCGGGCTCACCCCCGGCGGGCAAGGTTTCCGGGATCTGTTCTATTTCAGCTACATAACCATCCTGACCATCGGCTACGGCGATATCGCGCCCCATACGTGGGTCGCCAAGAACGCCACCATACTCGTGGCCTTGACAGCCTACATGTATTCGCTGGTCATCGTCGCCATGATCGTCAGCCAATTCGCGGAAAACCGGAAGCTGAAGCGGCAAGGGAGGCCCCGCCTTTCCGGAGACGGCCCGGCGGGGCAGCGGACGGGGGCACCCCCTTCCGGGCGTTTTGACTGATGGCTCAGGGCGCAAAAAAAGCGCCCTCCCGGAATAGGGAAAGCGCCGGTTCCGCTTACTTCTTCGGCATGGGAGGCCGGATGGTCATGACCGGGCATGGCGCGGCCCGCACCACTTCGTGAGCGACGGAGCCGAACAGCAGGCGGTCAAACCCCGCCCGCCCGTGCGTGCCCATGATGATGAGGTTGACACCCTTCTCTTCAGCCAGCTTCACCAGCTCTTCGGAAGGCCGCCCCACAAGGATCACCCCCGTGGCGTCCATCCCGGCGAACTGCTCCGACAGGAGGGCGTTCAGGGCCTTCTGGATGGCTTCGTTCGGGTTGTTCACTTCATTCGGCTGGTTATTGACGGAAAGATACACATCCTCATACGGCGTATGGGACGGGATGACGTAGGCGACCAAAATGGAAGCTCCGGTCATGGACGCCATCATCTTCGTGTATTCGACGGAAGGGGCAATCGTATCTTCCAAATCCACCGCACAGAGAATCTTCTTAACTTCCATGATGATGCCTCCGTAATGAAGTGCTGGGGAACGCTTTTCCCTCTGTCCCCACAATAGCCCGGAGCAGGCTAAAGTCAAGGGCGTTAGGGCGTTCCACGGTACGGCGGGCTTGCTCCGGGAGCCCGTCGGCGGCGGGCATGGCGCCTTCCCTCCCCCGTCCGGGACTCCCCTCCGCCCCTTTGACGCGGGGCCGTTCTCTGATAGAGTTGGACATGGAGGCAACCCTATGGAAACACTTTTCGCCATTCTGACGGTCATCGTGTACATCCTGCTCGCCCTTCTGGGCATTGTGGCCCTCACGATCTGCGTCTTCCTCTGGATGGTGTCCACGCGGACAAGGCAAGACTCGAAAATCTTTCAAGAACGGTTCGACGGCTGGCGCAAGACGCGCAAATAGCTTCGCGGCGGGCAGGCCCCTGCACCCTTTGGGGCTTGCGCCTTGTCCGCGCGCCTTCCCGCACCGCCTTCCGGCAGCCCGGCCTCGCCCGGGCAGCATACCCGCCCGCCCCGGATATTATAGTTTACATTTTCCTTTCCCCGCGTATCATCTCGCAAATCCCTTCTGCGCCCTTCAGGGCCCCTCCCCTCACAGGTTTGCATACGAGAAGATACGATGTCGCTTATCGCACGCATGATTCTCCCCATCAGCGTCATTATGACGCTCGCCACGTCCTTCATCGGATGGAAGGCGTACAGCGACGCCCGGGACTCCGTGGCCGAGGCCACCCGCATCCTTGAAATCTCCACTCTCGACGCCGTGGGCCGCGAACTCACCACCGTCATGGACCTTACCCGCCAGCACTTGCGCACGGTGGCCGATCGCATCGCCATCATCGATTTGCTCCGCCACCCCGACGATCGCTCCCTCGGCAGCGAACAGCTCAAGCTGATCACCCGGCACCTGCGGCGGGCCGTGGTCGATTTTCCGAGCATCGACGGCCTGACAGTCCTCAACGATCGGGGCATCGTGCTCGCCAGCGTCAACCCGGGCGAAAACGCCACCAGCCGGGAAACCTCTTCCTATTTCCGCAAGGCACTGCGCGGCGTGCAGACCCTCGACGGGCCGTTCGTCATCCCGTACACGAACGAAAAAGCCTTCATCATCGCCACGCCCATCCGTGACGGCGGCACAATATCCGGCGTGCTCGTGGGCGCGATCAACATGGAGCACCTCACGCGCCTCATCGTCGATCCGGTCACCCTCAACGGCATGGGCTACGTCTTCGTCTGCACGCCGGGCGGCGCGATCATCATGCACAGGGACCGCGACAAGATGTTTTCCGCCAATGCCTCGGAGGAGGCCTTCATCAAAGAGGCCACCACGGACGAAGACCGGTTTCTGGAATACAGGAACCCGCAGGGGCAGATCATGTACAGCGCCTACACGGCGCTGCCCAACGGATGGATCATCGTGGCCTCCGCATCCAAGGACGCCATGCTCGCCGGGGTGCGCAACCTCCGCTCCGACATCATCCTGAGCTGCGCGGGTGCGCTGCTGCTCGTCACCCTGCTCATCTATCTCATCCTGCGTAAGGTTACCGGCGACCTCCAGCAGGGGGTGCAGTTCGCCGAGCGCGTGGCTTCGGGCGATCTCAATCGTTCCCTCGACATCCGGCGCGAGGACGAGCTCGGCAAACTGGCGTGCGCCCTCAACACGATGGTCCAGCGGCTCAAGGCGACTTTCAGCATGGCGGAAGAGCGGGCAAGGGAGGCCGAACAGGCCAGCGCGCGGGCGACCGAAACCTCACAGGAGCTTGAGGCCGTCATCAACGGGGTCAAAGGCGGGGTGGCGCGGCTCGCGCTTACGGACAACCTCCGGGTGCTCTGGGCCAACGCCGGTTTTTACGCGCTGGCCGGGAGAAGCCACGCGGAGTATGAGCAGGACGTGCAGGATGAGGCCCTGCTTGTGGTGCACCCCAACGACCGGGCACGGCTGCTCGGCGCCTTCCGTTCAAGCCTCGCAAGCAATATCCCGGTGCATACCGAGTACCGCATCCTGCGCAGGGACGGCGGCATCGTCTGGATCTATCTCCAGGCCAGCCTCGTAGGGCACCGCGACGGCGTCCCCGTATTCCAGGGCGTGTTCGTGGACGTCAGCAAGCAGAAAAACACCATGCGGGCATTGGAGCTGGAACAGCAGCGGAACCGCATCGTAGAGGAACTGACCAACGACATCATCTTTGAATACGACTACGATACCGACGAGATGAACTGTTCGGAACGCTACGAAACCATTTTCCATAAGCCCCGGGTCATTCCCAGTTACAGCCGGTATCGGGGCAAACTGCTCGACATGCTCCTGCCCGAAGACGCGAAAACGCTTCAGGAAGCCTACCACCGCATTGAGGAAGGGGTCGAATCCTACTCCCTCACACTCCGGCTACTCCAGCCCAAAGAGGGCTACCAGTGGTATTCGATCCGCTTCCGCAGCATCCGCGACGAAACCGGGCGCACCGTCAAGCTTATCGGGCAGCTTACGAACATCCACCTCCAGAAGCTGGAGGAAGACCGCCTCCGCCACGAGGCGAGCACGGATCTGCTCACGCAGCTCTACAACAAGATCACCACGGAACAGCTCGTCTCCCTCGAATTGCAGGAAGGGAGGCACCATGCACTCATCATCTTGGATCTCGACAAGTTCAAATACGCGAACGATACGTTCGGGCACTTGTTCGGGGATTCGGTGATCAAGGCCGTGGCTGCCACGCTGCGTACGACGTTCCGCGCCACGGACATCGTCGGGCGCACGGGCGGGGATGAATTCGTCGTGCTCGCCAAAGACATTTCCCTCTCCGAAGGGCTGGAAAACCTCAAAGCCAAGTGCAGGCGGCTTTCCGTGGATCTCGCCCATGTCGCCCTCGGGCAGGATTATGTCATCTCGGCAAGCATCGGCATCAGCCTGTTCCCGCGCGACGGCAAGACCTATGCCGAACTTTTCGCCAAGGCCGACGCCGCGCTGTACCAGATCAAGAATACGGGACGCGGGCACTTCGCCGTGTATGGGGAAGTAGCCAAAACAAAGGCCCTGCCCTCTGGCGGCAAAAGCATGCCTCCCATGCCCCATGCACCGCAAAGCAGCGCATAGGGGTGTCGCGGCACGCCCCGAAGCCGGAACGCCGTAAACAACGTAGGCCCCTTCCCATCCGCCCGATGGCAGGAAGGGGCTTTCATCTTTGACATTGCATTCATGCGAACCTGCGAAGCAGGCTTACAGACGAAGAAAAAACATCATGGCCGGGCTTCCCGCAGGGTTTCACCACAGCGGACGCGTTGTTGCCGGAAAAAAGGACATCCCCGCGCACTGGCTGAAGCAGAGAAAAGCCCCGGAGCCTCTTCGGGGCTACTCATCCCCGTCGCCGGGCGATGCGCCGGCTTCCTTGCCGAATCTTTTGGCGGAATCCGTCAGGCGCCGCAACAGGACTTGAAGGGCCTCCTTCTCTTCTTCGGAAAACAAGCCGGTGACGGAGGAATCCCATTCCGAAATCACCCGCATGAGCTGCGGATAGATGTCGCGGGCCCGCTGCGTCGGATAAACATTGGTCGTGCGTTTATCTTGCGGGTTGGTCTCACGCCGGATAAACCCCGCCTGTTCCAATTGCGCCAAGCCGCGCGTCACGTTGCTCTTATTGATGCCTACCCGTTCCGGCAGCTTGTCCTGCGTAATGCCCGGCTCCTTGCACAGCACCACAATGAAAAGATACTGGCTCGTGTTGATGCCGTATGGCGCAAGGGCCTTGCTGAGATACATATAATAATACCGGTTGGCCAAAGTGATCCATTTACAGGTCAGTTCCAACGTTCCCTCCCGGTTGAGATATAGTTATTACGTGTTGCGAATTGCAAGGCCGCCCTCGGCATCTTTCATGGCAGGTGGAAAAGAACTTCAAACCCGCGCTTGACAGGGTGAAGGAAAATACATAGTCGTTGCGTACGCAACGATTTTTATAGAGGAGAAACCTGCAATGCCGAATCGCCGTACCCGCCGCAACCAGGCGGAAAACGCGTCAAAAAGAGGGACGAGGGAAACACTGAAGGAAATATGCAACCGCAACTTCAATGTGGTGACCCTGATCAACCTGCTGGTTATGACGGCCTATTACCTGATATTCGTTACCAGCACTTCCTATGCCCAGCAAGCCTATGGGGCGAGCCTGAGCACAGCGGGCTTCACTGCGGGCATCATGGTCATCGGGTGCCTGGCCGGACGTTTCGTCACCGGCAACCTCCTGTCCTTTTTCGGCTGCCGGAGCATTCTGTGCGCCGGTATCCTGCTGTATGCTGCCAGTATAACGAGTTTTTTCTTGGCGGACTCCCTGCCGCTGCTTTTCATCCAGAGGCTTCTCGCCGGCATCGGCGTCGGGGTCACCGGCACGGCTACCGGAACCATCGTGGCCTATGTGATCCCGCAGAGGCATCATGGCTTCGGCATCAGCCTGTTCAGCATGAGCACGGCGCTGGCGCTGGCTTTGGGGCCGTTTCTCGGCATCACCCTGAGCGAGCATATGGCGTATGCGACCCTGATGCAAATCAACGTCGGCATCGCGCTGGCCTGTCTCGCCATCTTTTTCGGGATGGGGACGCTCCCGGCCATGCAGCGCCGCCATCGCCCGCTCCTCAGCCTCAACAGCTACATAGATCCGCGTGTGGTACGCTTCTCCCTCGTCGCTTTGGTAACCTGCCTGAGTTACGGATGCGTGCAAGCCTTTATGACGTCCTTCGCTGCCGAACGGGGCCTTTCCGGGCCCGCAAGCCTGTTCTTCCTGCTTTACGCTCTGGCGGCTCTGGGCACCCGCCCGCTCACCGGCCGACTGTACGATACCCGCGGCGAAAACGTCATCTTTTTCCCCATCTTTCTCTTGACCGCGTTGTCCCTCGTCCTGCTGGCTTACGCGGAACACGGCTGGATGCTGCTTCTTTCCGGCTTCATCCTTGGCGTGGGCTTCGGCAACTTCCAATCCGTGGGGCAAGCCGTATCGCTGTCCCTCGTTTCACGTTCCCGCTTTGCCCAAGCCACCACGACGTTCTTCATCTTCTTTGACCTCGGCATAGGGCTCGGCCCCTATCTTTTCGGCTTCCTTGTGCCGACCGCCGGCTATAGCGGCATGTATCTGGCCTTGTCCGGCACGGTGCTCGGCGCGCTGATCATCTACTACGTCCTGCACGGGAAGCATATATACGAAATGAAGTGACGAACCTCCTTCTCCGGAGCACAGAACAAACAAAAAGTCTCAAACCGAACGGTTTGAGACTTTTGTGTCTACATGAGACGAAACCTGGTGGAGATGAGGGGGAAGAAATAAAACATTTTTATATTGTTATTTCAAATTATTATATAAACATATAAATATTGTTGCCCCAAAAGTTGCCCCTCACCTCATTCTGCCCCCACTCAATCCCCTATTCGACTACCAAGTTTCTCGACTTCCCTCAATCAACCATCCCGCAAAATCCCCGAACCGGAACACCTCCACGGCGTCGGGCCCCAACTCCCCGCGGTAAAGGGGCCTCTGCACGCCGGACAGCGAAAGCTCCTTCTGCATCAATCCGCCTGTTATCCCCAAACCACAGAGGGCTTGATCTTCTTGGCGGCGCAATCCGCCAGATAAGAGTTGATCAGCGTCTGGTAGGGCATATTTACCTGCTCGGACAGGCTTTTAAAATAATCTACCGTCGCCTTATCCAGACGGATGGTTACGGTCGCCTTGGCAGGCTTGACATACGGATTCTTGACGGCATCAGAAAAATCATATTCTTCACGCATGGTTATTTCCTCCTTTCGTATGCGGCGGACTCTTTTTTTGTAGCCTTTCTCGCAGAAATGATCCTGATCTTCTCGTCGTTTTCCCTGTAGCAGTGGCAGACCACAAGAATACGTAGGACTGCACTCATGCCCAGCAAGATGAAGCGATCTTCGTCTTCGGAGTGGTCAGGATCGAATATCCTCAGCGCATCGTAGTCGCCAAACACGGTTTGGGCCTCTTCAAAGGTAACACCGTGTTTTTTCTGGTTGATGGAGGCTTTTTCAGCGTCCCATTCAAATCGCATGACTGGACTCCTTTGTGTATTTAAAATTTATGTATGATATAAATTTTTGTCAATACATAAAAGCTTGACACTATCCGCTATTTCGTGTTTTCTGAGCTTCCCTAATTACCACAGGTGTATCCGTCGCCTTTGCCGTGCCCCACATGGTGAAAAGAGCGGGCTTTCTTGTATCTTGCCACCAATGCATCCTTTTTTCAGGGTGTTGGTTACATATTGGCAAGGTGACGTCCGGGTGTCCGTGAGGCCCCGGCGGCTGTGGTAAGCCGGGGAGCGTCACCTTGCCTTTTTGTTTTCCAACCCCTCTAAATTACCACGAGGTGCATCATGGCAAAGGCTACCCTTTCTCCCGTCCAGTTCCACGGTTCAACCATTTTCGTCGTCACCCACAAGGGCGAACCCTACGCTCCCATAAAGCCTATTGTCGAAGACATGGGGCTGACATGGGAAGCACAAGCCAGAAAGTTACGCGACAACAGGGACAGGTGGGGTATGATCAACATGATCATACCCTCGGCATCGGGGAACCAAGACACCCTCTGCATGCCCGTCCGCAAGCTCCCCGCCTTCTTCGCCAGCATCAACCCCAACAAGGTACGCCCCGAACTCCGCGACCGTATCCGCCTCTATCAGGACGAATGCAACGACGCCCTCTGGAACTACTGGACAAAGGGGCAAGCCACCCGGAAGCCAAAGGCCGCCCTGCCCGCCGTACCCCAACCGACACGGCAGGAGCAGACAGCCACCGCGCTGGAACGCTTCCGTACCTTCCAACGGGAGTTCTTCAAGGTCGGTTCAGAATTGGAACATTGCTTGCGCGATGCCTACTGGATGCCCGGCAACGCCATGCCGGACAACCTGAAGCCGTTCGCAAACGGTATGAACTACGGCATCCAGTCCCTTTTTTCCGCCACCTGCCACACGATGGAAGCAATGGAACGGTACGCTTCCGCACACATCGCCGGGGAAGAACTCATGCGGAGGGGCGCACAATGAGCGGCCTCACCACCCTCGACGCCGCCAGAGGTATGCAACGCAGGCACGCCAAGCTCCTGCGGGACATAGACCGCCTCCGCTCCATCCTCCCGCCGGACTTCGCGGCCACGGCCTTCATCCCGGACGCCCGCATCGATGCCGCCGGGAACCGGCAACGCTTCTTCCACCTCACCCGTAACGCCCTGCCCTTCCTCTTCATGGGACAGGCCACAAAACACGAAATCCGCTGGATGGCCGAAACCGTTCTAACTATAAAAATAACGAAACCTTCAGGAATCTAACGACTTTAGATCGTAGCCGAAAATAATCGTAACAGTTTTTGCAGAAGCCTAGCCTTGTTATCCGCGAAAACCATGCCCCTGTATGCCTTTTGCATGACAACCTTGTTGACAACGAAGAAGCAAGACGGTATACAGAAATAAAATTAACGTTCCATTTAAACATATACATAAGAAGGTATACAAATGGATGTTGAAAGCTTTGAAGAGGCTTTTTGGGAACTGGAACATATCCGAATCGTTGTGCGTGCAGATCGCGATGAAGAAATTGCGAATGATTACGATTTTAAACGAGCGTTAGAAAATGGAAAAACAGTCACTGATCTTAAAAGATTACGGATTGAACCATGTCTAGAAAATTTAGAATATGAACTCTATGACGGTTCGTTTGATCAGCCACATGGACGTACTAAGCTCGGAACCGTCCGGGACTCGTACGAGGATTAACATATAAAAAATGGAGTGAGCAATGAAAGATTCGTGGTGTGAAAAGCTTCCTTACAACGGCAAAGATATCTCTGGTGGAGCTGCACGCAATGTGCGAATTTCGCGAGCGGGCGGTATGGACAACATTATTGCGGGTGCTGTTCGATGGGCTCTCGAATGCGCTACTGCAGCCGTACCCTCAGATAATAAATCAAAAATTCTCAAATTTAGAAAAAGAGCTGCATAGTAGATAAATGAGACATAAACACGTCAAAAAGCCCCGGCGGAATCTCTCCCGCCGGGGCTTCTGGCGTCACGCCTCAATCAACCATCCCGCAAAATCCCCGAACCGAAACACCTCCACGGCGTCGGGCCCCAACTCCCCACGGTAAAGGGGCCGCTGCACGCCGGACAGCGAAAGCTCTTTCCGCATCACCGCCCCCGGTTCCGCGCCCTGCCTGAGCTTGCAATCCCACGTCAGCCGGGACAGCACCGTAGCCGGATAGCCGCCGGGGGATTCTTCCTTGTCCACCACGATGATCGCCCCGCCCGGCTTCACCTTCCCCCGCAGCGTCGCAAGCAACCGCCGCCGTTCCGGGACAGGCAGGAACATGAGCGTCAGAAAGGCAATCCCCACGTCGAAAGCCTTGTACGGATAGCGTGCCACGTCCGCCGTGATCGCCCTCCCCGGCCCCCGGTACGCCGCCACCATGTCCCGGCACTCGTCCAGCGCGACAAGCCGCGCCTCCCGCTCATGCAGCGTCGGCGCCAGCACGCGCCCGATGTTTCCGGTGGAGCACCCCAGATCATACACCTTGCCACCCTGCGGGATGTAGTGCCGGGCAATCATGGACACCGCCGCCGTCGCCATGCCGTACCAAGGAAGCTGTTCGCGGACATGCCCGTCAAACTGGCCGGAGAAGCCGCAAAACGTCCAGTCCTTCAACTCCTGCACCGCCCGCGTCATAAGCTCACCCCCAGACGGGTACTGAAGGCGGCAAGGGCCTCTTCCGCCATGCCGAGCCTCCGGCCGCCGGGATACGGCAAATCGAACTCGAATCGGAGCGCGGCGGCGAGGCGTTCAGGATTTACGGGGCGGGGCTTGCGGCAGATTGCGGCGATTGACGTAGACTTGAGGCAGATTTCCACTTCACCAAAAAACTGAAGGAAAAGCTTCCTGAACTCAGCGCGATCATAGTATTTCTGTACTTTTGGAGCCACGCCGAGATCCCCAATCGTGACCCCCCTTTCCCAAGCGACGCGGAACGTGCCTTCACACATGCCATGCTCATTCAAGCTAGGGCCGCGAGTGTGGCACTGCCAGTTTGCCCCCTTGGTGGAACGCGCCGAAGCGTACAGTGTGGAATCCCCGTCACACAGTGCGGCGCAAATGCGGACGATATGTTCCCGGTCGGAAACAAAGGGCACTGAATTAAGGACGGACGAAAGAAAGAGGGAGGTAAAGCGTTTCCCGGAACGTACCGCGTGAATGAACCCTTCGGCTGACCGCCTGCCACGGTCAAAGGAAATCCGTTCGTGCCCATCGTTTTCGTAAGGCTCGAACGCCGTAACGTCGATCCCCGCTTCACGGAGCATACGCGCCTCGTCGCCATGCCCCGAACCGAAATCGAGCACGGTATCACCACAAACCTGCAGCCACTTCGCCCTGTGCTCAGGATCCGCAATGTCAAAGTCGGCGTTGCGGCGGCTGCGGAAAACGGGGATGACATAGGCAGTCCCCAACGTGCGGCGTTTCATCCTGCTGCGGCGGAAGGCCCCATACCGCAGCATGTCCGCGTTGTCCCCCTCAAAATGGAAATCCATGCTCAACAGGTTCAGCATTGCCCGCGCAAGTTCTGCCTTCACTGGGGATACGGTGATCGCCTCTATCGTTTCCCTGCCCTTCCGCGCCGCAGCCTCAAGCCGCCCGATGCCGTTGACCACCGCGTCGTCCTCAGTAAGCACAATGGGCAACTGGACGCCAAGCCGCGCCAGAGTCCGGCCTACGTTGGCGGATTGCGGCTGAAAGCTGGCCACATTCCGGCAGGCCAGTTGCCGGACGCTCCGCGTGGCCAAAGACAGGCACGGCCAAAACTCCGGCCCATTCGGATCAAGGACTAACGCGGCGCGCGATTTTGCACACCTCGCTTTGGTCTTTCCCTCATACTGGCACGCCATATGCAAAGCCCCGGAGATTCTTCTCCGGGACTTTTTGTCATGGATGCTGCACTGGGCAATCTGGCACACCATTCTTTCGTTTTTTCAAGAAGCACAATTCGTTCCGCTTAGTCTACAAAAGTATATGTTGCTGCACTATGGTGCGTAACCTACTTGTATTATTGTTATCTATTCTTCTCCTTTAAGGTGCAAGAGGTTTTGCCCTATCCAACGGGCATGACTCTACAACCTGTTACAAAGGGGAACGGCAGTATGTTGAATTACAAAAAAATGACGGCGAAAGAGGCGATCCGAGCCGCCAAAGAGGAAAGTGGCCTTACCGCCGAACAAGTCGCCC